>DATJIG010000101.1:0-4545 GCA_035493495.1 Alphaproteobacteria bacterium
GCAACGGCGCTTCCCCTTCGGGTCGCGACGCACCTTCCTTTTCGGTACCGATAACAACAATGCGTCGCGACGCGCGACCGAGGCAGCATCGGTAGGCTCGGCCACGCTTTCAACGCAGCGTGGCACCTTACTGACCCTCACCGGGGACGACAAAGGCGGCTTCTGCCGAAGCCGCCGACGACGGAGTGCGTCCGCCTGGCAAAGTGGACGCACTCGGCCCCTCACCAGCCCGCTCCGGCCTCACAACCCGGAGCGGGCTTCGGTGACTCAGGGGGGCCAATGGCGGCTGCAATGAATCCGGGTTCACGTTCAGCCCTGCGTCTCATGGATTGCGGTAAACTGCGTCTATGGCCAAATATTCCGACATCACCGGCCTGATCCTCGCCGGCGGCGCCAGTCGCCGCATGGGCAGCGACAAGGCGTTTCTCGAGGTCGAGGGCGTGCCGCTGATCGCGCGCGTGCATGCGGTGCTGGTCCCTTTGTTCGCCGACGTCCTGATCGCGGCCGGACGCGAGACGCCGGGCCGCGGGCCGTTTCCGGCGCGCGTCGTCTACGATGAGGTGCCGGGGCTCGGGCCTTTGGGCGGCGTCGCCGCCGGCCTCAGGGCCGCGAACACGCCGTGGGTGTTCGCCTTCGCCTGCGACATGCCGAACCTCGAGGCCGCGGTCATCGAACGGATCGCCCGCGAGCGCGCCGAGGGCATTCCGGCAGTGGTGCCGGAGAGCGCGGGCGGCGTCGAATCGTGCCACGCGCTCTACGCCCGCGCCGCACTGCCGCTGATCGAGGCGGCGCTCAAGGAAGGCGAACGCGCGCCGCACCGGCTGTTCAAGCGCATCGGCGCACGGGTGATTTCCAAGGCCGAGATCGCCGCCGTCGATCCCGAGTTCCGCTCGCTCGCCAACCTCAACACGCCCGACGACCTGAAGGGCGTCTGACGTCTCCACAGAGAGGTCCTTGGGCCTCCACTGAGAGGCCCTTGGGGCCTTGCGTTGAGCCCGGTTTTCGGGGAACGTGCGGCCTCTTCAATCCGTACCCCCATCCTTCAGGTCTGGCGCAGAAAATCCGATGATTCCCCGCTATTCCCGCCCCGAGATGACGGCGATCTGGTCGCCTGAAGCGAAGTTCCAGATCTGGCTCGAGATCGAGGCCCACGCCTGCGACGCCATGGCGGCGATCGGCGTGATCCCGAAGAGTGCGGCGCGCGCGCTGTGGAAGAAGGGCCGCTTCGAGATCAAGCGCATCGACGCGATCGAGAGGACGACCAAGCACGACGTCATCGCCTTCCTCACAAACGTCGCCGAGCACGTCGGCCCCGAGGCGCGGTTCATCCACCAGGGCATGACCTCGTCGGACGTGCTCGACACCTGCCTGTCGGTGCAGCTCAAGCGCGCGACGGACCTCCTGATCGCCGACGTCGACCGGCTGCTCAAGGCGCTGCGCAAGCGCGCGTTCCAGTACAAGTGGGCGCCGACCATCGGCCGCAGCCACGGCATCCATGCCGAGCCGACCACGTTCGGCCTCAAGCTCGCCGGCTTCTATGCCGAGTTCGATCGCGCCCGCGAGCGCCTCGTCGACGCGCGGCGCGAGATCGCGACCGCGGCGATTTCGGGCGCCGTCGGCACCTTCGCCAACATCGACCCCAGGGTCGAGGCGCACGTCGCGAAGAAGCTCGGCCTCGCCATCGAGCCGGTGTCGACCCAGGTCATCCCGCGCGACCGCCACGCGATGTACTTCGCGACGCTCGCCGTCGTCGCCTCGTCGGTCGAGCGTCTGGCGACCGAGATCCGGCATCTGCAGCGCACCGAAGTCCGCGAGGCCGAGGAATACTTCTCGCCCGGCCAGAAGGGCTCGTCGGCGATGCCCCACAAGCGCAATCCCGTCCTGACCGAGAATCTCACGGGCCTCGCCCGCCTCGTCCGCTCGGCGGCGATCCCGGCGCTCGAGGACGTGGCGCTCTGGCACGAGCGCGACATCTCGCACTCGTCGGTCGAGCGCATGATCGGCCCCGACGCCACGGTGACGCTCGACTTCGCGCTCTCAAGGCTCGCGGGCGTGGTCGAAAACCTGCTGGTGTATCCGAAGCGGATGCGCGCCAACCTCGATTCGCTGGGCGGCCTCGTCCACTCGCAGCGCGTGCTGCTGGCGCTGACCCAGAAGGGCGTCAGCCGCGAGGACGCCTACCGGATCGTTCAGTCGAACGCGATGAAGATCTGGGCCGAGGGCGGCACGTTCGCCGACAAGCTCTTAGCCGAGCCCGAGGTGACGAAGCGCTTCAAGCGCGCCGAGGTGCTGGCGATGTTCGACGAGCGATACCACTTCCGCCACGTCAACACGATCTTCCGCCGCGTGTTCGGCACGGCGGGCCCGAAGGCGCCGCGCTCGCTGCGCTGAGCGAACGCGGCGGTCGGTCGTTACTTTTCGGAGATGACCTGCTCGCGCGCGGTCTTTTCCGACTCGACGAGCTGCCGGGCGATCGCCTTGGCGTCGATCGCGGCGCCGTGCGTCTTGATGTCGGTCATGACCTTTTCGATGACGTCGTCGTCGCCCGGCTTCTCGAGGTCGGCCGCGACCACCTCCTTGGCGTAGGAGTCGGCGTCGGCGCCGGTCAGCCCGAGCTTTTCCGCGACCCACAGGCCGAGCAGCTTGTTGCGCCGGGCGCGCACCCGGAACTTGGTTTCCTCGTCGAGGCGATACTTCGCCTCGAAACCCTTTTCGCGTTCATCGAAACCGCTCATGGACGCTCCTTTTCCACCATACAACGCTTCCGGCTGGCCGGAATCTCGCCCGCGTTTATAGCGGCGCGCGCGTCGTCATGATATCCCGAAACGGATGTGCACGATGGTCATTCTCCGCCGGCCCGGCCAGCTCTGGCCGCTGCTGATCGCCGCCAATCGCGACGAAAACGGGAACCGGCCGTGGGACCCACCGGCGCGGCACTGGAGCGACCGCCCCGAGGTCGTCGCCGGCCACGACCGGCTTGCCGGCGGGAGCTGGCTCGGCATCAACGACCACGGCGTGGTCGCCGGCATCCTCAACCGGCGCGGCTCGCTCGGCCCCGAATCCGGCAAGCGCTCGCGCGGCGAGCTGGTGCTCGAAGCCCTCGACCACGCCGATGCCCGCGAGGCGGTGCGCGCGATCGCGGCGCTCGACGGCACGGCGTATCGCCCGTTCAACCTGATGATCGCCGACAACCGCGACGCCGCGTGGATCAGGCACAGCGGAAGCACGAAGGTCGAGGTGCTGCCGGTGCCGATCGGCCTGTCGATGCTGACCGCGGGCGACCTCAACGACGACACGAGTCCGCGCGTCCGGCGCTACCTGCCGCGGTTCAAGGCGGCGGCCGAGCCCGATCCCGGCAGCGGCGACTGGTCGGCATGGGAGTCGCTGCTGGCCTCGACCGAGCACGATCCCGCCGACGGCCCGGGTGCGGCGATGACGATCGTCACGGACGGACCGTTCGGCACGGTGTCATCGGCGCTGATCGCGCTGCCGCAGCCGGGCACCGACCGCAAACCGGTCTGGCGTTTCGCCGCCGGCCGCCCGGGTCAGGCGCCGTATCAGGACGTGGCGCTCGGCCACTAGACACGACAGGTAGATTTGCGCTTTGCCCGTGCCGAAGCGCGGTCCTAGTCTCCGGGCAACACAAAATCCCGGGGAGACCATCATGACCGCCAAGGCGACCAATCCGCTCACGCTCTCACGCCGCCGCCTGCTTGCCTCGGCCGCCGCGGTCGGCACGGTCGGCATGATGGGCGGACTGAGCGGCGCGGCGTTCGCGCAGTCGGCCGGCCGGTCGGCCGGGCGCCCACTCCCCGCGCAGGGCGAGTTCATCGTCAAGAACGCCTACCTCATCACCATGGATCCGCAGCTCGGCGAGATCGCCAACGGCGACATCCACGTCCGCAACGGCGCAATCGTCGCGGTCGGCCGCAACCTCTCGGCGCCGGGTGCGCGCGTCGTCAAGGGCGACACCATGATCGCCTGCCCGGGCTTCATCGAGACCCACTGGCACATGTGGGGCGCGGTCGCCCGCAACATGTCGGGCCACACCCAGGACAGCGGCTACTACTACGTCAGCCGCCTGCTCGGCCAGTTCTTCACCCCCGAGGACAACGCCCGCGGCGTGCGCCTGGCGCTGGCCGAAGGCGTCAACTCCGGCATCACGACGTTCAACAACTGGTCGCACAACCTGCTGGCGCCGGAATACGCCGACGCCGAGCTCGCCGTGCATCGCGAGGTCGGCGCCCGCGCCCGGTTCTCCTACGGCTACTCGCGCAAGACTGCGCCGAATTCGACGCTGCCGCTCAAGGATGTCGAGCGCGTGCAGAAGCAGTACTTCCCGGGCGGCACCATTTCGTCCGACGGCATGCTGACGCTCGGCATCGCCTCGCGCGGGCCCGAGAACAACTCGCTCGAGATCTGCCAGGAGGAATGGAAGTTCGCGCGCGACCGCAAGATCGCGATCACGACGCACATGGGCACTGACGCCGAGCGGGTGAAGAAGCGCCAGGGCATCCAGACGCTGGCCAAGGCCGGCCTCCTCGG
>DATJIG010000102.1:0-12950 GCA_035493495.1 Alphaproteobacteria bacterium
CGTGGACCATCGCCGCCATCGGCTTGCCGGAGGCCTTGGCGTAGCCGTGGCACATGCCGACCGAGGCTTCCTCGTGCAGGCACGTCAGCCACTCGGGCTTGCTGTTGCCGCCGTAGTTGATGAAGGATTCCTGGAGCGCCCCGTTCTCCCGCGCCTGCGCCGTGCGCCGGCCGCGTGCTTTCTGATCGCCTCGCCCAACCGCGTTTGCAGGGCCGCCCGCGCGTTCGCGCCGCGACACCTGTTCCGGCTTCTCGCAGGCGAGATGGGCCAATTGCTCGCGAACCAGCGCTTCATGGAGTCCTTGGCCGTCCCGGCGATGCCCACCCGGATCTACGCCGGGACTGGCGGTCCAACGGGACGCTGGTCGCCGCTCCGTGCGGAGATCAACGACGGCATCGTGACGGTCGACGAAGCGCGCCTCGGTTCGATCCCGGTGCGCGAGGTTTCTGGCGTGCATACGTTCCTGATGAACAAGGACGCGGTCGCGCGGGACATCATCGAGGTTACGCGTACGCTCGAATGAGGTGTCCAATCGCTGCTCCCTTGGCGTCCCCGATCCCCGTTCCCTCCGCCTCTGACGCGAAGGGAACGAGGTGGTGAGGGGCCGAGTGCGCCCACTTTGCCAGGCGGACGCACTCCGTCGTCGGCGGCCTCGGCAGAAGCCACCTTTGTCGTCCCCGGTGAGGGTCAGTAAGGTGCCACGCTGCGTTGAAAGCGTGGCCGAGCCTACCGATGCTGCCTCGGTCGCGAGTCGCGACGCTGGGTTATGTCGGTACCGAAAGGAGAGGTGCGTCGCGACCCGAAGGGGAAGCGTCGTTGCCGTCTCAACTCATCCGCCGCGCCGGTGTCCCGGTTGTCGGGGGCCTCTCGCGGCTTCACCGCTTCAACCATCGGGGGGCAGGCCTAATAGCCCCCCGCCGGTTTTCACGGCGCGAGGACCATGCTCGCGTGCGAAACCCCGCGCAAGGGGGCTGTGGAAAGATGGGAATCGCTGAAGCGGTTCAAAGGCTCATTCGTCATGCCCGCGAAGGCGGGCATCCAGAGCCGTCAGATTCCGTGCAGCCGCCCTGGACTCCCGCTTTCGCGGGAGTGACGAGAACTGAAACTCGTGGATCCTCGCCCCCTTAGGCCCGCGCTCGCGCGGACCGTTTTAAAAGAGGGGCGGCGAGGATGACGAAAACGACAGAAACACCTGGACTCCCGCCTTCTCGGGAGTGTCGAGGGAAGAAGCGCGGGCCCGACGACGAGACGCAGGTCCTACAACAGCGTCTGCCAGGTGCGCGACAGGAATTCGCCGATGCGCTGCGTGAGCGGACGGTCGGCCCACTCCTGCCGGTCGATCTGCCGCGTGGTCTTCAGGTCGACCTGGAACATCCGCTCGACCTGCTGTGCGGTGTCGCGGCCGAGCACGATGGCATCGACCTCGTCGTTGAACAGGATGCTGCGGTGATCGAAATTGGAAGAGCCGATGCTCGACCACACGCCGTCGATCGTCGCCGTCTTCGAATGCAGCAGCGCGTCCTGCATCTCGTAGATATTCACGCCGGCCTCGAGCAGCTCCGAGTAATGCGAGCGGCCGACGCTCAGAGTCAGCGATGAATCGCTCTTGCCGGGCAGCAGCAGCCGTACGTCGACGCCGCGGCGCGCGGCCGCCGCCAGCGCATCGACCTCCTGGTCCGTCGGCACGAAGTAGGCGGCGGTGATCCAGATGTTCTTCTCCGCCGCGCGGATCGCGGAGAGCAGCGTCACGTAATAGCGCGGTACGACATCGTTGCCCTGGCTGCCGAGAATCCGGATGACCTCGGCGCCGCGCGCCGCGACCTTCGGGTAGGCGTCCGGCACCGCGATCGGCGGGCCCTTTTGCTCGCCCCAATGGTCGAGGAACAGCCGCTGGATCTCGGCGACGGCCGGACCCTCGATGACGAGGTCGGTATCGCGCCAGTAGCTCTCGGTGCCGCCGCCGTTGGACCCCGCCAGCGCCCTGAGCCTGGTGGTCTCGTATTCCTTGGACAGGTTGATGCCGCCGACGATCGCGGTGGCGCCGTCGACGACCAGGATCTTGCGGTGATCGCGGTTGTTCAGCGAATAGCCGTTCCGGGCGACGAGCGGGTTGATGGGATTGAACTCGACGATGGAGATCCCGGCGTCGGTCAGGCGTGTGAAGAAGTCCCGCGGAGTCGCGATCGACCCGACGCTGTCGTAGATGACATTCACCGCCACGCCGCGGCGCTGCTTGTCGACCAGCAGATCGCCGAGCGAGGCGCCGTCGACCTGGACGTCCTCGAAGATGTAGAACTCGAGGTTGATGTGCTTGCGCGCGCCACGGATGGCCTTGAACATCGCCCGGAACGTGTCCTCTCCGTCGCGCACGATGCGAACGCGATTGCCGATCACCAGAGGATTGCGCGCCACCGCCTGCTCGATCGCGAGGTGGCGTTCGAGAAGGTCGGTGTTCCTGCCTTCCTGCGTCAGCCGATCGAGGATCGCACTGCGCCTTGCGTCGGGCAGTGGCCCACGCGCGTCCGCGACGATGGGCGGGGCGCTCTCCGAATCGAGCATGTCGTCGACGTCGGGCACCGACTTGCAGCCGGTGACCGCGAGAAAGAGGGCGACGATCGCGTATGTGCGTGCCGAGTGACGCGTCAGTATCCACCGGGCTGCCATGGGCGGATCCTCTGGAAAAGTCTTCTGATGGACCGTTTCCGGGTGCCACTAGGTAAACGTCAGCCGACCGGAACGTTACCGGGCGGTTCTGTGTCGACGGCCGCGATCGACATGTCAAAAAGGTGGACGGGGTCGCGCGTGATTGTTGCGCGCGGTCGTCGGGCGTCAGCCCGCGAACGCCGGGTGTGTCGCCAGCGCGAACATCGCGATCTGGGTCGTCAGCGCGAAGTCGCCGTTGCGCGCGGCGACGGCGACCTCGTCGTAGGTCATCGCGATGTGCTCGACCTCCTCGAGGTCGCCGGAGTCCGGCGTTGCGACCAGCCGGCAACCGGTCGCCTTGAAGAAGTAGGCGGTCTGGCAGCGGTGGTTGGCGTTGGTGACGAACGAGCCGAGCTCGCGCCAGGTGTTCGCCGCGTGCCCCGTCTCCTCGAGCAACTCGCGCCTGGCCGCATCCACCGCCGACTCGCCGGGCGAGAGATGTCCACCGGGAAAATTCAGGCAGATGCGCCGCGGGCCATGACGATAGGAGCGCTGCATGAGGAAGCGGCCGTCGTCGAGCACCGGACAGATCACCGCGAAGTCGGGCATCCGCACCTGATAGTAGTTGTCGACCACGCGGCCGTCGGGGAGCGCCACGCGCTGCGTGCTGACGTCGATGAACGGCGGAAGCGAGAGGAGCGGCGTCTCGGAGAGGACGGTCCAGGGGCGGAGCGGGGGCGTGGTCATGATGTTACCGAGTGGTGGGCGGGACATCGCGTCAGGTGGGGGCCGCGCGGCGCGGCGCGTCACGAAAATTCCGGCATTCACTCTAGCAAGGCGGATTGGGTGCCGGTATCTCGGCGGCACGCTTGCTGCGGCCGTCGGGGCGTTCCGCAACCATGCAGCCGGTCTGCTTCCTCCGCCGAATCCCGTTTACGACGACGCGACGCAATAACGCGGCGACCGATTGGCCGTCGGACAGCGCGGCGCACCGCGTCGACGCAATGGCGCGCGTTCCGCGCAGACGTTCCGGCGTCGCCGGTAAGGTGAATCGACGAGCTTCGGCGCGAATTTGACGCGTGTTTTCGGGAGCGATGCTTGTGCTTTTCGCGCCGGTGTGGAGAACTCACATGGTCTTCGACGAGGTGGCTTGGAGACCTCGTGGCCCGCAATTCCGCTTCATTGGCTGAACGCTACCGCCGCCGGGCGGAGGAGCTCCGCGCCCTTGCCGCCGATATGGCCGACGGGGAGGCGAGGGCCGCGGTGCTGCACGCCGCCAAGGGCTATGATGACCTGGTGCGGCTCGCGGCGACATACGATCTCAGAGGCGATCCGGACGTGACGGAGTGAGCGTCACCAGGTCTCGCACGACGATTTGAGAATCCGGTAGCTCTCGGGGCTGTCGAGCGCGCCGTCCATCGTCGCGCGTTCGCGCGCAAGGTCGGCGAGAGGCACGTTCAGCGCCGCGTCGATGATGGCGATGGCATCGCGCTGCGCGCCGTCCTCGTCGCGTGCGAACAGCGGGTACCTCGGGTCCCTGGCGGCCTCGGCGAGCGCGCGGCGGATCTTCGGCAGCGCGGCCTCGAGCGCTACGTTCATGTTGCGGACATGACCCTGCTCGTGGGCGTCGATCGCCTCGAACTGGCAGCTGCCGCGCCCGTAGTCGCGCTCGATGTAGACGATCACCGGATCGAAGCCGATGTGGAGGTCGATGGCGCTCGGATGGACGCACACGCCTTCGGACGTGGTCATCGCCGAGAGGGTGACCGACAGCTTCGAATGGAAGGCGGATTCGGTGAGTCCGCGGACAACGGCGCCGTCGTGCGATGTGAGGCCGCTGCGCGCGCCGATTTGGGCGGCCGTTTCGCCGAGGTTGTAAGTGACCGGTGTTGCGACCCGGTCGATGTTGACCTCGGTCGGTCCGGCGATGCGCGAGCAGTCCGGAGCCGCGTGCGCACGCGTCGACACGCCCAACGACAGAAGCAATAGCAGGCAAACGCCCGCGGCACGCAGTGATGAATCCCCCATGCGCGCAGTCTAGCGCGCCGACATTGCGGCCGACGGTTCGGACGCGATCAAATGATCGTGCGTTGTGCGTCGCGGGACCACGATAACGGTTCGCTGCGTTTAATGTCCCGATGGTCGCCGCTGGCGGCTTTCACCTCTGCGCGGCCGATGTGCGGATGCTTCTTGGAGTGGCGCATGAGCAG
Organism: Alphaproteobacteria bacterium; assembly: GCA_035493495.1. GTDB lineage: Bacteria > Pseudomonadota > Alphaproteobacteria > SMXQ01 > SMXQ01 > DATJIG01. Next base: position 4,854 of record DATJIG010000102.1, read on the forward strand.
ATACGCCGGGAGCATGCAGGCGATCACCGCCGAGGCGTACCGGTGCAATCCGGACTCGTGCCCTTCCTGCTTGAATCGGCTCCGCACGGCTCGTGAAGCATCGTATGCGCGGGGAACTACGCATTCGCGTGGACACATGCTGCATAGGTGCTATGCGGATGTCGGCGCTGACATCTTTTGCGTGCAGGCCAAATCGCATTGGGGCGTGAAACACGCATCGGCGTGTAAGCCAATTGCTGCGCGCCGTAGCGCCGCCACAGGCGGTGCGTCTTTAGATCAAACATGAGGTCACACATGAAAGCGTCATTGATGTCCGCCATCGCCGCCATTGCGGTGGCAACCACGGTTGCAGTTCCTGCATTCGCTCACGACGCCATCATTCCCCGTGCCGGATTCGACTCGGCTCTCGTTGCCACCCAGACGCCGTCGGGCGATCAGGGGCAGAGCGCCGCGGGCAACCAAGACACCGCGCAGGTGCTCGTCAACGCGCAGGCTCAGACCAGTTCGCAGGCGCGCTGAGTGTCGCTTCAGCTCACTCCGCTCGCGCGTGGGACTCGCCTCCCGCGCGCGAGCGGTTCGCTTCAGGCGTTGTCCGATGCCAATCGCGCCTTCGCGACGAGGCTGCGACCTAGATCAACCCCAGCGTCTTCAGGCTCGCGTGGCCCTCGCGGCCGATGATCAGGTGATCGTGGAGGGTGATGCCGAGCTTCGCGCCGACGTCGCGCGCTTCGCGGGTCATGGCGACGTCGGCGGCCGACGGCGCCGGGTCGCCCGACAGATGGTTGTGCACCATGATCCTGGTTCACGGAAGTTCACGGGAATTCACGGGCATTCCCGATTTTTCACGCTTTTACAGCGTTTTCGCGACCTGATCGTGCGAAAGGCCAGGGAACGAAAAGCGCACTGGCGGTACCGACTGCCACCAGCAAAACCGCCAGCAAGGGGAAGAGAACTTACGCGTACGGCCGCTTGTTCCAACTGTCGAGAAAAAATAGCCGATTATCCAAGCCCATGTGCTGATGCAAGGAAGGAGGGGCTTTGCTAAACCTGATCGGCCGAATAACTGGCGGGAGTGGACATGCGTTACCTCGCGCTAGCAGCCGACTACGACGGCACGGTAGCCTCTCATGACCGCGTGTCGGAGAAAACAATCGACGCCTTGGAGCGGCTAAGAAACTCCGGGCGACGAGCAATCCTGGTGACAGGGCGGCGGCTGGATGACCTACTTGCGGTCTGTACGTGCGTGCAGCTCTTCGACATTGTTGTGGCGGAAAATGGTGGCGTCGTTTTCCACCCTGCAACTCGGGAGGAAACCCGACTCGCGAATCCTCCTCCAAAAGCACTCATCCAGGGTCTGAAGGCACGTGGCGTCGCGCCACTGGAAATTGGGCAAGTTTTAGTTGCGACGCTTTTGCAACACCGTGAAACAGTACAGGACGTGGTTTGGGAGTTAGGCTTAGAAACGCAAGTGATCGCCAACCGCGGCGCAGTTATGGTGCTGCCAGCGGGGATTAACAAAGCAACGGGTCTTGCACACGCATTGCGCAATCTGAGCCTCTCGCGCCACGAGGTCGCGGGGATCGGCAACGCCGAGAATGATCACTCGTTTCTCGCATTATGTGAGTGCGCCTTTGCTGTGGCGGATGCAGTGCCATCCCTCAAGAGAGAGGTAGCGCGCGTCACAACAGCGAAGAACGGAAATGGGGTCATTGAGCTCATAGACGAACTGATCGCCAATGATTTAAGCGACTTGGGGCGCTCCCTTGAGAAGCACTATGTCGACCTCGGCACGCGGCCGGATGGTCGTGCGGTGCAACTTCCGCCATATGGATACCCCGTGCTGGTCGCCGGCCCGTCCGGCTGCGGCAAATCCACCTTTGCTGACGGAGTCATTGGAAGACTGATCGAAAAAGATTACCAAGTCTGCATTGTGGACCCGGAGGGCGACTACGGGTCAGTGCCCAACGTGGTGGCGCTGGGTAATCATTGGCGTTCACCAAACGTCAACGAAGCGCTTTCTATTCTCGAAGATCCAAAAATTAACCTGAGCGTAAACCTCCTTGGGATTTCACTAAACGATCGACCGAAGTTCCTCGCGCAGCTTATCCCTAGCCTGCAAGCGATGCGCGCACGCACGGGACGACCACATTGGATCGTGTTGGATGAAGCGCACCATATGCTCCCGACACATCGGGGCCACGCCGGTTCGGCGCTGCCGCAGCAACTCGGCGAAACTATCCTGGTCACGGTACACCCTGACCATCTCACCCGGGCCGCACTAGTCCCAATCCAGGTCGTGGTGGCTATGGGCCGCTCGCCCAAGGATACGCTGACGGCATTTGGCAATGCTGCGGGCAGGCCGCTCGTATGGCCTGAGACGTTGGCCTACGATCCGGACTACGTCGTGGTCTGGTTTGTTGGAAGCGAACAGCCGCCTTTTGCTATGCGACCGCTGCCCGGACGTGCGGAGCGTATCCGCCATCGCCGGAAGTATGCGGAAGGCGATCTGAAATGGCATAGCTTCTACTTTCGAGGCCCCGACAATCGGCACAATCTCAAGGCGCAGAATCTCACTATTTTCTGCCAAATTGCCGAGGGCATCGGCGAGGAAACGTGGTTGTTCCATTTGCGACGCGGTGATTATTCGCGCTGGCTACGCTTCTCCGTAAGAGACCTCGAGTTAGCAGATGCTACGGAGGCGATAGAACATCGTGCGGATCTGACTCCCCAGCAGACGCGGCAGATGATTACGGAGATGATCAGCGTTCGCTACACACTGGCTGTATAGGTTTTCGGCTGTATAGCTTTTCGGAAAGCTGCCTCGGTCTCAGGCGCCAAGCCGTGGCGCTTCCGCGCAAGCTCTCGCGTGGCCTGCGGAACTCTCAAAGATTAGATCAAGCCCAGCGCCTTCAAACTCGCGTGGCCCTCGCGGCCGATGATGAGATGATCGTGGAGCGTGACGCCGAGCTTCGCGCCGATGTCGCGCACCTCATGCGTCATGGCGACGTCCGCCGCCGACGGCGCCGGGTCGCCCGACGGATGGTTGTGCACCATGATGATCGCCGAGGCGCCGAGCTCGAGCGCCCGCTTCATCACCTCACGCGGATAGACCGGCGCGTGATTGACGGTCCCGGTCTGCTGGACCTCGTCCCGGATCAGCTTGTTCTTGCGGTCGAGGAAAAGAATCCGGAAGTGCTCGGTCGGCGAGCGCGCCATCGCCGCGTGGCAGTAGTCGAGCACCTTCTGCCACGACGACAGGATCGGCTGGTCGATCGCCTTTCGCTGCGACAGGCGGATCGCCGCGGCATCGACGATCTTGATCGCGGCGATGCTGGCCTCCGACAGCCCGAACTCGGCGAGCGCTTCGGCTGGCGCGGCGATGACCTCGGCGAACGAGCGGAAGCGCTCGAGCAGGGATTTGGCGAGTTCCTTGGTGTCGCGGCGCGGGATCGCCAGCGTCAGCAGGAATTCGAGCAGCTCGTAGTCCTGGAAGCCCGTGCCGCCGTCGGCGAGGAAACGCTCGCGAAGACGGCGCCGATGACCGTGGTAATGCGGCTTCTCGGCGGTCGTCTCGGCCATCGTTCGGTCAGACGGGGTTCGGTCAGACGGGGTAAGGCGGGTTGTGCCAGCCTTTGGGCGACAGCGTGAAGATCTCGTATCCGGTGGCGGTGACGCCGACCGAATGCTCGAACTGCGCCGACAGCGACTTGTCCTTGGTGACGGCGGTCCAGCCGTCCTGGAGGATCTTCACGTCGTACTGGCCGGCGTTGATCATCGGCTCGATCGTGAAGAACATGCCCTCGCGCAGCACCGGGCCCTCGCCGGGCTCGCCGTAGTGCACGATGTTTGGCGGCGCGTGGAAGATCTTGCCGAGACCGTGGCCGCAGAAGTCGCGCACCACCGAGTAGCGGTGCCCCTCGGCGAAGGTCTGGATCGCATGGCCGATGTCGCCGACGGTCGCCCCCGGCTTCACCACCTCGATGCCGCGCATCATCGACTCGTAGGTGACGTCCACCAGCTTGCGCGCCTTCACGCCGACGTCGCCGACGAGGAACATGCGCGACGTGTCGCCGTGCCAGCCGTCGAGGGTCACGGTGATGTCGAGGTTGACGATGTCGCCCTTCTCGAGCCGCTTCTTCTCGTCGGGGATGCCGTGGCAGACGACGTGGTTGACCGAGGCGCAGATCGACTTCGGAAACCCGCGGTAGCCGAGCGGCGACGGGATCGCGCCGGCCGCCATGATGAAGTCGTAGCAGATACGGTCGAGCTCGCCCGTGGTCACGCCCGGCTTCACCGCCGGCGTCACGTGGTCCAGCACCTCGGCGGCGAGCTTTCCCGCCTTGCGCATGCCTTCGAACCCCGCGGCGTCGTGGATGACGATCTGCGGCGTGCGGCGGACGGGCGCGGGCTTAGGTGTGCGTTCCATAGGGCCTTTTCCAACCCGGCCGAGCTTACGGTTCGACCGGCAGCGACCGATGCAATTCAATGGCATCGGGGGTGACTTTGCAACTGTAACACAGGGCCTCGACGCCGGCGGCGCGGGCGACGCCGAAAGCCGCTGCGTACGCCGGATCGATGTCGGCGGCGGGCGCGAAGCGGTCGCAGTCGTCGCGCTGGACGACGAACAGCACCACGGCGCGGTCGCCGGCGGTGGCGCGTTCGGCGAGCTCCAGCATGTGGCGCGCGCCGCGCGCGGTGACCGAGTCGGGAAACTCGGCGCGGCCGTTGCGCTTCAGGTGCACGTTCTTGACCTCGAGATAGCAGCGCGGGCGGCCGTCGGCCTCGAGCAGGAAGTCGACGCGCGAGCCCTTGCCGTAGGCGACCTCGCGGCGGGCCGGGCCGTAGCCCGCGACCTCGGGGATCGCATCCGCCGCGAGCGCCGCCGCGACCAGCGGATTGGGCAGCGCGGTGTTGACGCCGATCAGCGTGCCTTCGGCCTCGACGATCTCCCAGCTCCAACCGAGTTTCCGGGCGGTGCCCGACTGATCGCGCAGCCAGACCCTGAGGCCGGGGGCATTGACGCCGAGCATCGCGCCGGGATTGGCGCAATGGGCCGTCACGATGCAGCCGTCAGCGAGCTCGATGTCGGCGAGGAAGCGCTTGTAGCGGCGGACCAGGACGCCGGGGACGAGGGGAGCGGGGAAACGCATGGGCCGAACATATAGTGCCCGGCCCCGCGCTCCGCAATGCGGCCTAGCCGCGCTCGGTCATGCGCCCGGAGGCGATGCGCGTGTGCATGTCGTCGCCGGAGATCGGCCGCGACAGCAGGAACCCCTGGATCAGGTCGCAGCCCTCGGACTTGAGCAGCGCGAGCTGCGATTCGGTCTCGACGCCCTCGGCCACGGTCTTGACCTCGAGGCTCTTCGCCATGGCGATGATGGCGCGGACGATCGCGGCGTCGCCGTCGTCGCTGGTCAGGTTCATGATGAAGCTGCGGTCGATCTTGAGCGTGCCGATCGGGAACTTCTTGAGCCGCGCGAGCGACGAATAGCCGGCGCCGAAGTCGTCGACGGCGATGCGGACGCCGAGCGAGGCGATCTCGAGCAGCAGCGACAGCGCCTCGTTGCCGTTGAGCATCAGGGAGCCTTCGGTGACCTCGATCTCGAGCGCATCCGGCGGCAGCTCGGCGGCGCTCAGCGCCTTCTTTACCGATTCGGTGAGATGCGTGCCGGTGAGCTGGCGCGGCGAGACGTTGACCGCGACCATGGCGTCGCGCCAGCCGGCGTTGCGCCACGACTTGGCCTCGGCGCAGGCCTTCATCATCACCCACTCGCCGAGCGGCAGGATGAGGCCGGTTTCCTCGGCGATGGGAATGAACTCGGCGGGCGAGATCGGGCCGCTCTCGGGATGATTCCAGCGGAGCAGCGCCTCGGCGCCGATCATGCGCCCGGTCTTGCTGTCGAACTGCGGCTGGTAGGCGAGCGTGAGCTGGTCGCGCTCGAACGCGTGCCTGAGCTCGGTCTCGAGGGTGAGGCGCCGGATCGCCGCGCCGTAGGTGCCGAGGATGTGGAACTGCGCCTGGTTGCGGCCCTGTTCCTTGGCCTTGTACATCGCCGCGTCGGCGTTGGTGAGGAGCGCGTCGCCGTCGGCGCCGTCGTTCGGGAAGATGCTGATGCCGATCGAGGCGGTGACGAACACGTCGTGACCTTCGAGCGTGAACGGCTGCGACAGCCCCTTGAGGATCGCATCGGCGATCGCGCCGGCCTCCGCCGCGTCGTCGAGCGGCGCGGTCAGCACCGCGAACTCGTCGCCGCCAAGACGCGCCACCGATCCCAGATCGCCGACGGCGGCGCGGACCCGCGCCGAGACCTCGCGCAGCAGCTTGTCGCCGCGCCCGTGTCCCAGCGTGTCGTTGACGAGCTTGAAGCGGTCGAGGTCGAGCAGCATGACCGCGAACCGGTTGCCGCCCTCGTCGGCGCTGTCGAGCGCCTGGCGGAGCTGGATCTGGAGCCAGTCGCGGTTCGGCAAGCCGGTAAGCTTGTCGAACGTGGTGAGCTGATGGATGTGGGCTTCCGCGCGCCTGCGCTCGATCGCGTAGTGGAGGGCGCGCGACAGCACCTTCACGCCCTCGCGGTCCTTGACGATGTAATCCTGCGCGCCGCGGATCGAGGCCTCGGCGGCGAGCGCCTCGTTGTCCTCGCCGAGCACCAGGATCGGCACCGCGTGCGGCAGGGTCGCCGACAGCTCGGTGACCTTCACCAGCGCCGCCCCATGCTCAGTGCCGAGGTCGACGAGGACGGCGTCGTATTCGCCCGACGCCGCGGCCTCCGTGCATTCCGCCAGGCTCGCCGCATCGCGCAGCACCGCGCGCGTCGTATGACGGCTGGCGCTCAGGCCGGACTCAAGCAGCCACTTCGTCTGCGGCGCCGCTCCGACGAGCAGCACGCGCAGAATTCGCGCTAGGGATGGCGGATTCCCGGCGGGACGAACGCCGGCGATTGGCGGATTGGACACAACCGACATGAGAACCGCTGATCCTCCCTGGATGCGCGACGCCTGCGTGGCGCGGTGCGGGCTCTTGACGCCATTCCACGCGACAACCCCTAAAATTCGTTAAAAGTAGACGGGACAATTACGTGGCATTTTAGGTAATAAGTGATCGCGCAAATGACGGCGAACGTAAGAGCTGCAAAGGAAACGGCTTTCTGCGACGGCGCGCGCCATTAACCATTTCGAGGCCGCAACCGTTAACCACGCCGGAGCCATGGTCGGAGAGCTGACGAACCACGTGCGACCGACCGCGCGCACGTCGGGCGGCGAGTTGGCGGCGGGCGAATCGCAGTCTAAAAGTGTCGCGCGTGCCCGCTTGGCGGAATTGGTAGACGCAGCGGACTTAAAATCCGCAACCCGCGAGGGTGTCCCGGTTCGAGTCCGGGAGCGGGCACCAGCGGCCTCTCAGTACTTCTGGTACTGCTTTTCCTCGACCAGCGCCGAGTTCAGCTTGAGATTGATCTCGCGCTTGATGCGGCCGCGCTCGTCGTTGGTCTTGTAGACGGCGCGGGCGAGCTCGATGAAGTCGGCGTCGAACGCCTGGCGCGCCTCGTGCTCGCGGATCCGGTCCTCGATGTCCCACAGCGCCTCGTTCACCGTCTTTAGCGCGCCCTTGAGCGCGGTGAGGGGCGGATCGACGGGGATTTTTGCCGCCACCGCCTCGAGCTGAGACAGCTCGTTCCGGACGTTGGCCAGTGCCGCGGCGGACGTCAGCCGTTCGCTCTTGATCTCGAGGATGGCGATCTTGTCGAGGAGCTCGCCCCAGGACGTCGGGACCAGAGGTGTCATGCGTCGTCTTTCGTTCGCGGGTGGGCCTTCGCGCCGGCGGGATCGCCGGCTGCCTGTCTTGCAGAAATGTCTTACACAAACGGCGGTCAGGCGGGAAGCGGAGCGACCGCGATGTCCTCGGGTGGCGTGCCGCTCAGGTGGCGTCGCCACATCGCGTCGTAGGCCGCCTCGATGTGGCGGCGGTAGCGATCGGTGTCGAACAGCGGACAGCGGGTCCGGTTGGCGGCCAGCCGCATCTTGATGGCGCCGAGCGCCGCGGGGTCGCGGGCAAGCCGCACGGCCTCGTCCTCGTAGGCGTCGAGCGACGGCATCGCCAGC
>DATJIG010000103.1:0-6369 GCA_035493495.1 Alphaproteobacteria bacterium
AGGAGGCAGCCATGTCGATCGTCCGCATGATCTACGTGAAAGTGAAGCCCGAGCAGCAGGCCGAGGCCGAGAAGATCTGGAAGAACGACTGCGCGCCGCTGATGATCAAGCAGCCGGGCTGCCTGTCGGAGAAGCTGCTCAAGTGCGTCGATGCGCCCGGCGAGTACATCTCGTATTCGGAGTGGGAGAGCGATGCGGCGATCGACAAGTACCGCACGAGCAAGGACCACGACACGATCCAGCAGCATTCGCGCGGGCTGACCGGCGCGAAAGCCGAGGTGAAGCGCTACCAGATCGGGGGCTAGCGTCGCGCGAGGCGCCGGCTAGGCAACCCGCGTCGCCCGCGCCGCGGCGCGGACGGCGGCCGGCGAGAACGCGGCGAAGGTCGGCGCCCACTCGCGTCCCATGATCCACGACAAGGCACCCGCGCGCCGCACCGGCGGCGCGACAAGACGCCGCGCGGAGTGGTGATACTCGCGCGGCGTCAACCCGCCGGTGAGCGAATCGACGACGAGCGCCGCCGATGCCAGCGCAATGCCGATGCCGTCGCCGGCGAACGGCGGGATGTGGGCGAGGCGGTCGCCGACGCGGAAGAATGCGTCGTCGCCTTGATCAACATGGCCGCCGTTCGGACAGACCACGGCGAGCGGTTTCTTCCACAACGGAATCGAATCGGCGAGCCGCTCGGAGAGAGCCGGCGAGCGCGACAGCACGCCCGAGAGCGCGGGCCAGCCGGGCGAGAGCCCGACCACCGCCGCGCGCGGCAGAAGCGCGCAGACCGTCGCGAGACCGCCTTCGACCGGCTGCATGCCGACGTAGCCGCCGGCGAGCGGGGTCAGCTCGACGCGACCGGCCAGTGCGCGCGATTGCAGCGGCGACAGCCTGAGCCGCATCTTGAGCCCGACCATCGAGCGGTCGCGCGAATCGGCGACGCCGCGCATCGCGGTCTTGCCGGTGGCCAGAACGATCTGCCGGCACATGACGTCGGTGTCGTCGTCGCAGTACACGCGCCAGCCGTCCGGGGTGGGCGTGAGGCCACGCACCGAGACGCCGCGACGGATATCGGCGCCGACGCGGCCGGCGCGGGCGAGCAGCGCCTGGTCGAGGCGGCGGCGCGACAGCGCCAGCGCCGGGAACGGCAGCGGCACGGCGGTCTCGCGGCGACCGCTGCGCAGCGCCATGGCATGGATCGGGGTGGCACCCCGGCTGCGCGGATCGATGTCGAGGCGCTCGAGATGGCGCAAGGTATCGGCCGACAGGAAGTCGCCGCAGACCTTGTCGTGCGGCCGCGCGCTGCGCTCGAACACCAGCACGCCGCGCCCGCGCCGGGCAATGCCGATCGCCGTCGCGGCGCCCGCCGGGCCGCCGCCGATCACCGCGACGTCTATCATCGGCTCACCATATGGCTTCCTTCGTGTGGGATATCAGCCAGCGGTACAGCATCCAGCGGATGTGGACGCCGGCGAGGCCGGCGTCGTGGATGCGCGCCCACCACTCGGCGTGAGTCAGCGAGCGGGCGACCGAGATGCGGCCGTCGTGAATCACCACGGGATTGAGCCGCGTCAGCTTGCCGGCAAGCCCGATGAAGGTGTAGGGCACGACGCTGCGCTGCAGGTCGCTGATCAGCCAGCCGAGCCGCGCGGTGTTGTCCATCCAGCGCAGCAGATCGACGATGCCACTGTCGGACAAATGATGGGTGACGAGGCCGCTGACGATGAGATCGATGGGCGCGTCGGGCCGGTAGCGGAACACGTCGGCGGCGACATAGCGGATCTCGTCCTCGGCCGGCGTCTGGGATTTCGCAATCGCGACGGTGTCGGCGCTGAGATCGACACCTATCAGCGCGACGTCGCGGCCGGAACGCCGCGCGGCGCGGCGGATCGCCCGCAACAGGCCGCCCGAGCCGCAGCCGACGTCGAGGATCGTCACGGGCTCGCCGAGCTCGGCGCGGCGGAGCGCGCGCGAGACCCAGCGCACGATCGGCCATTGTCCCAGCATCGCGCCGTTGAAGCGGTCGAGGTCGCGCAGGACCGAAGCCAGTTCGTCGCGCGAAATGTCCGGACGATCGAGCCACTCGGTCTCGTGGCTCCGGTGCGCGAGCCGCGGCGACAGGCTCCGGGCACGGCGCGCGAAGGCCATCATTGCACCGCGAATGTCATGGTTTCGATCGCGACGCCGGGGCCGAAGGCCATCGCACACCCTTGGGCGCATCCCGGCCCGCGCGCCTCCGCGTCCATGATGTCGCGCAGCACGAACAGGATCGTGCCCGACGACATGTTGCCGTAGTCGCGCAGAATGCGACGCGAGTGCGTCAGCGCCTCGGGCGCGAGCTCGAGGCCCTCGTCGACGGCATCGAGGATCGTGCGGCCGCCGGGATGGACCGCCCACACGGCGATGTCCTGGCGTCCGGTGCCGGGCAGGAGATCGGGCAGCGTGCGCGGCAGATGCTTGAGGATCGCGCCCGGGACCTGACCCGAGAGGTGCATGTCGAAGCCGCGCGCGCCGACCTTCCAGGTGATGTGGCGCTCGGTGTCGGGCAGCACCGTGGCGGCGAAGTCCAGCACCTCGATGCCCACTGGCTCGGCGGTGACGAGCGCCGCTGCCGCACCGTCGGCGAACAGCAGGAACGACAGCAGCTCGTCGATGTTGTCGCTCTCCTGGAGATGCAGCGTGCACAGCTCGAGCGCCACGACCAGCACGCGCGCGTCGGGTTCGGAGCGGACGATGTGGCGCGCGAGCTTGAGCGCCGGCAGCGCCGCGTAGCAGCCCATGAAGCCGACGCAGGTGCGCTCGACGCCGGAGGGCAGGGCGAGCTCGCGCGCGAGCTGCAGGTCGAGGCCGGGGGCGACGAAGCCGGTGCACGACGCAACGATGAGATGGGTGATCGCGGATCGCTCGTGGTGGGCGAGGCCGAGGTCGCCGACGGCGGCGAGCGCCAGCGGCAGCGCGTCGCGGTCATAGCGGGCCATGCGCTGCGCGGTGTCGGGGAACGCGCCGCGCGCGTAAAAGCCGTCGCGGTCGACCACGTCGGGGTCGTCGCTCGGGGCGAGGCAGGAATAGCGATGCTCGATCTGCGAACGCTCGGCCATGCGCGCGAACAGGCGGTGCGCCCGCTCGTCGGCGAGCAGCCGCGGCGCGAAATCGACGAACTTGCGATGAACATCGTAGGCGGGAACGGCGCGCCCGATTCGGTTGATGAATGCTCGCCTCATGCGCCGCTCCTGATCAGCCCGTCGAAACACAAGCCCGCCGGGTCGGCCAAGGTTCCCCCGGGCGACCGCGCGCGGCAAGGGCAAACGAAGGGGCGCGGGAGAGACGCAATCCGCTTTTCGCGGACATGACGTTCGCATACGCTTCCCGCGGGGAAACTGACCGCCGGGGAACCGTGACCACCCTCTCAGCGCCGACCAAACGCCGCAATCCATGGATCGCGGCACTGTTGTCTTTATTCGTGTCAGGGCTGGGGCAGCTCTATAACGGCCAGCCGGCCCGGGCGGCGGTGTTTCTCGGCGTCGCGGTCATGTTCATGGTGGTCTTCGCGCTCTCGATTCCGACCACCTTTGGAATATTCATCGCGCTCGTGGTCGCGATGGTCGCCATCGTCGGCTGGAAGATCGCCGCGCTGGTCGACGCATTCCTCCAGGCACGGCGGCGCGGCGCGATCGCGCTTGCCTTCTACAACCGCTGGTACGTCTACCTAGCCGTGGTGATCGCGTTGACGGTGGCGCCATTCGCGCTGCCGATGCGCCCGGGAGAAGCCTATGAGAGCTTCAGTATGCCCGGACCATCCAACGCGCCGAATCTGGTGCAGGGAGACGTCGTCATGTCGATCGCGGTGGCACCGACGGACGTTCAGCGCGGCGACATGGTCATCTTTCGTCTGCCGCGCGATTCGGGAACTACGTACATCAAACGCGTAATCGGCATGCCGGGCGATCGGATCGAACTGCGCAAAGGCCAGGTATTCATCAATGACGTTCCGGTCGAGCGCACGCAAATCGAGGATTACGAGGATGTAACGCCCGGCGCGAATACGGTCGTTGCTGCCCAGTATCGAGAGAGTCTTCCTGGCGGCAGATCGGTGAAGGTCTTGCAGGTGGCCGGGGACTCGGGCGTTCTGAGCAATATGCAGCCGGTCACGGTGCCGGCGGGGCATTATTTCGTGCTCGGCGACAATCGCGACCAGTCGCTCGATTCGCGGGTGCCCCCGGAAATGCAGGGCGTGGGGATGGTCCCGGCGGCGATGATCTACCGCAAGCCGCTTTACATCTATTGGGCGAAGGATCGGTCGCGGATCGGACTGAAGGTCGAATAATTATTCTTCGATCTTGCGCCACGCCGAGCGGGGGACTCCATACTTGGCCTCGGCGCGCTCCTGGGCGTAGCTCAGGGTGTGCTGCAGGAACTCATCGACGCGATTCTCGCCCTCGTAGGCGCGCACCGAGAACCATTCGAGCGTGTGATCGCCGTCTCTCATCTCGAGGCTGACGATCTCGAAGTGGCGCGGCTTCGGGCCGGAGGTCTCGGCGACGAGTTTCATGGCGCGGATCTTAATCCGGTATTTGGCGGTCCGATATCACGCCCGCTTCGCGGGTTTCTTCGCCGGCATCAGATATGGCTTGAGATACTGGCCGGTGTAGCTCGCGCGCACGGCCGCGACGTCCTCGGGCGTGCCCTCGGCGACGACGTTGCCGCCCTTGTCGCCGCCCTCGGGGCCGAGATCGACGATCCAGTCGGCGGTCTTGATGACCTCGAGGTTGTGCTCGATGACGACGACGGTGTTGCCCTGCTCGACGAGCGCGTGCAGCACTTCGAGCAGCTTGCGCACGTCCTCGAAGTGGAGGCCCGTGGTCGGCTCGTCGAGGATGTAGAGCGTGCGGCCCGTCGAGCGCCGCGACAGCTCCTTCGACAGCTTGACGCGCTGCGCCTCGCCGCCCGACAGCGTCGTCGCCGCCTGACCGATGTGGATGTAGCCCAAACCGACCTTTTCCAGCGTCACCAGCTTGTCGCGGATCGACGGCACCGCGCGGAAGAACTCGGCGCCTTCCTCGACGGTCATGTCGAGGACGTCGGCGATGCTCTTTTGCTTGAAGGTGATCTCCAGCGTCTCGCGGTTGTAGCGCTTGCCGTGGCACTCGTCGCAGGTGACGAACACGTCTGGCAGGAAGTGCATCTCGATCTTGATGACGCCGTCGCCCTGGCAGGCCTCGCAGCGGCCGCCCTTGACGTTGAACGAGAAGCGGCCGGGCTTGTAGCCGCGCGCCTTGGCCTCGGGGAGCCCTGCGAACCAGTCGCGGATCGGCGTGAACGCGCCGGTGTAGGTCGCCGGGTTCGACCGCGGGGTGCGGCCGATCGGGCTCTGGTCGATGTCGATGATCTTGTCGAGGAACTCGAGGCCGTCGATGCCGTCGTGCTCGGCCGGATGCTCGCGCGCGCCGTTGAGACGGCGGGCGATCGCCTTGTAGAGGGTCTCGATGACGAGCGTCGACTTGCCGCCGCCGGAGACGCCGGTGACGCAGGTCATGACGCCGAGCGGGATATCGACGGTCAGCTTCTTGAGGTTGTTGCCGCGGGCGCCCTTGATGCGGATCTTCTGATCCTTCTTGCCCTGGCGGCGGACCAGCGGCAGTTGGATCGCCTTGCGACCGGTGAGGTACTGCGCGGTGACGCTGTCCTCGGCCTTCATCACCTGGTCGGGCGTGCCGGCGGCGATGATCTGGCCGCCGTGGATGCCGGCGCCCGGGCCCATGTCGATCAGGTAGTCGGCCGTCCTGATCGCTTCCTCGTCGTGCTCGACGACGAGCACCGAGTTGTCGAGGTCGCGCAGGCGCCGCAGCGTGCCGAGGAGACGCGCGTTATCGCGCTGATGCAGGCCGATCGACGGCTCGTCGAGCACGTAGAGAACGCCGGTGAGGCCGGAGCCGATCTGCGAGGCCAGCCGGATGCGCTGGGACTCGCCGCCCGACAGCGTGCCGGAGGCGCGGGCGAGCGTCAGGTAGTCGAGGCCGACATCCACCAGGAAGCCGAGGCGGTCGTCGATCTCCTTGAGAATTCGACGGGCGATCTCGCGGCGCGACGCGTTGAGCGCCTTGGGCAGCCCGCGGAACCATTCTAGCGCGTGCTCGATCGAGAGCTCGCAGACCTGGCCGATGTGCTTGTTGTCGATCTTGACGGCCAAAGCCTCTGGCTTGAGGCGGTAGCCGTTGCAGCCCTCGCACGGGTGCGTCGACTGGTAGCGCGACAGCTCGTCGCGCATCCAGTCGGACTCGGTCTCGTGGAAGCGGCGCTCGAGGCTCGGGATTACGCCCTCGAACGGCTTGGTGACGGAGTACGACTTCGTGCCGTCGTCGTACTTCATGGTGATCGCGT
>DATJIG010000104.1:0-11075 GCA_035493495.1 Alphaproteobacteria bacterium
GATTGGGGAGATCGACATGGCTTCACTGAAGGTCGTCGCCATCGCCGCGTCGGCGGGCGGACTCGACGCGCTCGAACATCTCGTCGCCGGCCTGCCGCGCGGCTTTCCCGCCGCCGTGCTGGTCGTGTTCCACACCGCGCCCGACGCCGGCAGCGCGGTGCCCGAGATCCTCAACGGCACGGCGCGGCTGCCCGCGAACTTCGCGGTCGACGGCGAGCGCCTGAGCCCCGGCCGCATCTACGTCGCACCCCCGGACCGCCACATGTCCGTTGAGGGCGACAAAATCCGCCTGACCTTCGGTCAGCGCGAGCACTTCGCCCGCCCCGCCGCCGATCCGCTGTTCCGATCCGTGGCCCGCGCGTTCGGCCGCCGCGCCATCGGCATCGTGCTGTCGGGGTCAGGCCGCGACGGCGCCGAAGGCCTCGCGGCGATCAAGGCCGCAGGCGGCACGACGATCGTCCAGGAGCCCAAGGACGCGCCCTTTTCGTCGATGCCGCTGTCGGCGCTCGCCGTCCGTTTGCCCGACCACTGCATGCCGGTGCGGGCCATGGCCGCCGTGGTCGAGCGCCACGTCCGGCCCGACAGCGCGACGCCGGTCGCCCCGCGCGCCTCGCTGCGCGGCCTCACCGTGCTGGCGGTCGAGGGCACGCCCGGCAAGAACCTCGCGGTCGCGGTAATGCTGCGCAACCTCGGCTGCGCCGTCGTCGGCCCGGTCGGAACGCTGAATGAGGCGCTCGACCTCCTGCGCCGCTCCGGCGACGAGCTCGACTGCGCCGTGATCGACGCCGACGCGCTGGGAACCGCCGCCTACCCGCTCGCCGCGGCGGTGCGGGCGCGCGGCGTGCCGCTGCTGTTTGCGGTCAGGCCGACCACCCGGCTCGCCGACGGCTGGCTTTGGGTTCCACGCCTGCGCTCGCCGTTCGACGACGCCGAGCTGCAGCAGGTGCTGCAGGCGACGCTCGACGGCTCCAAGGCGCCGCCGCTACCGTCGAGCCTCGGTGCCGCGGCCGTGGTCCAGGGCACGTGGGGCGGCGGCATTCGCTACGCCTGGGAAACCGCCGAGGAAAGCCGGGCCGCACGGCTCGCCGCTGCCGAGCAGGACTGAGCCGCAGCGCCTCCGCGGCCTGCGATCGAGGGAACGCAGGCGGCACCTCCGGGTTTGTTAGCTCCGGAGGGGAGCCAACATGCGTATTCATCACCTCAATTGCGGCACGATGTGCCCGCTCGCGGGTTCCCTGTTCTACTACCCGAGCGATGCCGAGCTGGCCGAGCGCCGGCTCGTCTGCCAATGCCTGCTGATCGAGACCGAGGCCGACGGGCTGGTGCTGGTCGACACCGGCTTCGGTGTGCGCGACGTGCGCCACCCCGAGAGCCGCATCGACCGCATGTTCCGCACGCTCAACGGCGTCCGGCTGCGCGAGCGCGAAACGGCCATGCGCCAGGTCGAGCGCCTCGGCTTCCAGGCGAGCGACGTCCGCCACATCGTGCTGACGCATCTCGATTTCGATCACGCCGGCGGCATCGACGACTTCGAGCACGCCAAGGTGCATCTGCTCGACACCGAGTTGCGCTGCGCCAAGGAAGGTCGCAACGGCGCGATCGCCGCGCGGCGCTACAGCCTGTCGCAGTGGGACCACGACGTACACTGGCGCACCTATGCGGCGGTCGGCGAGCGCTGGTTCGGCTTCGAGTCCGTACGCAAGCTCGACGGGCTGCCGCCCGAGATCCTGCTGGTGCCGCTGATCGGGCATACGCGCGGCCACTGCGGCGTCGCCATCGACACCGGCAGCGGCTGGCTGCTGCACGCGGGCGACTCCTACTTTTTCCACGGCGAGATGGACCTGAAGCATCCCCACTGCACCAGCGGTCTCCGCTTCTATCAGTGGCTGATGGAGATGAACGGCGATGCACGGATGCTCAACCAGGAGCGTCTGCGCACACTGCTGCGCGAGCACGACGACGAGGTCGAGCTGTTCTGCTCGCACGACGCCGCCGACTTCATCCGCTTCGCCCACCGCTCGCCGTACGGCACGGTCGCGGACGAGCAGCGTCGATTCGCGTCGCGCTAGCGAGTGCGCACACGTTGCACGCACCCAAACCCGTCGCGCGCGCAACTACGCTGTCATTTACAGAACTACGTGAACGTACTTACGACGGGGACGTTGCGGCGAGCGCGCGCGAATCCTAGCTTTCGCGCCGGGGGAAGATGGTCGACGCACCCGCGAGGCGGGCCGCGTGCCGACACCCTGCGAGAGTTCCGTGTTCCATTTCCCGATTCCTGCTCTGCCGCCGTCGTCCCTCGCTGCCGACGTGCGCCTGGGCCGACGGCGTGTTCAATCCCGAAGAGCTCGACCGCCTCAACGAGATCGCCTGGACCATGCCGTCCAAGCGCGTCGGCGTCGGCCAGGACCTCCACTACGAGCCGCGCGTCAACCGCTCGACGGTGCGCTGGCTGAAGCCGTGCGAGGCGACCGAGTGGATCTACGTGCGGATGACGCACGCGATCGCGCGCCTCAACGCAACGCATTACCAGTTCGACGTCACCGGGATCGACGAGGAGCTCTATCACGTCACCTACGACGGGCACGACGAAGGCCACTACGACTGGCACCACGATTCCCATGCCGACAACGGCTTCACCCGCAAGCTGTCGGTGACAGTGCAACTCACCAATCCCGCCGACTACGACGGCGGCGATCTCGAGATCAACGGCGGCGGCCGGCCGGAAGCGATGGCGCGCATCCGCGGCCGGATGCTGATGTTCCCGTCCTACGAGGTGCACCGCGTAACGCCGGTTACGCGCGGCAGCCGCTCCGCCCTGGTCGCCTGGATCGTCGGTCCGCCGTTCCGATGAGCGACCGCCCCTGAAGGTCAGCCGCGACGGCGGCGCCCTTGCTGCCCCGCGATCTCGGCGCCGTCGGTCGGCTTCAGTCGCACGAAGCCGATCACGCCCAGCACCGGCATCATGCCGACGACGATGAACGCGATGTGGAAGTCGTGCGGCGTGATCTCGGTCGCGCTGCCGACGACGAGCGACAGCGTGGTTGCCGCGACGGCGACGCCGAAGCTCGAGGAGAGCTGCTGCGCGACGCTCGCCATGCTGGTGCCTCGGCTCATTGCCTCGGCCGGAAGGTCGGCATAGGCGAGCGCCTGGACGTTGGTGAACTGGGTCGCGCGGATGACGCCGTAGAGGATCAGGTAGGTCAGCATGAACCAGTGCGGCGTGTCGGGCTGGAACAGCGCCATGCCGGCGATCACCGAGCCCAGGAGCCCGGCGTTGTAGACCAGCAGATTGCGGAAGCCGAAGCGCCTGGCAAGTCGCGTCGCCACCGTCTTCATGCCGATCGCGCCGATGCTGGTGACGAAGGTGATGAAACCCGAGGCGATCGGCGCCAATCCGAAGCCGACCTGCAGCATCAGCGGCAGCAGGAACGGCACCGCGCCGATGGCGAGCCGGCACAATCCGCCCGACACGGTCGACGCCCGGAAGGTGCGGATGCGGAACAGATTGAGGTCGAGCACGGCGTCGCTGCGCCCGAGCGCGTGCAGCGTGTAGAGGGCGAGCATCGCCGCCGCACCGGCAAACAGAGCGACCAGAACGGGCTTAGAGACCAGCGGGTGCCCCAGATTCTCGATCGAGAACTGCAGCAGCGCGAGACCCATGCCAACGACGAAGAAGCCGCGGAAGTCGAATCGCATCGGCGGCGGCGCCTCGAAGTTGCGCACGTAGCGCAGCGCCAGCGCGATGCCGACCATGCCGATCGGCAGGTTGACGAAGAAGATCCAGTGCCACGACATGTACGTGGTGAGAAACCCGCCGATGATCGGCCCGACCGCAGGCGCGACGAGCGCCGGGATCGAGACGTAGGCCATCGCCGCAAGAAGCTGATCCTTGGGAAAACTTCGCACCAGGATCAGGCGACCGACCGGCGTCATCAGGGCGCCGCCGAAGCCCTGGATCACCCGCATCGTCACCAGTTGCCACAGGCTGGTCGACAGACCACACATCGCAGCGCTCAGGGTAAAAACGGCGATCGCGGCGCAGAACACGCGCCTCGGCCCGAAACGGTCGGCGATCCAGCCGCTGATGGGAATGAACACTGCGAGGCTGATCAGGTAAGCGGTGATCGCTACGTTAAGGTGAAGCGGATTCTCGTCGAGGCTGGCGGCAATCTGCGGGATCGACGTGGTGAGGATCGTCGAATCGAGCTGGCTCATGAACATGCCGGAGGCGACCACCCAGCGCACCATGGTGCTGGCGGCGGGGGTGCCGGTGGCAGCGGCGCTCGGCGCCGCGGTGGCGGCGGACGGGGACTCGGCCCCCTCACCTCTGGTCGGGAGCGTATTGTCGGCGGTTCTAGCTGTGTCCGGCATTCGTGAGTGGCGCGCGCGCCGGTGTTCCTGCGGTTAATGTGTCGTGCTTGGCGTTCCGGGGCATCCTCGAGACGAACTTGCCTCCACCCCGGGCGGGAGCCCGGTGTATAGTTTCCGTCGCGGCTGTCAGGCGGCCGCAACAATTATACCATTCGCCGTCGCGCAGAAACACCGTCGAGAGCGTCGTCGGAGGCCGGAATGTGCGTCGTGTGCGACAGCGGCGAATCGCTCGCCGATACCGTCTGGATCCGGATCTCCTCCGCCGCTCTGCGTCGCGCCGGACGTCGTCGCCCAAGCGTGCAACGCGACACCCGAGCGCGCCCCTTTCACCGTCGTCATGATTGGTTAGTCCGGGAACTGACAACAACCGGCCGCTCAGCGGCTGTCATCTAGGGAGGACATCATGGTCGTAAGGCTCATTGCCGCCACGTTCGGCGCGGCGTCCATTCTGGTGGTTGCGTCCGTTGCTTACGCCGATGCGGAGAAAGAGATCAGCACTGCGGCGACGCACGCGGGGCTCGCCCAGAAGGCGGGAGATATGAAGGGCGTGAAGATGCACCTGCAGCACGTCACCAACTGCCTCGTCGGCCCGAGCGGCAAGGGCTTCGATGCCGCGCCAGGTAATCCCTGCAACGGCCAGGGCAACGGCGCGATCGCGGACACGACCGACGCCGCGCAGAAGCAGAAGCTGACCCAGGCGCTCGACAAGGTGCAGGCCGGCCTCAAGCAGACCGACATGGCGGCGGCCAAGAAGGACGCCGAAGACGCTCAGGGAATACTGACGCCGAAGATGTAACAGCGGGCCGGGCGGCTCGGCCGCCCCGCCAATGCGCAAATCGAGTACGGCGCTCGGCCGCTCGGCCGGTACCGAGGAGACCATCATGATCGTGAAGCTCATCGTCGCCGGGTTCGGCGTCGCATCGATCCTGTCGCTGGCATCTGTCGCCCGCACCGACCCGGCACAAGAGGTCAGCACCGCCGCGACCCACGCCGGCCTCGCCCAGAAGGCCGGCGATCTGCGGGGAATCCACATGCATTTGCAACACGTCGTGAACTGCCTGGGCGGCCCCAACGCCGACGGCTACGACCCCGCGCCCGGCAATCCATGCGATGGCCAGGGCAATGGAGCGATCCCCGACACCACCGATGTAGCGAAGAAGCAAGCGCTCACGTCCGCGATGCAGCAGGCACGCGCGGGCGTCGCCGAAGGCGATATCGGGGTGGCGCGACGGACGGCCGACGAGCTGCAGAAGACCCTGAGCTCGATGTGACGAGAGGAGGTGTAAAACGCGCCCCTGATCTATCGCGCGAAAGCGCCCGACGCCCGACGCGCCGCGAGCATGAGAAAGGGTGCGACGGCGAGCAGCGCCGCGACCGCGCCCGTTGCGGGAAGGCCCGAGATCGCGATCAGCGGTCCGGTGACCAGGGCGGCCGCAACGGTCGTCGCGCCCGCACAACTGTCGCTCGCGCCGATAGCCCGCCCGCGTTGCTCGGTCGGGAACAGGTCGGCGACCAACGCCGTCGCGGCGACGTTGGCAGCGGCCCAACCCAGCCCCACGAGGAGCGTGCCGAGCGTCACGCTCCACAGGCTTCCCGTGAACGCGACCAGCAATGCACCGATGAGCGAAGTCGCGACTCCTGGATACATCACCGCCGGCCGGCCGTAGCGATCGGCGAGCTTTCCGAGCGGGATCGTGAACGCGAACATCCCCGCCGAGTGGAACATGTGCGACGTCGCAATGGCGACCAGCGAATGCCCATGGTGTGCCAGCACCAGTGACGTCAGCACCATGACGATCGACATATTGCCTGTCGCGGCGCAATTGGCGACCACTGCAATGCGCGCCGCCGGCGGCGCCAAGATCGCGCGTATTCCCATGTTCGCTCCGCGTCCGCCGGTGCGCGGCAGGTCGGAATAGCCGGGATAGTAGCGCGACAGGTTCATCCCGATGTCCTTGGGGTCGGGATTGACGAACGACACAACCACCATGCCGAGGACGATCAGCGCCGGCAGGAAGAACCACGGCAGCCCGAGCGGATCGATTCCGACCTTGGGTGCCACCTTGCCGGCGATGTCGACGAGAAGCGGCCCGAGCAGCAAGCCGAGGATGGAGCCGAAGGCGACGTAGCCGAGCGCCTGCGCGCGCATGTGCGGCGGGTACATGTCGGTGGCGCCGACCCGCATCTGCTGCGCGGCGTTCATCCCCATGCCGAAGATCAGGAGTCCGACGACGAAGACGACAATCGAGTCGAGGTTCATCGCCGTCCCGAGGATCAGCGTGCCGACCAGGGCCAGGACAAGCCCCAACTGGATGCCAGGCTTGCGTCCGTGGGCGTCGGTGACACGGCCGATCGGATAGGCGACGAGGAAGCGCGACAGCCCGATCAGCGCGACCGAGAGACCGGCCAATCCCGACGATCCAGACAGGCCGACCACCATCAGCGGACCGAAACCGTAGGCGAACTGCATCCCGGCGCCGGTGAAGCACTGGGACAAAGCGAACAGCGCGGTGTTGCGCTTGATGAGCGGCGGGATCGTCGTCGTTTTCATGTCTCGAATCCGGCCGCGACGATAGAGGCCACGCGCGGGCGAGGCAAGCACACGGGCGAACGATGGCCCGCTGTACGAAATTGCCGTATACAGAGCGGGCATAACGACGAACAAAAGAGCGCCCCGATCCGCGGGGTGCCAGTTGGGGGAAGCGTGAGCGAAGCAACGTCCGGCGGAGACGCGCGCGGAAAGGTGCGCCTGAATTCCTTCATCGGTGTGCTGCAGCACCGCAACTACCGGCTCTACGCCGCCGGCGACGCGGTCTCGCTCATCGGCAACTGGGTGCAGAAAGTCGCCATCGGCTGGCTGACCTGGCAACTCACCGAATCGGCGACGTGGCTCGGCATCGTCGCTTTCTGCGACCTGTGCCCGGCGATCGTCCTGAGTCCCATCGGAGGAGTCATCGCCGACCGCGGCGATCCTCGACGCATGTCGCTGATCTCGCAAGTCTTCGCGATGGCCCAAGCGATGGCGCTCCTGCTCCTGACCTGGGCGCAGCTCATCGATATCTGGGGCATCGTCATCCTGAGCGTGCTGCGCGGCAGCATCGCCGCGGTCAATCAGCCGGCGCGGATGTCGATGATGCCGAACCTGATCCCGCCCGAGGATCTGGCGAGCGCGATCGCGTTCAACTCGGTTATGGCCAATATGGCGCGCTTCATCGGGCCCGCGATCGCCGGCGTGATCATTGCCGCGGGCGGTATCTCGAGTGCGTTCGCCATCAATGCCGTCAGCTACCTGCTGCTGCTGTACGCGCTGTGGGCGATCGACATCAAGGAGCCGGAGCCATCACACCACGGCCGACGCGACATGTGGGGCCAGATCGCGGCGGGCTACCAGTACGTCTACCAGCATCGCGGCATCGGCCCCCTGCTCCTGATCTACTCGGCAACGACGATCCTCGTGCGTCCGGTCACCGAGCTGCTTCCCGGATTCGCCGACCGCATCTTCGATATGGGCGCCCAAGGACTCGCCTGGATGACCTCCGCCATGGGACTGGGTGCCATGGTCGGCGGCATGACGATGGTGCGACGCGCCAGCACCGAACGCCTCGTCAAGGCTGCGGTGAGCAGCCTCGCGGGCCTCAGCGTCAGCATCATCGCATTCGCGCTGGTCCCGTCGTTCTGGATCGGCATGGCCCTGCTGTTCGCCTACGGCTTCTCGAACACGGGCAGCAGCATCGGCACGCAATCGCTCGTCCAGGGCTCGGTCGACGAGGCGTTCCGCGGTCGCGTCATGAGCCTCTACGGCGTGCTGTTCCGCGGCGGTCCGGCCGTTGGCGCGCTGATCATCGGCTCGCTCGGCGACACGTTCGGGCTGCAAGGCCCCGTGGCCGCCGCGGCATCTCTGTGCCTTCTCGTATCGGCATGGGCGATGACGCGCCGCCGCTCCCTCGTCCGCCACCTGTCGAAGGCGAACGCAGCGTAGACACTCGCTCTTCGCTTCCGGCCACGCTTATCCTTGCCCGCGAGATCGGCTCCATCACGAGAGGGGCGATCCATAAAAACCGATGGGAGGCTTAAGTGATCGCGACACGCGTGGCCGCACTCGGACTTCTGGCTTGCTCGACGCTTCTCGGCGGATGCAACAGCGCTTCGACCGAACGCACCGACATTGTGACGGTCGACCGGCTGGTGCGCCGGGTCTCCGATGTTCCGGCCAACGCCGGACAGCCTCTCGACCTGTTCGTGCGCGAGCGTGCGCCCGCATCGGTGGTGAACAGCGGCAAGGCCCAGCCCGGCAAGGTCGCGCTATTCGTCCACGGCGGCTACTCGCCGGCCACCCTCGCCTTCGACGTCCAGTACCGCGACTACAGTTGGATGGAGGCGCTGGCGAAAGCCGGCTACGATGTCTTCGCCATGGACATGACCGGCTATGGACGCTCAAGCCGGCCGATGATGGGCGAGCCCTGCAACCTCGATCCCAGCCAGCAGAAGCTCCTGATCGGCAAGCCGCTCGCGGCCGAATGCAAGGCCAAGTATCCGTATCAGCTCGTCTCGAGCGACACCGAAACCGCCGACATCGACGCGGTCGTCAATTCGATCCTCAAGCTGCGCGGCGTCGACAAGATCACGCCGATCGGCTGGTCCGGCGGCGGCATCCGCACCGGCACCTACACCGTGCGCCATCCCGAGAAGGTCGAGAAGCTGATCATCCAGGCGTCGTCGAATTACGGCCGCAACAATCCCGACGCCAAGCCGAACCTGCCTCGCGCCGGCTTTCCGATGACCATCCAGATGCGCGACGTCGGCGAAGGCAAGCGCTGGCTCGGCACCCAGAAGTGCGACGGCATGGTCGAGCCCGGGATGCCGGACATGATCTGGAAGATGAACATCGACGCCGACCCGGTCGGCGCCACATGGGGCACTGGGGGCTTGCGCGCGCCGACCCGCACCTACTGGGGCTGGAACGCCAACTCGGCCAGGAAGATCACCGTGCCGACGCTGATCATGGTCGGCGAAGAGGACGATCTCAGGACCACAAACGCGCAGCTGTTCGAGGATCTCGGCTCATCGCAGAAGGCGTTCCTGAGGATCGCCTGCGCGACGCACTTCGCGGTCTGGGAAGCCCAGCACCGGGTGCTTCAGCGCGCTTCGCTCGAGTGGCTGCGGTCGACGACGCTCAATGGCCAGCGCACGGGAACCTTCCGTGCCGATGAAACCGGGCGCATCGACCCCGCACCGCTCCCGGCGCTGACCGCGAGCAGCGGGGCGCCTACAGGCCGTACAGCGACCGCGGATTGAGATCGACGATCTTCCGGCGCTGCTCCGGCGTGATGTCGTTGCGGCGCTGGATGAGGGTGAACGCGTTGATCTCGGCCGACGGGTCATGGTGCCCGTAGTCGGTGCCGAGCATCAACGCGTCGTCGCCCGCGTACTTGAGAATGTACGGAATGTCGTCCGTCACCTCGCAGGCGACGTACATGTTGTTGGCCTTGAGCACGTTCTCCGGCATCCGGCGGCCGAGCCGCAGGAACCGGTAACGCAAGTCGTGGCAGACGTACGGCACCCACTGGGCGCTGACCTCGACGAAACCCCAGCGTACGTCGGGGAACTTCGACGGCAGGTTCTTTTCCAGCAGCGAATGGAACGCGCCGACCACCGCCAGCTTGAACTTGGTGAAGGTGGTGTCCTCGGTGAAGAAGTCGTGGTGGACGATCGAATTGTTGCCGGAGTGGAAGCACACCGGCAGGTCGAGCTCCGAGGCGAGTTCGTACAGCGGATAGAAGTACGGATCGGCGACGTTGCGATCCCATTCGAGCCCGCGCATGAAGATGCCGCAGGCGCCATGCTCCTTGCAGAACACCAGCTCGTCGCGCAGCTTCTCCGGGCTCAGGAGCGGCGGCATCGCCACCCAGCGCAGGCGCTTCGGCGCATGAGCATTCAGGCTCGCGAGCCAGCGGTTGTAGGACTTCACCAGCGCCAGCTCCGCGCTCCGCGTCCGAACGGCCGGCCGCAGGAACACGGTCGGGTACAGAACCTGCACATCGATGTCGAGCTCGTCCATGTGGGCGAGCCGCGCCTCGACGTCGCGCATTTCGCGCGATTCGACGGTGGTGTCCGAGCCCACATTCTTGTCCTTGGCGTGGGTGCGGTTGTCCATGATCCAGTATTCGGACGCACGGCGACCCTCGTTGCTCTTCACCTCGGCACCCCAGGTCTGGGTGACCATGATCGGCGTGTACTTACGCTCCTCCTCCGAGATGTGCTCCCAGGTGAGCTGCGATTCGATCACGTGCGCGTCGGCGTCGATGAAACCCACTGTGCTCTCCCTGACGAGTTTGACCCTGACAAACGTTCGGAGATCAGCGATCCGGGCGCTCGGACCGCAGCACCTCGCGGACCCGGTCGGCGCTTGCTGCTGGCGTCGCGTAGACCTTTGCCACCAGCTTCTGCACGTCCTCGCCCGACACGAAATCGAGATCGAGGCCGCTTTTCTTCGCGTCTGCGACCATCTGGGGATCCTTGATCGTCTTTTCGAAGGCATCGCGCAGGGCGGCCAGTCGGTCGCCCGGTACCTCGGGGCCGACGAAGTACGGCCGCGCCATCTCGTTCTTGATCAGGATCAGCGCCAGCGTCTCGCGGTCCTCGGGCGTCTTCGTCTTGTCGAGCAGCATCGGGACGTTGGGAAGCTGCGGCAGCGGATTGAG
>DATJIG010000105.1:0-18266 GCA_035493495.1 Alphaproteobacteria bacterium
GTCGTTTCGTCGTGCTCAAGAGCGGCCGCCAGCGCGCTCGTCTCGAGCGGAAGTGCCTCGCGCGAGAGCGCGGTCGGCGCATGCTGGTCGACCGAGATGATCGCGAGCCGCACCTGCGCGCCCACCGACTGGACCTCGAGCACCACGGCGGCGCCGAGCTTCAGCGCCAGGTTGGTCTGGAGCGGCAGCATGCCTTTGTCGGTCTTGAGCACGACCATGCCGCGTCCGCGCTCGACGACGACGCCGGCGATCACCGTCCCGGCGGTGATGTCGGCGAGCGCCGGAGGCAGGCTGCCGGGCGCCGCCGATGCGGTCGCGACCGCGCCCGCCGGCGTCGCCGCCACGGAGGCGATCAGCGGAGTGCCGGTGAGAGGCTTGAACAACTCGCTCATCGCGGGTCGGCGGTCTCGGTGACGATGCGCCGCGCCAGCACGTTCACGTCGTTCGCCGCCTCGCAGTGGGGATGGCGGACGAGCAGCGGCGTCTGGGCGCGGATCGCGTCGGCGACGCGGACGTCGCGGCGGATCAGGCCGAGCAGCGCGGGCCGGAACTTGAGGAACGACTCGCAGGCCTTGGCGAGCGTGTTGTAGGTCCGCTCGCCGTCGCGCTCGCTCGCCGCCATGTTGACGACGACCGCGATCTCGTTCCCCGCGCCATCCATGCGCATCATCTTGATGAAGGCATACGCGTCGGTCAGCGACGTCGGCTCGTCGGTTGCGACGACGAGGCAGGTGTCGGCGCGCGCGGCCAGCATGCGTGCCGGGCGGTCGAGCCCGGCACCGATGTCGATGACGGCGTTGTCGTAGGACGCGGCGAGCGCCACCAGCTCGTCGCCGAGCGTGTGGATGCGCGTGGCCGGGAGGAGGGCGAGGTTGCCGCTGCCCGAGGCGCCGGCGACGACGTCGAAGCCGCAGCCCGGGATGGTGACGCGCGCGCCGCGGAGCGACGTCCGGCCGGCGATGACGCCGCCGAGATCGCGCGCGGGCTTGAGACCGATCTGGACGTCGACGTTGGCGAGCCCGAGGTCGCCGTCGAACAGCAGCGCCGAACGTCCCATGCGGGCGAGCGCGTGGGTGAGGGTGATGGCGAGCCAGGTCTTGCCGACGCCGCCCTTGCCGGAGGCAATGGCGACGATGCGGCGGCGGGCGGTCGCGGTCGCTGGCTGGGTGCGGGGAGCGGCTGGATTCATGCGGCGACCTCGTGGTCGGCGTGCATTGCGCCGCCGGCGTCGGGACGCATCGCGATCAGCAGGCGAGCGAGACCGACAGGGTGCATGGTGATCAGCGTGTCGGCGACGGTGCGGCCTACGCCGCCGTCGGCGAGCGCGAGACCGCACGCGGCGGCGGCAAGTATTCCTCCGAGCCGCCGCGCGCCGTCGAGGCGCGTCGCGACGAAGCGGCGCACGCCGATGGCGGCGAATGCTTCCGCGATTTCGGCGGCCTCCTCGGGATCGCCGCCGGCCGCCAGCGCGAGTACGGGCTCGGCGCCGGACTGCTCGGCGAGGCGACGGACGGTCAGCAGGTCGTCGGCGTCGAACGGATCGACGCCGGGACCGTCGACGATCGCGCGGCCGTCGAGCGGCGACAGCGTTTCCGGCATGATCTTCATCGGGCGGCAGAGCTCCGCGAGTTGCGCCTGGGCTCCGGCGCGCGGATCCGCGGCGACGACGCGCACTTTCTGGCCCGCGAGCACGCCGCGTGCGGCGAGGCGGGCGGCGGTCAGGGTCTTGCCTTGGCCCGGCGGCCCGATGAGCAGGATCGGAGCGGTCACATGCGCGTCGAGATGGATCGGCTGGAACCGCAGGGCGGCGTCGAGGGCACCACCGAGAGCGACGACGGGATCGTCGGTGCCGAGTCGGAGCGCTATCGCGACCAGCCGGTCGGCGAGGTCGGGCGGCGCGCGGTGGAAGGACAGAGTGTCGTACAGCGTGTCGACGATGTCGGCGCAGTCAGGCGCGGGCTCCTCGAACGCAGTGTCGCAGGCGGCGGTGACGCGCACGCCGCCGGTAACGACCTCGGTCGAGAGGATGACCGCGTCGTCGCCGAGGGCCGCGCGAATGTCCGCCATCGCGTCGCCGATCGTCCGTGCCTGGAAGTTCCTGAGCCGCATCGCTTTCGCCTAGAGCTGCCCCAGGGTCTTAATGCGCGCCTTGGGATGCACTTCGTTCTGCGACATGACCACGGTCGAGGGCCGGAAGCGCTCGACGATCGAGCGAACGAACGGCCGCACGCCGGGGCTCGTGAGCAGCACCGGCGTCTCGCCAAGCATCGCGTGGCGCTCGAACTGCTGGCGCACGCCCTGGATGAACTCCTGCAGCTTCGACGGCGGCAGCGCGAGCTGGCGCTCGTCACCCTTGCCGACGATCGCCTCGGCGAACGCCTGCTCCCAGTTCGGCCCGAGCGACACCAGCGGGATGTAGCCGCCGGGCGCGATGTTGGCGTCGCTGATCTGGCGCGATAGCCGCGAGCGGACATGCTCGGTGATGATGTTGACGTTGTGGGTGTAGCTGACCGCCTCGGCCACGCCCTCGAGGATGGTCGGGAGATCGCGGATCGAGACGCGCTCGGTGAGAAGGTTCTGCAGCACGCGCTGGATGCCCGACACCGAGATCTGCGCCGGAACCATGTCGGCGATGAGCTTCTGCTGCTCCTTCGGCATCTCGTCGAGCAGCTTCTGCGTCTCGGCGTAGGACAGCAGGTCCGACATGTGATCCTTCACCACCTCGGTGAGATGAGTGGTGATCACGGTCGCCGGATCGACCACGGTGTAGCCGCGGAAGCCCGCTTCCTCGCGCAGGCCCTCGACGACCCACATCGCCGGCAGCCCGAACGTCGGTTCGGTCGTCTCTTCGCCGGCGAGCGGGATCTTCTCGCCCTTGGGATCCATGACCAGCAGCATGTTGGGGCGCAGATCGCCGCGGCCTGCCTCGATCTCCTTGATGCGGACGACGTAGACGTTGGCGGGAAGCTGCATGTTGTCCTGGATGCGGACGCTCGGCAGGACGAAGCCCATGTCGGCGGCGAGCTGGCGCCGCAGCGCCTTGATCTGGTCGGTGAGCCGCTGGCCGGTATCGCCGTTGATGAGCGTGAGCAGGCCGTAGCCGAGCTCGATGCGCACGTAGTCGAGCTGCAGGATCGAGGCGATCGGCTCCTCGGCGACGGGTGCCGGCGCCGCCGCCTGGGCCGCGACCTCGGCCTCCTGGACCTTGGCGCGCGCCTGGCCCTTCATCGTCATCCACGCGCCGCCGCCGGTTGCGCCGGCGAGCAGCAGGAACGGCAACATCGGGATGCCGGGAAGGATCGACATCAGCACGAGCAGGAACGACGACAGGCCGAGCGCCGCCGGATAGCCGCCGAGCTGGCCCATCAGCGCCTTGTCGGCCGAGCCGTGGACGCCGGCCTTCGACACCAGCATGCCGGCGGCGGTCGAGACGATCAGCGCCGGGATCTGGGTGACAAGGCCATCACCGACGGTCAGCGTTGTGTAGTTCTGGCCGGCGGCGGCGATCGAGAGGTCCTTCTGGACCACACCGATGACGATGCCGCCGACGATGTTGATGAAGGTGATGAGCAGGCCGGCGATCGCGTCTCCGCGGACGAACTTCGCGGCACCGTCCATCGCGCCGAAGAAGGTGCTCTCGTCTTCGAGCGTCTTGCGGCGGGATCGGGCCTCGGTCTCGTTGATCAGGCCGGCCGACAGATCGGCGTCGATCGCCATCTGCTTGCCCGGCATGGCGTCCAGGCTGAAGCGCGCGGCGACTTCGGCGATGCGCCCGGAACCCTTTGTAATAACGACGAAATTCACGATCACCAGGATGCCGAAGACGATCAGCCCGATGATGAAGTTGCCGTTCATCACGAAGTTGCCGAACGCCTCGATGACCTTGCCCGCGGCGTCGGCGCCCTCGTGACCGTGCGACAGGATCAGTCGCGTCGACGCGAGGTTGAGCGACAGCCGCAGCATCGTCGAGATCAGCAGCACGGTGGGGAAGGTCGAGAAATCGAGCGGGCGCTGAATGAACAGCACCGTCATCAGGATCAGGACCGAGAACGTGAACGACAGCGCGAGGCTCATGTCCATGAGCCAGCGCGGCATCGGCAGGATCAGCACCATCAGGATGCCGACGAGACCGAGTGCCAGCGCAATGTCGCTGCGCTTGCTGAGCCATCCGAGCCCACCGGAGAGCGACAGCCCGTTCGGCGTCGCCGTCTCCGTGGCGCCCGAGGTTGTCGCGGGGGTGCCGGCCATGATCTACGAACTCCGGAGCGGACTAGGCCTGGGCGGCGGCGTGATCGAATTCGCGCGGCGCGATCACCTGCGTGCCTTCCCCGGCGTACTGCTTGAGCTTGTTCCGGAGCGTCCGGATCGAGATGCCGAGGATGGTGGCGGCGTGGGTGCGGTTGCCGAGGCAGTGCTGAAGCGTGTTGAGGATGAGGTCGCGCTCGACCTCGGCCACGGTGCGGCCGACCATCGGCGCGGCCGCGGTTGCGATCGCGCGGGCCTGCTCGGCGACCGGAGTCCCGGGCGCGGCCTCGGAGTTGAACGACAGCACGACGGCGTCGGGCTCGATGCGCTCGCCCTGGGCAAGCAGCACGGCGCGGTGCATCGTGTTCTCGAGCTCGCGGACGTTGCCGCGCCAGCCGTGGCTGCGCAGCCGGAGCAGGGTTTCCGGCGAGAGCGGGCGGCGCGGCAGGCCGTTCATGTCGGCGTACTTCGCCGCGAAGTGCTCGGCCAGGATCTCGACGTCGAGCGGACGCTCGCGGAGCGCCGGCATGCGCACGTTGATGACGTTGAGACGGAAGAACAGATCCTCGCGGAAGCTGCCTTCGCGGACGGCTTCCTCGAGATTGCGGTTGGTGGTGGCGATCAGGCGGATGTCGACCTTGACCGGCTGGCTGCCGCCGAGGCGGTCGACCACGCGCTCCTGGATGACGCGCAGCAGCTTCGCCTGGAGGCGCGGCTCCATCTCGGTGACCTCGTCGAGCAGCAGGGTGCCGCCGTTGGCCTCCTCGAACTTGCCGAGGCGGCGCGCGACGGCGCCGGTGAAGGCGCCCTTCTCGTGGCCGAACAGCTCGGATTCGAGCAGCGTGTCGGGGATCGCCGCGCAGTTGACGGAGATGAACTTGCTGCCGGAGCGGCGCGACTTGAGGTGGATGTGGCGGGCGAGCAGCTCCTTGCCGGTGCCGGACTCGCCGGTGATCAGAACGGTGGCGTCGGACTGGGCGACCTGGTCGGCGATGCGGATGGTGGCGGCCGTCGCCGGGTCGCGATGGATGATGGCGGAGGATTCCTCGGTCACCGCCTCGAGCACGGCGGCGATCAGCTCGGGATCCGGGGGCAGGGGCACGTATTCCTTGGCGCCGGCGCGGATCGCGGCGACGGCCGCGGCCTGATCGTTGCCGATGCCGCAGGCGACCACCGGGACGCAGATGCGCTCGCTCTCGAGGCTCGCGACCAGCTTGCGGATGTCGAGCCGGACATCGACCATCAGCAGATCCGCGCCCTGGCCCGAACGCAGCGCCGTGAGCACGGCGTCGACGTCGTCGGCATGGCCGACCTTGGCGCCACGAGCGATGGCGATCTGGCTCGCGGCACCGATCTGGCCGTTGAGAGCTCCGACGATGATCAAACGCATGGACGATCTCCTCGATCGCGAAATGAAACTCTGAAACTCTGGTTACGCGTACTGAGGTGGTTCACGCGCGTTCTGGTTACGCGTGCTCGGCCTTGACGATTTCGGTCATGGTGACGCCCAGCCGGTCGTCGACCACCACCACTTCGCCGCGGGCGACGAGCCGGTTGTTGACGTAGATGTCGATCGCCTCGCCGACCTTGCGGTCGAGCTCGACCACGGCGCCGCGGCCGAGCTTGAGAAGCTGGCTCACCTGCATGTGGGCGCGCCCCAAGACGGCCGAAACCTGCACCGGCACGTCGTAGACGGCGGACAGCTCCGCCGCGGCATGGACGGTGTCGCCACGCTCTTCCTCGCCGGCCGCAGTCGGTGCGGCGCCGGTCGCCGAGTTGACGTCTTCGAGATTGAGCTCGTCGTTGTTGGCCATGGGTGTCTCCTGTTGCGAAGCGCCGGTGGCGCTAGCTCCGATCGGTTGGGCCGTGATTGGTGGTCAGTCCGCGTTCCATCGCGGCTTCGATGGCACGCCAGGTTTCCTCGAAATTGCGCTCGGCTCCGCCGTCTGCCCATTCGACGCGGCAGTCGGTGGAGCCCATCTCGGGATCGCCGAACAGGGCGATCTTGCCGGTGAAGCCGCAGCTCGCGGCGATGCGGTCGATGTCCTTCTGAAGCGCGTCGACGATCGGGTCGGCAGCGCGGATGACGACGCGCGGCTCCTCGTAGAGCTCGGCGAGGCAGGTGCGGATGAGGCCTTCGACCTCGAGCAGGGTGTTGCGCCGGGCGAGTTCCGGCATCGCGCGGGCGACGACGGCCATCACCGTCTGCACGCTCTGCGAGGCGAGATGCTGATGCAGGCGGCCGCGATCGGACAAGAGCTCGGTGATCCCGGCCGCGACCCGCTCGAGCGCCTTCGACGCGTGGGCTGCGATCGATGCCTCGGCTTCCGCCCTGGCCGCGAGCATGCCCTCAGTGCGCCCTTCGGCGTAGCCTTCGGCGCGGGCCGAGGCGATCTCCGCGTCGCCGTACTTCGGCGGTTCCGGCGCGTTCGGAGCCTTCGCCGGCTCATCGAAGCGCGCGCCGAAGTCGAACTTGCGGATGCCCTGGGAGCTGGTCGCCATCAGTAGACGAGCTCCTCGTCTTCCTTGTTCTCGGCGATGATGATCTCGCCCTTCTCGGCCAGATCCTTGGCGATGTTGACCATGTACATCTGCGACTCGTCGACGTCACGCAGGCGGACCGGCCCCATGTCCTCCATTTCCTCGCGCAGCAGCTTGGCCGCGCGCTCGGACATGTTGGTGAAGAACAGGTTGCGAAGGGTCTCGGAGGCGCCCTTGAGGGCGATCGCGAGCTTCGACTTCTCGACTGCGCGCAGCAGCGTCTGGACGCCGGTCGGATCGAGCTTCTGCAGATCCTCGAAGGTGAACATCAGCGCCTTGATCTTCTCGGCGGACTCGCGGTTGCGCTCCTCGAGGGCGGCGAAGAAGCGGGATTCGGTGCCGCGATCGAAGTTGTTGAAGATTTCCGCCATCACCTCGTGCGGATCGCGTCGGTTGGTGCGGGCGAGGTTGGACATGAACTCGGTGCGGAGCGTCTTCTCGACGCCGTCGAGGATGTCCTTCTGCACCGTCTCCATGCGCAGCATACGGGTGACGACTTCCATCGCGAACGCCTCGGGCAGCAGGCCGAGGACGCGCGCCGCGTGCTCCGGGCGAATCTTGGTCATCACCACCGCGACGGTCTGCGGATATTCGTTCTTGAAGTAGGAGGCGAGGATCTGCTCGTTGACGTTGCCGAGCTTGTCCCACATCGTGCGGCCCGCCGGACCGCGGATCTCCTCCATGATGTTATCGACGCGCTCCTTGTTGAGCGACTTGAGGAGCAGGCGTTCGGTGCTTTCGTAGCTGCCGACCAGCGACCCCGACGACGAGAGCTGATCGACGAAGTCGACGCACAGCCGCTCGATGACGCCCGAGCCGATGCGGCCGAGGCTGGCCATCGTCTGAGACAGCTCCTTGATCTCCTCGTCGTCCATCATCGAGAACAGACGCGCGGTCTGGTCCTCGCTCAGCGAGAGGAGGAGAATCGCGGCCTTCTCCTGGCCGGTCAGCGAGCGATAATCGTCCTTGGCGAGAGCCATGGCTTACGTCCCCTGAAACAACGCCTAATTCTGCTGATACATCCAGCTACGGATGATGTTGACGGCTTCTTCCGGATGCTTGTCGACGATCTCGCCGACTTTCTTCACCGTCGACTCGCGAACCCGTCCCTCGACCTGGGCGAGGTCGATCTGCGCGTCGCTTCCGCCGATGCCGATCGGTGCGCCGAGCGCGCCGATCAGGGCCGGATCGGCGCCCGGCGGCAGCAGACTCGGCTGCTGGGCGGCGGCGATCGTGTCGGAGATCAGGTTCTTGGAGGAGGCGATGGCGTCGGGCAGCGACTCGAGGATGCGCTTCATCAGCGGGCGCACGACCATGAGGAGGATGAGGATCGCGACCACGCCCATGACGACGAGCTCGGCGATCCGCATGTAGTCGTTCTTGGACATTCCGAACAGCGGACGGGTGACCTCGTCGACGGTGTCGTCGCCCTGGGCGAAGCGCAGGTTCACCACTTCGACCTTGTCGCCGCGCTCGGCGTTGTAGCCGACCGCCGACTGGACGAGCCGGGTGAGCATCTGCATTTCGTCGGCGCTGCGCGGCTGGTAGGTGCGCCCGCCGTTGGCGCCGGAGCCGTAGGTGCCGTCGACCAGAACCGCGACAGACAGGTGCTTCACCGCGCCGCCTTCGCGGACGTAGGTCTCGGTCTTCTTCGAGATCTCGTAGTTGACGGTCTCTTCCGTGCGGCTCGACTTGTTCGAGGCGGCCGAGTTGGTCGGACCGGTCGCCGGCTGGCCCGGCAGGTTGCCGGCGACGCTGACCGGCTGGGTCTCGCCGTCGCGGCTGGCGTTGTTTTCCTCGACCGACTGGGTTGAGCGGACGACCTGGCCGTCGGGATCGTAGGTCTCGGACGTCGTCGACATGCGATCGAAGTCCATGTCGGCGGTGACTTCGGCGCGGACGCGGCCGGGGCCGACGGTGCGCTCGAGCATGTCCTCGATGGTGCGGGACATGCGCATTTCGTAGGCGAGGCGGGCGTCGTCGCCGGCGAGCGCGCCGGCCGCCTTCTCGTCCTTGGCCTCGCCGTTGGCGAGCAGCGTTCCCTGGTTGTCGACGATCGAGATGCGCGACGACTTGAGCTTCGGCACCGCCGAGGCGACGAGATGCTGGATCGCCGCGACCTCGGTCTTCGACAGCCGGCGGCCGCCGACCATCTGGAGCAGAACCGACGCGGAGGCTTCCTGCGGTTCGCGCGAGAAGGCCTCGCGCTTCGGCAGAACGAGGTGGACGCGGGCGTTCTGGACGTAGTTGAGGGAGCGAATGCTGCGGGAGAGCTCGCCTTCGAGGGCGCGGAGGTGCTGGACGTCGAGCACGAAGCTCGAGGTGCCGAACGCCTCGGACTTGTCGAACAGCTCGTAGCCCATGCTGCCGCCGCTCGGCAGGCCTTCGCCCGCCATCGTCATGCGCAGGCGCAGCACCTGGTCGCCGGGGACGTAGATCTGGCCGTTGCCCCGCAGGTCGTAGGGAACCTTCTGGGCTTCGAGCTTGGCGACGATGCGGCCGCTGTCGGTCGGGTCGAGATCCGAGTACAACAGCGCCATGCTCGGCGTGGTCAGGCGCGAGGTGATGAAAAAGAAGAACGCGATCGAGGCCGCGACGATCGCGGCGATGACCAGAAGCCGGGAGGGACCGAGGTTCCGCAGGGTTTCGAGCACGTCGCACCTGATGTGTTCACTGCACCCGTGTCCGGGTGTGGCGAGAAAGTGCGCTGCGGCTGGTGAACAACGTCTTACCGGGCGGCAATTTTTGCCGCCCGACGGGGAAAAGTTTTCCTCCTGGTAGACGGACGCGTCTGGACGCGCGCCCGGGCGAGCCGGTTACGGCTCCGAGGCTTCCGCGGCCATCGGCGACGGACCGCCGCGATAGCTCTGCACCTTGGTCGCGCGCAGACCACGCACGCCATGCGCCTCCATCAGGCGCTGCCACGACAGGAACTCGTCGATCGACAGCGTGTAGCGCATGCAGGCCTCGTCGAGGCTCAGCAGGCCATGACGGACCGCAGCGACGACCTCGGCCTTGCGGCGGACCACCCAACGCTTTGTGTTGGGCGGCGGCAGGTCGTCGAGCGTCAGGGGCCTCCCGCCCCGCGAGGGCAAGGTTCGCGTTCGCCGCGTTGAACCTTGATCCATTGCCAGAACCTCCACGCAACATCCGCAGCGGCTACATGCCTGTGCGGTTCGAAAACGGTACCCGCAGCAGGTTTAAAAACGCCTAAGGAAAATGGTTAAGCCTGTGTCGGGTATGCGGCAAAAACATGAGGCCCGACGCGGACTTACGCGTCGGGCCAGATGAGAGACTTAGGATCGCGTTAACGTTTGATCTGCACCAGCTCGTTGAGCATGTCGTCGACCGTGGTGATGATCTTGGTGTTCGCCGAGTAGGCGCGCTGGGCGACGATCATGTTGGTGAACTCGGTGCCGAGGTCGACGGTCGAGGTCTCGAGCGAGCCCGCGGCGATCGAGCCGAGGCCGCCGGTCTTGGGCGCGCCCATCACCGCCACACCCGAATTGTCGGAGGCGAGGAAGGCGTTGCCGTTCTTCGAGATCAGCCCGTTCGGGTTGGCGAACGTGACGAGCGGGATCTTGTAGATCGCGCGCGACAGGCCGTTGTCGAAGTTCGCCGAAACGACGCCGGTCTCGCTGATCGAGACGCCGCTGAACGAGCCGAACTGGACGCCGTTCTGCGAGATCTTGTTCACCGAGTAATCGGTCGAGAACTGGGTCAGACCGTCGGTCGAGCCGAGCGAGCCGAAGTCGAGCTTGATCGACGAGTCCGAGGCGCCGGTCGCCCAGCCCGCGACCGTCACCGAGGCGACGTTGAACGACGACGGCGTACCGTTACCGCCGAACGCCACGCCCGGGGGGGCCGAGGCGAGGGTGAAGCCCGAACCCGAGATCGCCGCCGAGCTGAACGACACCGGGAGCGAGCCGCCGGTCGAGGTCTGCAGGAAGTTGAGCGTGCTGCCGCTGACCGACATACGCGGATCGGTCACCGCCGTGTCGAGGTTGGCGAGCGTCGCAGCGAGGCTGCCGCCGATGGTGATCGAGGTGTTGCCGGGGGTGACCGTGGCGTTCGAGTCGAACTCGTAGGTCGTGCCGCCGATGGTGATGGTGTCGCCGTCGGCGGGCTGGCCGCTGAACGACAGACTGTTGGTGCCGAGCGCGGTCAGCGGCGGCAGGGTGAACGCGCCGGTCGCGGCCTGCTTGACGGCCGACGTGCCGGTCGCATCGACGGTGAGCGCGGCCTTGCCGCCGGCCTGGGTGATGGTGAGAGACGTCGAGCCGGCAGTCATACGCGAATCGCCGGTCGCGGTGGCGAGATTGCCGATGGTCAGCGGCAGCGTCGCGCCGATCGCGACGGCGGTGTGGCCCGCGGCGACGCCGCCGCCCGAGTCGAACTCGTAAGTCGTGCCGCCGATGACGATGGTGTTGCCGTCGGCGGGCTGGCCGGTGAACTCGAGCTGACCCTGGGAATACACCGCCTGATTCGAGCCGTTGAGCGCGGCGATCATCGCCGAGCCCGGCGGAACCGCGGACGAATAGTTCCACTCGTTCACGTTGCTCTTGGTCCAGGTGAAGCCGATGTCGTGCGCGACACCGAGCGAGTCGAACACCTCGACGTTGGTGGTGTGGTTGGCGCCGACGGCGTCCGACGCCGGCAGATTGACGCCGAGGTGGACCGTGTCGGTCGCGGTCGCGGTGCCCGACACGCCGGAGATGTTGACGGTCTGGAGATTGCTGAGCACCGAGGTGTTGCTGGTCGTCGGCGTGCCCGACGGATCCGTCGGCCAGCCTTGCAGGTAATAGCCGGCGGTGTTGACCAGGTTGCCGAGGTTGTCGGTGCGGAAGGAACCCGCGCGGCTGAACAGGAACTGGTCGGAGCTCGTCGGCGTCGTCGTCGTGTTGACGACGAAGAAGCCCTGGCCGGCCACCGCGACGTCGGTCGGGTTCGTGGTCGACTGCAGGATGCCCTGGCGGTCGAACTGCGAGATGCGGTTGAACTGCACACCGCCCGCGGCGTACGAGTTCGGCAGCGACTGCTGCGTGACGAGGGTCGAGAACTCGCCGAACGAGCCCTTGTATCCGTAGGTGTTGACGTTGGCGATGTTGTCCGAGATCAACGCCAGGTTGTTGGCCTGGGCATTGAGGCCGGACACGCCGGCCGAAAGAGCGCCGTAAAGTGACATGGTATCTCTCCTTTTGACGTCCTGCCTGCCCGCGCGAGCGGAGCAGAGATTGTGGCTGTCCTAGCGGCCGGCTCGCGCCGGCTCAGTTGCGAACCGAAACGACATTGGTGAACGGGATCGGGACCCCGTTGACGATGACATTGAGCGTGCCCGACGAGCTGTCGACTCCCTCGACCTGGCCCATCGATCCGACCGTGACCGGAACATCCTTGTCGTTGCTGTCGGCGGCCGAGACCGTCAGCGTGTAGTTGCCGGCCGGCAGCGGGTTGCCGGCGCTGTCCTTGCCGTTGAAGGTGAAGGTGTGAGAGCCGGCGGTGGTATCGCCGGGGCCCGCGTACACCGCGCGGCCAAGCGAGTTGGTGACGACCAACGCCGTTGCGTTCGACTGGCCGGACAGCGAGTAGGTGAAGTCGATCGAGCCGCCCTGCTCGAGGGCCGCCGTCGGGTTGTTCACCTGCACCGACTTGCCGATGTAGTTGACCGCCGCTGCCGCCTGGTTGCCCTGGGTCAGCGTGATCAGCGATTTCATGTTGGTGTTGACGTTCGAGGTTTGCTCGACGTTGGCGAACATCGCGAGCTGCTGCGTGAACTGCGTGGTGTCCATCGGCGACAGCGGATCCTGGTACTTGAGCTGCGTCGTCAGCAGCGTCAGGAAGCTGTTGAAGTCGCCGGCGATCGAGTTTTTCCCCGTGCCGGAGAGCACCGAGTTGGAACCGGTGGTCGTCGCCGCCGAGCTCGACGAATTGGTGGTGGGCGTGCTGGGCACGGTGGTCATGGGTCAGTCTCCACTCAGACGCGGACGTCGACGCCGCCACGGGCGGCGCGGGCATTGAGGTAAGCGATGACCGACGTATCGAGGCCGGTGTCATCGCTGGCGTAACTCGGCCGCGACGACGGCGCGGCGCTCTGGTGCTGCGCGAAGGTCGGCTGCTGGCGCCCACCATCGCCGCGCAGATTGAACGAAAGGCTGCCGGTGTCCGCCTTGATGCCGGCGTTCTCGAGCGCGCGCTCGAGGCGGTGCGAGTCGCGCTGCAGCAGGTCGAGCGTGTCGGGCCGGTCAGCGCTGATGGTCGCCTTGGCGAGGCCGCCATCGTCGTGCATCTCGAGCTTGACCTCGATCGCGCCGAGATGAAGCGGCTTGAGCTGGATGGTGAGCTTGTCGATGCCGTCGTCCGCGGCCTTGGCGACGTGCGCCACGACCTGGTCGACGGTGACCTGCGGCAGCGCCGGCGCGTTGCCGGCGGTTTTGGCGTAGAGCTGATGGGCCTGCTGCGTGCCACCGGCGACCGGGGCCGCGATCGGGCTTGCGGCGGAGGTGGTCGAGGACTGGCTCGGCGCCTGGGTATCGTCGCCGTCCGTGGCCGCGGGCGTGGGCGCGGGCATCGCGGCGACCGTCGCGACCTGGGTGTCGATCTTGGTCGACGCGGTCGGAGCGACGGCGTTGGCGGTCGCCGTGTCCTTGGGCGCGTTCGATGCCGTCGCGTCGTTGCCATCGGTCTTGGTCGTGGTGTGCGCGGCAGACTTACTGCTCGCGTCGGTGCGCGGCGCGGCGGTCTTGCCGGTTTCGCTCGGACGCGCGATCTGCGCGGCCGCCTCGGCGACCGTGGCCGCCT
This sequence comes from Alphaproteobacteria bacterium, assembly GCA_035493495.1. Classification (GTDB taxonomy): domain Bacteria; phylum Pseudomonadota; class Alphaproteobacteria; order SMXQ01; family SMXQ01; genus DATJIG01. The sequence goes on from DATJIG010000105.1 coordinate 13,585, forward strand.
GCGGCGCGGAGATGGAGTCGTTCGGATGCGTGACCTGGTGGATGGCGTCGGCGGTCGCGCGCGGGTCGCGCGACGCCTGTACCGCGACCTGTGCGACCGGAGAGGCCTGTGGGGCGGGCGTGCCGTTGGACGTCGGCGCGGCTTTCGCATCGCTCGGCGCGGTCGAAGTCGCATCTATGGGCGCCATGGCGGGTGCGTCGGTCGACGGAGTCTGCGTCGCGGTCTTGGCGACCTTCGAATCGGTCGGTTGTGTGCTCTGGTCCGGTGCGGTGAACGCGGCCAGCAGGGACGCGAGATCGTTCGCCGGCTTGTTGCCCTTCGCCGACGGCTCGGACGCGGCGTTCACGCCAGCCGATTGCTCGGGTGTTGCCGGAGCGCTGGTGTCGCTCGTGGCGGCCGGAGCGCTCCTGGCGCCATGCGCGACGTCGTTGGCGATCAGGAGACCGGGCGCGGTCGCGCCGGCAATGGGAGCTGTGTCGACATCGCCGTCGTTGTCATCGGCCGGAGCGTTGGCGAGCTGCGCCATCTGGACGACATCGACGACCACGGCGGCGACGCCCGCGGGAGTCGCGTTGGCGTTCGCGGTGTTGTCGTTGCCCTGGGAATCGTTCGACGACTCGTCCGAGGACTTGGTATCGGAGCTCTTGGTGTCGGCGCGCGTCGGCTTCGTGTCGGAGGTCGAGCTCGTCGCATCGGTCTTGTCGGCCGTCTTCCCGGTCGACGTCGTCGACGCGGTGTTCGTGTCGCTGGTCTGGTCGGCCGGGCGCTGCGGACGCGCCGAGTCGGCGGCGGCGGTCGAGGGCTGCGCGGCGTGGGACGCCGGTGTCGACCGGACCGCGGAGGTCGAGCGGGGCGCTGGCGCGGAATTTGTCTTCGCGGAATTGGACTGGTTCGCGAACAGCGCGGCGAACGGATCGTGTGCGGGCGTGCCGCGCGGCGCGGGCGCGTTGGCGCGGGGCGCCTGGGGGGCGCCCGCGTCAAAACCGACCAGCAGATCCTGCAACGACAGAGCCATTTTCTGCCCAGGTGGCGAAAGGCGCACACCGGGGCAGGGACAGAAAAGCAAGGCGCGGGCCAACTTCCATGAACGATTAAGTTATTGAAATAACTGAGTTTACGGTCTGAGCCCGACGGCACTTTTGGCCCTTCGCGGCAAATCGTGCCAGGGCCGGTCCGGGAAGTTTCTGCCGCGGGGAATTGCGCCGCGCGTTCCGGAACGAAAAAGCCCCGTGCTTCTGGCACGGGGCTCGAGAGGTCTGAAAGGCTCGGCGGTCTAGGCCGACAGGGCGATCCGGCGCTGCGGTTGCGGTGCGGGCGCGACCGGCGCCGCGGGCTTCGGAGCGGCAACGGCCGACGGAGCCGCCGGCAGGGCCGCGACGGCGGCAGCCGCGGCTTGGGCGATGTCGGGCTTCGACGCCAGCGTGCGCCAGGATTCGCGCAGCGGCATGAGGAGATCGATCACCGACTGCGCCGCCTTGGCGTCGTTGTTGAAGTCGACCTTCGGCAGCAGGCTGAGCATGAAATCGTAGAGGCGATCGAGATTGGCGGAGATCTGGCCGCCCCGGGCGTGATCGAGCGTGCTCTTGAGGTGGGCGATGATCTCGCCGGCGCGGGCGTTCGCCTTCCAGCGCGCCTCGACCTCTCCCGCCTCGATCGCGCGGATCGCCTCGCGAAGGCAGACGACGGCCTTGTCGAGCAGCATGAACACGAGCATGGCGGGCGAGGCCGTCATGATCTGCTGGGTCTGGTACTGGCGCGACGCACTCTCGCTCATCGACGAACTCTCCTGACGGGTACGGGGTCTAGTTGTTGTTATTGTTGTTCAGCGAATTGAAGGCCTGCGTCAGCGTGCTCATGATGCTGTTCATCTGCGACATCGCCGTCTCCATCGCCTGGAAACGGGCGAGCAGCGCGGCGCGCTGGGCGTCGAGATTCGCCTGCATCTGGGTGATGCGGTTGTTGCTGTTGGTGTTGTTGGTGTTGAGGGCATTGATCTCGTTCTGGACCGACCCGTCGACGGTATCGAGGGCCCGGTCGGAGATGCCCCACAGCGAGCTGCCGAGGCCGAGCGTGAAGTCGAGATTGATGCCGCTCGCGGCGCTGGTGCCGTTGTAGTGGATCTGCAGGCCGTTGGCGCCGGTCTTGGTCGTCGCGGTCAGCGCCATGCCGTTGACGGTCATGCTGCCGTCGTCGCTGCCGTCCGCCGCGCCGTTGATGTTGGCCGACGTGATCGCCTGGCCGGTGGTGGTCATGGCGAGGTGCGTGAGCAGGTTGCCGGTGTCGCCCGACAGCGTCACCGGGCTCTGCGCCGAGGTCGACGAGAGCTGGAGCTGCTTCTGGCCCGAGGCGTTGGTGATCACCTGCGCCGAGATGTTGGCGATGGCGAGGCCGTTGATCTTGCTGGCGAGCGAATCGAGCGTGTCGGTGGTGACGTCGTAGCTCACCGTCGTGCCGCTCAGGGTGAACTGGCCCGAGATGGTCGCGGCGACGTTGGCGCCGTCGTTGAGCAGGGCGCTCGACGAGGTGAAGCCCGCCGACTGCTTCTGGATGTCGGCGATCGGGCCGACGTTGAGCGTGTAGCCGCCGCCGGTCGGGGTCGTCTGCGACGAATAGGCGAGCATCGTCACGCGCGGGTCGGACGACGTGAAGTTGAAGGCGAACAGCTTGCGCACGTCGTCGCTGTTCGCGTTCAGCGCGTTGTTCAGCTTGGTCTGATCGACCGTCATCGTGTTGGCTTGGGTCGGATCGCTCAGCGTGTTGCCGTCGACGAAGGTGATGCCGATGTCGGCCAACGTCTTGATCGTGGCGGAGCTGGTCGAGACGTCGTTGCCGAAGATGCCGTTGATTTGGTCCGAGATCGACCGCAGCGTCTGCGACTTGGCGAGCACGCTGGCGTCGAGAGGCTTGCCGGTCGCATCGAGCTGCGTCTGCTGATTGATGAACGTCTTCAGGGCGTTGTAGGCGGTGACGAAGCTGGTGATCGCCGTCTTCATCGACGACAGATCGGGAGTCACGTCGATGTCGACCGTGGTGCCGATCTCCGCCTGGATCAGGTTGAGCGACACGCCTGAAAACAGGTCGCTGACGGTATTGCTGTCGCGGGTGATCAGCAGCCGCGAGTTCTTCATGCCGAGGTCGGTGAGCGCCGATCCGCCGCCGACCTCGCTGGTGGTGAAGGCGGCACCGGTGGTCTGGATTTTTAGGCGGACCTGGTTGCCCTCGGTCACGACCGAGGCCGAGATGCCCATGCCCTGCAGTGAAGTATTCGCGTTGATGCTGTCGGCGAAACTCTGGATCGACTGGCCGGCGGTGTAGGCGAGGTCGACCGTCGTCGTGCCGTTGTTGAAGCGGATCGTGCCGTTCGAGCCGAGCGTCGTCGAGCCCGAGCTCTGGCGTGCCGATTCGTAGGTCTTGTTGGTCTGGTCGAGGATCCCGTCGGCGTAGAGCTGCGCCGTCGCGGCGGTGACCAGCTGGTGCTTGGTGGTGCCGCCCGAGGTCACGCCCAGGGTGTCGAGCGGGGTGCCGGTGGTGTTGGCGAAGGTGATCGGCGCGCCGGTTTTGTCGGCGGTGAGCACCAGGAAATTCTGCGTCGGCGAGACCGAGACGATGCTTGCGGTGACGCCGGTCGGGTTGGCGCCGGAGTTGGCGGAGTTGATGCGATCGCGGAGCGCGAGCAGCGTGTCGTTGGCCGAGACCGTGATGGTCTGGCCGTTGATCGTGAACTTGTCGCCCTCGTTGAGTCCGAGCGCCGTCGTCGTGCTGGTGACGGCGTCGCTCGAGTCCTTTTCCGCCTTGGCGGTGCGCAGGACTTCGATCGAGTGAGTGGTCGTGGCCGCGGCGTTGGTGGCGGTCACGCCGACCAGGTTGGTTGCGGCACTCGGCGTCTGGCCGTCGGTACGCGTGACCGAGGTGAACACCTGCTTCGCGGAGAAGGCATCCGTGCTGTTGTCGAAGCTCACGGCGCCACGCAGAACATTGAGCGAGTCGCGGAACGCGCCAAGCACCGTGTTCAGGCTGTTGTAGGCGGTAATCTGCTTGGTATTGGCGTCGATCGTGGTCTTGATCTGGTCGACCGGGATCGTCTTGGCCTTCATGATGTCGTCGACCACCGTCGTCCAGTCGATACCGGACGAGATGCCGCCGACCGTCACGTGACCGTTCGCGTCGGTCGTGACGTTGTTCAGGTTGATGCCGAGCGGATTCGAACTCGTGCTACTGACGGCCATGACGCGTTCAGCTCCTATGCCGCATCGCGACGATCAGGCCCATCAGCTCCCTGCTTAAGGCCTTCAGAGTTTCGAGATCCTGCATGGAAATCTGCAAGAGGCCGCTGAGCGCGGCGAAGTCGCCGGCGTCCGGCGCGTCCGCAGTCGAGGCGGAGTGCCGGTTTCCCCTGGGCGGGGAGGGGTGCACAGGAACTGTCTTGGCACGCATGGGTCACGTTTCGGTTCCTGTGAGGAGTGGGTCGCGGAGAGGGTTTCCCCTCTCCGCGCCCGTACGCGTTAGGTTTACTGGAACAGCTTCATCAACGACTGCGGCAGCTGGTTGGCCTGGGCAAGCATCGAGATGCCCGCGTCCTCCAGCACCTTGGCGCTGGTGAACTTGGTCATTTCCGAGGCCATATCCAGGTCCATCAGCGAGCTGCGGGCCGCTTCGGAGTTCTGCACCGACGTCGCGAGGTT
>DATJIG010000106.1:0-4309 GCA_035493495.1 Alphaproteobacteria bacterium
GCTGGGACAAGATCTATCCGCTCAACCAGGTCGTTTATAAGAAAATGACCCGTCCAAAAGACGCCGATCTCACCATATATAAGTTCATGGGTTATGGTCTCGCCGACCTGGCTTCGGCGACCGAGATCTACAAGCGGGCGACGGCGCAGGGCGTGGGCAAGCAGTACCCGCACCCGAAGCGTTCCGAGCCCAAGTTGCTGTAGTTTCCAGCCAGTACACCGTCCAGAAGGAGGACGACGATGCCGTTCGATATCAACCAGAAGTTCAAGATGGTCGACCAGTCCGGCCGCCAGACGTCGGACAAGAAGTCCTGGGGGGATCACTCGCTGGAGCTGTGGGCGCCGCTCCTCATCCGCAAGGAGGAGATCGACGCCGAAGCCAAGCGGCTCGCGTCGCTGCCCCGCCCTAACAACGGCGTGCGTCGCACCCAGTTCGTGCACCCGCAGTGTGAGCCTGGCCTGCTCTCGTTCGCGCCGGGTATCGGCGTGTCGCTCGACGTGTTGCTGCCGGGCGAGCGGACCCAGGCGGTTCGCCAGAACTCGTCGGTCGTCGACTTCTGCATCCAGGGCAAGGGCACGAAGATCGTCAACGGCCGGCGCTTCGACTTCGACCAGTTCGACGTGCAGACCACGCCGGCGATGGCGGTGCACGAGTACATCAACGACTCGAACGAGCCGCACGTCCGTCTCCGCTACTCGAACGCGCCGCTCCTGGAGCGCCTCAAGATCCACTGGGTCGATGAGGATCCGCCGATGGAGCCGAAGGACGTGACCGACGCCGTCTCCGAGGCCCACGAGAAGGGCCGCGAGATGCCGAAGAGCCCGTACGGCACGTTCCAGCTCACCGACGACGGCGCCTGGCTGATGCCGTATGAGGAGCTGATCAACCCGAAGCCGATCGCCATCGATCCGCATTCGTGGCCGTGGCAGCGGGTGAAGGCGGAACTCGACAAGCTCGCGGCGCTCGGCTCGAGCTACAAGGGCCGCCGGCTTTATCTGCTGTACGATCCGGCGACGGGCCGCACCAACGGCACCAACCCGAACTTCTTCTCGGCGCTGACGATCCGCCCGCAGGGCATCGTCGACCGTCCGCACCGCCACGCCTCCGCCGCCATCAACTACTACTTCGGCGGCGCCGGTCACTCGGTGGTTCAGGGCCAGCGTCTCGACTGGAAGGCCGGCGACCTGATGCTGTCGGCGCCGGGCTGGGCGATCCACAACCACGCCACCGACGTCGGCCCGGTGTACGAGATGACGATTCAGGACATGCCGTTCTGCATCAACACCGACGCGCTGCTGTGGCAGGAAGACCTGAAAGGCCCGATCTCGCTGCTCGGCTCGCACGCCGGCTTCGAGACCAACCGCCAGAAGGTCGCCTAACACAGAGGCCGCTCGAGCGGCACGCTAAAGCGGGAACGGCGAGGTTCCCGCAAAACTCCGGAGGGGCGCCTCACGGCGCCCCTCTCGCCATACAAGGTAAATAGACGTGATCAAGCTGAAGAAGGATTTCCTGCGCGGCTCCTACCCGCCGGTCGTCACCCCGTTCAAGAACGGCAAGGTCGATTACGACACCTTTGCCAAGGTGACGAACTACATGATCAGGAACGGCAGCCACGGAATCCTGGTGACCGGGACGACGGGCGAGCCGTCGTGCCTGACCACCGAGGAGCGCATCCGCCTCTACCGCACCGCGGTCGAGGTGACCGACGGCCGCGTGCCGGTCGTCGCCGCGCCGGGCTCGCAGTCGGAAGCCGAGACGGCGGCGCTCGCCGAAGGCGCCGAGAAGGCCGGCGTCGATTCGCTGCTGATCGTCACGCCGTACTACGTGCGCCCGCCGCAGCGCGGCCTCGTCCAGTACTACAACAACGCCTGCAAGCGCACCTCGCTGCCGGTGATGCTCTATCACATCCCGGGCCGCACCGCGGTGTCGGTGACCCTCGACACGCTCGAGAAGATCGTCGAGAAGTCCGACAACTTCGTCGGCATCAAGCATGCGGTGAACGATCTCGGCTTCGTCACCCACATGCTCGACAAGTTCGGCTTCGACTTCCGCGTCTTCGTCGGCCTCGAGGACCTGTCGTTCCCGATGCTGTGCGTCGGCGCCTGCGGCCTGATGAACGCCGTCGGCAATGTCGCGCCGAAGAAGGTCGCGCAGCTTTACGAGAAGACCGCGGCCGGCGACATGCTCGGCGCTCGCAAGCTCCACTTCGAGCTGATGGAGCTCAACGAGGCGGTGTTCTACGACACCAACCCGATCGCGATTAAGTACATCATGATGAAGCTCGGCATCCTCGAGAAGAACGAGCACCGTCTGCCGATGGCGCCGGCGACCGATGAGGTCGCGAAGCGTCTCGACGGCGTGATGCAGCGCGCCGGCCTCAAGGCCAAGCGCTGATCGCTCGAGCGATTGCGAAAGAACGAGGGCCCGGCGGCGACGCCGGGCCCTTTTCGTTTACGCATGGCGTTTGGGCGGGAATTCGCGCTTTCCACAGTCGGCCGGAAACCCCTTGATTCCCGGCCGTCCGGAGTCTCGAATCGAACAAAGACCCGGGAGGCAGGGCGATGAGAACCGAGATCGCGGGCGATACGGTGCCGAGTGCCGGCGCCGTCAACCCCAGTGTCGTCAACGACTGGCTCGCCACCTGCGTTCGGCAGATGGAGGGCGGCAAGAGCTTCGCCACCGGTGGCGCCGAGGTCGCGCATCGGCACATCCTCGATATCACGCGCGGGCGCTGTGTCTTCTCGGTGCGGGACCCGAGTAAGTTCTTCGGCTTCGGCGCCTGCGAGGTCGCGCTCGGCGGCACGTCGATCCGCTTTCTGCGCTGGGACTGCGATACCGACTGCGAGAAGATTACCAACCGCACGCCGGACCGCCACCGCGTCATCCTGCATTACGTGCTGCGCGGCGAGTTCGACGCGATCCAGGGCGAGCAGTGCGTCCATGTGCGCCCCGGCGAGGTCCTCGTCGTCGGCGCGCGCGGTTCCACCATCAAGCGTTGGCACGGCGCCTGCGAGTTGCTGATCGTCTCGTTCGCGCGCGACGCGCTGACCCGGGCGCTCGCCGACGAGCTCGGCATCGACGCGACGCTGTCGTTCGACGGCCTCAGCGTCGTCGACCTCGCCGAGCAGGCCACGCTCGCCCGGTTCGTCGCCACGGTGGTGTCGGACCTCAGCGAGACGCCGTCGGTGTTCGCCGAGCCGAAGCTCGCGCTTCAGGCCGAGCGCACCCTGCATCTGCTGTTCCTCAAGAGCCTGGCGCGCCGCTACCTCGCCACCGGCACGCCGCCGGCGCAGGCGATCGTGCCCGCCCATGTGCGCCGCGCCGAACGCTACATGCGCGACAATCTCAGCGCCCAAATCGACATGCCGGCACTGACGACAGCCGCGGGCGTCAGCGCGCGGACGCTCCAGTACGCCTTCAAGGCCTATCGCGACGTGACACCGATGAAGTATTTGAAGAACCTGCGGCTCAACGCCGCCCGCGCGGCCCTTCTCAATCCCCAGGTCCGAGGCCGGATTGCCGAGGTGGCGGCCGATCACGGTTTCGTCAGCGTCGCCCATTTCTCGCGCGACTATCGCGCGGTCTTCGGCGAGAACCCGAGCGACACGGTCCGCTCGCGGTAGATCGCGGGCCCGTTGCCCGAGAGCGCAACGGTTGCCTCGGAGTGCAAAAAACGGCGCGCCCGGGCTCGCGCGCCCTTGTTCCCGGCCGCCGCCGGAAGACAATGATCGCGCTCACCGATCCGGCCGAGGATTCCGATGCCCGACTTCAAGTTCATCTCCGTCGACAGCCACATGACGGAACACGCCGACTGCTTTCTGCGCTGCCAGAAGGAGTTCGGCGACAAGGCGCCGCGGGTGGTCGAGAACCCGGAGGGGGTCGGCAAGGGCCTGTGGTTCGTCATGGAGGGACTCGAGCCGATGCACGTCGGCTACTTCGCCCTCGGCAACGTGGTCGAGAAGCCGCATGGCCGCAGGGAGATGCTGGTCTACCAGAACTCCGCCGAGTTCAAGAAACAGGTCACGGAGTGGCGCGAGAACTATCGCTACGAGGATCACCTCGCGGACTGGCATGCGCCGGAGTATCTCGCGGCGCTGGAGCGCGACGGCGTTGAGGCAGCCTTGGTCTACGCGAGCTGGGCCCGCTACAACTATCATGTCACCGACGCCAAGCTGCAGCGCTCGATCTTCCGCTCCTACAACGAATGGATGTTCGAGAATTTCGTCAGCCACAGTCCGAAGAAGCTGTTTTTCGCGCCGCTCGTGTCGATCCTCGACATCGATCTCGCCTGCGCCGACATGCGCGAGTA
>DATJIG010000107.1:0-5389 GCA_035493495.1 Alphaproteobacteria bacterium
CGGACGTGCCGCTTGTAGAGGCCGGTGGCGGGCGACGCGGATTCGGGTCGGCCGACATAGACCGGGCGGCGCGACTTGGCCTTGATGGCCGAGAGCACGCCCTCGATGCGACGGTCGACGAAGGTCCACGCGCCCATGTTCTGCGGCTCTTCCTGGCACCACACGACCTCGGCGTTCGGATAGCGGCTGAGCTGCGTCACCAGCGAGTTGTGCGGGAACGGGTAGAGCTGTTCAACACGGACCAGCGCCACATCCTTGATGCCCTTCGCCTCGCGCGCTTCGAACAGATCGTAATAGACCTTGCCCGTGCACAGAACGACGCGGCGCACCTGCGGGTCGGCGACGAGCTGCTGCGTCTCCGCCAGCACGCGATGGAACGTCGTGCCGGAACCGAAATCGGCGAGCGACGACACCGCCAGCTTGTGGCGCAGCAGCGACTTCGGTGTCATGACGACGAGCGGCTTGCGGAACTTGCGGCGCACCTGACGGCGGAGCGCGTGATAGTAGTTCGCCGGCGTCGAGCAGTAGACGACCTGCATGTTGTCCTCGCCGCAGAGCTGCAGGTAGCGCTCGAGGCGCGCCGAGGAATGCTCTGGCCCCTGCCCTTCGTAGCCGTGGGGCAGCAGCAGGACGATGCCGGACATGCGCAGCCACTTGGCTTCGCCCGCCGCGATGAACTGGTCGATGATGACCTGGGCGCCATTGGCGAAGTCGCCGAACTGGGCTTCCCACAGCACGAGCGAGTTCGGATCGGTGATCGAGTAACCGTACTCGAAGCCGAGCACCGAGGCCTCGGACAGCGGGCTGTCGATGACCTCGAACTGCGCCTGATCGTCCGAGATGTGCGCGAGCGGCACATACCGCTCCTCGGTCTGCTGGTCGACCAGCACGGCGTGGCGATGCGAGAAGGTGCCGCGGCCCGAGTCCTGTCCCGACAGACGAACGCGTGTGCCTTCGGCGACCAGCGTGCCAAACGCCAACGCCTCGCCGGTCGCCCAATCGAAATCCTTACCGGTCTCGAACATCTCGGCCTTGGCCTGGAGGATGCGCTTGAGGCGCGGATGCACGGTGAAACCCTGCGGAAACGTCACCAGCGCCTTGCCGATTTTCTTCAGGAGATCGGGCTTCGCCGCGGTATCGCCTTTACGGTCGTCGCCGGACGCCGCCTCGAATCCGGCCCACGAGCCTTCGAGCCAGTCGGCCTTGTTGGGCTTGAACGTCTTGGACGCGTCGAAGTCCTGATCGAGCCGGGCTTTGAAATTCCGGCGCTCGGCCTCGACCTGCTCGGCGGTCATCACGCCCTCCTGGACCAGACGCTGGCCGTAGATCTCGGCCGTGGTCGGTAGGCTGGCGATGGCGCGATACATGATCGGCTGGGTGAACGACGGCTCGTCGCCCTCGTTGTGACCGTGGCGCCGATAGCAGAAAAGGTCGAGGACGACGTCCTTCTTGAATCGCTGACGGTATTCGGTGGCGATTCGCGATACGTGGACGACGGCTTCAGGATCGTCGCCGTTCACGTGGAAGATCGGCGCCTGATAGCCCTTGGCGACATCGGTCGGATACGGCGACGAGCGCGCGTACGACGGCGCCGTCGTGAAGCCGATCTGGTTGTTGACGATGAGGTGCACGGTGCCGCCGGTGCGGTAGCCGCGCAGATCGGAGAAGCAGAAGGTCTCGGCGACCAGGCCCTGGCCGGCGAACGCCGCGTCGCCGTGCATCAGCACGCCCATCACCTGCTCGCGCGCGGTGTCGGCGCGCTGGGTCTGCTTGGCGCGGACCTTGCCAACGACGACCGGATCCACGGCCTCGAGGTGCGACGGGTTGGCGTTCAGCGACAGGTGCAGGGTCTTGCCCTCGAACTCGCGGTCGCCGGAGGTGCCGAGGTGGTACTTCACGTCGCCCGAACCCTGGGTCTCCTCGGGATTGGCCGGGTTGCCCTGGAACTCGGAGAAGATCGCGCGGTACGACTTGCCCATGATGTTGGCAAGCACGTTGAGGCGGCCGCGATGGGGCATGCCCATGACGATCTCGCGCACGCCGAGGCGGCGTGCCGAATGGATGATCTCCTCGAGCGCCGGAATCATCGCTTCGGCGCCTTCGACGCCGAAACGCTTGGTGCCGGTGAATTTGAGCTGCAGATAGCGCTCGAACTCCTCGGCATTGACGAGGAAGCCGTAGATGGCGCGCTTTTCGCTCGCGGCGAAATCCGTCCGGTTGCGCGTCGACTCGACGCGCTCCTGAATCCACGCCTTCTCCTCCGGCGCCTGCATGTGCATGAACTCGACGCCGACCTTCGCGCAGTAGGTCGCGCGCAGCACGGCGAGGATCTCGCGCAGCGTCGCGGTCTCGAGGCCGAGCACGAAATCGATGAAGATCGGGCGATCGTAGTCGGCGTCGGTGAATCCGTACGAGGTCGGCTCGAGCTCGGGGTGCGTGCCGCGATTCTCGAGGTGCAAAGGATCGAGATCGGCCTGGAGATGCCCGCGCACCCGGTAGGCGCGGATCAGCATCAGGGCGCGGATCGAATCGAGCGTGGCGGCGCGGATCTCGTCGCCGCTGACGGCGCCCTTCGGCTTCTTCTTGTCGCGCGCGACCACCGCGAGCCACGGCGAGAACTCCGCCATGTCGGGCGGCAGCGGCGCGGGACGGGCCCACGAGGCGCCTTTCGCCTCGCGGACGACGTCGGCCGGACTGTCGTCGAGGCCGCGGAAGAACTGAGCCCAGGCGGGATCCACCGACTGCGGGTCCTGCAGATACCGGGCGTGGAGCCCCTGCAGGAACGCGCTGTTGGTACCGAACAAAATCGATTGATCGCTTGAATCCGACATGTCGTGCCTTTGAGCAATCCGACGGAAACGTCGATCGGACGGCTACTTGCCTTTCATGACCGTGAGCATGGTTGAGCCGATCGCGGCCGGCGACGGGGCGATGGTGATTCCCGCCGACTTCATGGCTGCGATCTTCTCCGATGCGCCGCCCTTGCCGCCGGCGATGATCGCGCCGGCATGGCCCATACGACGCCCCGGAGGGGCGGTGACGCCGGCGATGAATCCGACGACGGGCTTCTTGCGCTTGGCGGCCTTGAGGAACGCCGAGGCGTCCTCCTCGGCCGTGCCGCCGATCTCGCCGATCATGATGATGCCTTGCGTCTCGTCATCGCCGAGGAACAAATCGAGGGCATCGACGAAGCTGGTGCCGTTCACCGGGTCGCCGCCGATGCCGATGCATGTGGACTGGCCAAGGCGCGCTGCCGTGGTCTGCGCCACCGCTTCATAGGTAAGCGTCCCGGAGCGGGAAACAATGCCGATCTTGCCACGCGTGTGGATGTGTCCCGGCATAATGCCGATTTTACAGGCATCGGGAGTAATGACGCCCGGGCAATTGGGGCCGATCAGCCGCGACTTCGAGCCGCTCAACACGCGCTTCACCCGCACCATGTCGAGCACCGGAATGCCCTCGGTGATGCAGACGATCAGCGCGATCTCGGCGTCGATCGCCTCGAGAATCGCATCGGCCGCAAACGGCGGCGGAACGTAGATGACGGAGGCGTCGGCGCCGGTCGTCGCGACCGCCTCGGCGACGGTGTTGAACACCGGCAAGTCGAGATGCTTCGTACCGCCTTTGCCGGGCGTCACGCCGCCCACCATCTTGGTGCCGTAGGCGATCGCCTGCTCGGAATGGAACGTGCCCTGGGCGCCGGTGAAGCCCTGGCAGATGACTTTCGTGTCGGCGTTGACGAGGACAGCCATTACGCGGCCTCCCGGACCGACTTGACGATCTTTTCGGCGGCGTCCGCCAGGTTGTCCGCCGACAGGATCGGCAGGCCCGACTGGGCAAGGATCTTCTTGCCGAGCTCGACGTTCGTGCCTTCGAGCCGGACGACGAGCGGGACGTGCAGACTGACTTCACGCGCCGCCGCGACGACACCTTCAGCGATGACGTCGCACCGCATGATGCCGCCGAAAATGTTGACGAGAATTCCTTCCACGTGCGGATCGGAGAGGATGAGCTTGAACGCGGTGGTGACGCGTTCGCGCGTCGCGCCGCCGCCCACGTCGAGGAAGTTCGCGGGCTCGCCGCCGTACAGCTTGATGATGTCCATCGTCGCCATGGCGAGTCCGGCACCGTTGACCATGCAGCCGATGTTGCCGGAAAGTTTGACGTAATTGAGGTCGTGCTTGGACGCCTCGAGCTCCGCCGGATCTTCCTCATCCTCGTCGCGCAGGGCGCGGATGTTGGGCTGACGGAACAATGCGTTGTCGTCGAAGTTCATCTTCGCATCGAGCGCCAGGAGATCGCCCGAGGCGGTGACCACCAGCGGATTGATCTCGACCAGCGACGCATCGAGCGCCTGGAACGCGCGATAGAGTCCGTCGAGGAACTTCACCGCGGAATTGATCTGCTTGCCTTCGAGGCCGAGCGCGAATGCGATCTCGCGCGCGTGGAACGGCTGCAAGCCAGTCGCCGGATCGATCGACACCCGAATGATCTTCTCGGGCGACTTCGCGGCGACCTCTTCGATGTCCATGCCGCCTTCGGCGGAAGCCATCACGGTGACGCGTGCCGTCGCGCGGTCGAGCAGCATGCCGAGATAGAGCTCTCGCGCGATCTGGCAGCCTTCCTCGATGTAGACGCGCTTGACTTCCTTGCCCTCGGGCCCGGTCTGATGCGTCTTGAGCTTGGTGCCGAGCATCGCGCGCGTGGCGGTCACCGCGTCGGTGACCGACTTCACCACTTTGACTCCGCCGGCTTTGCCGCGGCCACCGGCGTGGATCTGCGCCTTGACGACCCAGACGGAGCCGCCGAGGTCGCGGGCGACTTTTTCGGCCTCTTCGGGGGTATAGGCAACGCCGCCGCGCGGGACGGCGACGCCGAACTGGGCCAACAGAGCCTTGGCCTGATACTCATGAATGTTCATCGGCTGCGTATTTTTATGGTGAACGTCCTGAACATGCGACCGGGGGCCGGGATGGAACCGACGCGAGGGGCACCGCGGAAGCGGTACGGATCGGGTGATTCGTCGGGACGGTCGCTCGCGGTCCATGCCGAGCCGGACGGTCCGGCGAAGGGCCGACGGACTTTTAGCCCAAAACGGTTAAAAACCCAATACACAAAGGGGCCCGAAGACCCTTCGTAAGCTATTGGAATCCATGGAGAGACTGGGGGAACCCACTGCCTTTACAACAGGCAACGGCGAACGAGGCGTGGCTTTAATCGGGCGGACGTCGCCATGCCCCGGATTCGGCCCCAAAACAGACCGGGGCGGAGGATGACCCCCGCCCCGGCACTAACTCTACTTAAGAAGAATTAGGCCTTCTTCTTCTTCGCGGCCTTCTTCTTCGCCTTCTTCGCTTTCTTAACCATCTGAGTCACCTTTCGGTTTGGT
>DATJIG010000108.1:0-11017 GCA_035493495.1 Alphaproteobacteria bacterium
AAGCTGATCTGCCCGCCATGGTCGGCGAGATGCGCGGTGCGCTGGGTCAGGAGCACGGTCGGGCCGTCGGGGCGGTCGACGAATCCCACCAGAACCGCGGCGCGCGTGAGCTCGAGGCCGGGAGCGCCCTCGGCGACGCCCCTCGCCCGGGCCGCCGCCTTGAGCGCGATCGCGTATTCGGCGGAGCCGAAGATGATCGCCGAATCGGCGAGCTTGAGCGCCGCGGCGCGGAGGAATTCGGGCCCCAGCCGGTCGAGGATCTCCGACAGCCGCATCGGTGAAATCATGCCCGTGACATCGTTGGGGGTTCGAGCGCGAAGAACGCGCCGCTGCTGCGAATGCCGAGATGACCGTCGCCGCCGACTTCGGCGCGCGCCGCGAGGTCGTAGTAGACGCTGCGGGCGATGCGCGCCTCTATGCCGGCGCCCAGGGCGATGTAGGGGCGCGGCTCGTCCGCCGTGCCGCGCACGACGAGCGGATGCTCGGACGACAGCGCGACGTCCTGCCCGATGTTGGTGGTGAACACGAGACGAACGGATTCTCCCTGGTCCTCGACGCGCATCGCCACGGCGACGAACGGCGCGTCATCGACGACGACCGCATGACGCTCGTACGGAGTCACCAACATGTAACCGCCGCCCTCGCGCCGCAGAACCGACGCGAACAATTTGACCATTTCGGGGCGCCGGATCGCGCTGCCTCGGTAGAACCACGTCCCATCGCTCGAAATGCGGAAAAGCGCGGCATTACCGGCGTTCTCCGCGCCGGCGCCCGCGCCGGAGGACGACTGTGGCAGATCCGATTTGAGGCTCGCGCTGGCCATGGTGAACCATCATATAATATGTGCGTTACGCCCGTGAGCATCGGCCACGCTGCCCAGCACCACGCCTGTTACCCGCATGGAGGGGCCCTTTGATTCCCAGCGATCCGTCCGGCGTCCTGTCCCGTAGTTCCGCTTCGGTGCCCGAGGAAGGCACCGACCTCGTCCGCGCGATCGAGATCGCGGGCCAGCGCGTCCGCCTCGTCAAGGAAGAGCTCTCCCGCCTGGTATTCGGCCAGGAGGCGGTCATCGAGGAAGTGCTCGTCACGCTCCTGTCGGGCGGCCATGCGCTGCTCGTCGGCGTGCCCGGACTCGCCAAGACCCGACTGGTGCGGGCGCTCGGCGACGTGCTCGGTCTCGACGACAAGCGCGTGCAGTTCACCCCCGACCTGATGCCGGCCGACATTCTCGGCACCGAGATCCTCGAGGAGCCGTCGCCGGGACGCCGCGCGTTCCGCTTCATCTCGGGCCCGGTGTTCTGCCAGTTGCTGATGGCCGACGAGATCAACCGCGCGAGTCCGCGCACGCAGTCGGCGCTGCTGCAGGCGATGGAGGAGCGCTCGGTCGCCGTGGGCGGCGAATCGCGCGCGCTGCCGTCGCCATTCCACGTGCTCGCGACCCAGAACCCGCTCGAGCAGGAAGGCACCTACCCACTGCCGGAGGCGCAGCTCGATCGCTTCCTGATGCAGATCGACGTGCGCTATCCAGACCGCGACGCCGAGCGCAAGATGCTGCTCACCACCACCGGTCCCAGCGACACCCAGCCGCGCGCGGTAATGACCGCCGACGAGCTGATCGCGGCCGAGCGCCTTGTCCGCCGCCTGCCGGTCGGCGAATCCGTGGTCGAGGCGATCCTGTCGCTGGTGCGCTCGGGCCGCCCCGAGTCCTCGACCGAGGACCTGGTGACGCGCTACGTCGCCTGGGGCCCCGGTCCGCGCGCGAGCCAGGCGCTGATGCTCGCCGCCCGCGCCCGCGCCTTGCTCGAAGGCCGACTCGCGCCGTCGGTCGACGACGTCGTGGCGCTCGCGCCGCCGATCCTGCGCCACCGCATGGCGCTCGGATTCGCCGCGCGCGCCGACGGCGTCACGCTCGATGACGTGATCGAGCGCCTCATCGCGCCTCTGCGCTGACGGAGCCGACGTGCCGCCGAGCGCAGAAACCCTCCTCCTCCACCGCGCGGAGGCGGCCGCCGACCGCCTTCCTCCGCTGCTGGTCGCCGCCGAGCGTGTGGCCGCGGCGATCCAGATCGGCATTCACGGCCGCAAACGCGCGGGCCCCGGCGAAACGTTCTGGCAGTTCCGTCCCTATCGCGAGGGCGATCCCGCATCCAAGGTCGACTGGCGTCGCTCGGCGAAGGGCGACCGGCTCTACATCCGCGAGCGTGAGTGGGAAGCGGCGCAGACGGTGTGGCTATGGCGCGACGCGTCGCCGTCGATGGACTATCGCTCCCACAAGAACCTGACGACAAAGCGCGAGCGCGCCGAAATCCTGCTGCTGGCGCTCGCCATCGTGCTGGTGCGCGCCGGCGAGCGCGTGGCGCTCCTCGGCGGCGAGCCGCCGACCACGACCCGCGCCGGCATCGACCGTATGGCGATCGCTCTCGCCCACAATCATGGTGCCTTGGGGAGCACGCCCGGCCTACCTTCGGCCGAGGGCACCGTGCGCTACGCGCGATTCGTCGCCTTCGGTGACTTCCTCGATCCGGTCGAGGAGACGGCGACGCGACTCCGGGCGCACGCCAGCCGCGGCGTCAAAGGCCACCTCGTGCAGGTGTTCGATCCCGCCGAGGAGACGCTGCCGTTCGCCGGTCGCGTCCGCTTCGAAGGCCCCGAGTCCGAGGGCGAGACGCTGATCGAGCGCGCGGACTCATTGCGCGACGCGTACAGCGAGAAGCTCGCGGCACACCGCGCCGGCCTCGCCCAGACCTGCTCGCGGCTCGACTTCACCTTCGACACCCATCGCACCGATCAGCCGGCGTCGTCGGCGCTGCTCCCCCTCTTTGCCGCCATCGGCGAGCGCGACTGACATGCTGGAGCTCGGCTTCATCGCCTTCGCCAATCCCCTGCTGCTCGCGGCGCTCGCCTCGCTGCCGCTGATCTGGTGGCTCTTGCGCGTAACGCCGCCGGCGCCGCGCCACGTCCGCTTCCCGCCGATCCGTCTGCTGTTCGGGCTCGAGGCGCGCGAGCGCACGCCGTCGGCGACGCCCTTGTGGCTGATCATCCTGCGCATGATCCTCGCCGCGCTGATCATCCTGGCGCTGGCCGATCCGATCCTGTCGCCGAGTGCCGCCCTGCCGGGCGGCGGACCCGTCGTGCTCGTCGTCGACGACGGCTGGGCCGCGGCGCGCGACTGGGCGGCGCGCAAGAAGGCGGCGCTCGACGTCATCACCCGCGCCGATCGCTCGGGACGTCAGGTGATGCTGATCACCACCGCCCCGCCGCCGACCGGCGAGGCGCCGCCGCCCGCGAAGCTGACGACCGCCGCCGACGCGCGCTCGGCGCTCGAGGCGTTGCAGCCGAAGCCGTGGCCGAGCGACCGCACCCGCGCCGTCGCGTCGCTCGAGCGCGGCGAGTTCAAGGGCCCGGCGATGGCGGTGTGGGTGACCGACGGACTCGAGGCCGAAGGCGACGCCCAGCTCGGCGAGACGCTCCAGCATCTCGGCGGGCTGATCGTGGTGCGCACCGACGCCATCGACACCGCGCACCTGCTGATGCCGCCGCGCACCGATCCGTCCGGCCTCAAGCTCCAGGCGCGCCGCGCCGTCACCGGCCGTCCCGACCAGATCTGGGTGCGCGCCACCACCGAGGACGGCCGCATGGTGTCGCGGGCCAAGATCGACTTCGCGGCTAATTCGCAGACCGGCGAGGGCGCGATGGACGTGCCGCTCGAAATCCGCAACCGCATCGCGCGCCTCGCCATCGAGGGCGAGGACTCGGCCGGCGGCACCGTGCTGATCGACGAGCGCTACCGCCGCCGCGCTGTCGGCATCCCGACCGCCGTCAACCGCGAAGCCCAGCCGCTCCTGTCCGAGCGCTACTATCTCGCCCGTGCCCTCGAGCCGTTCGCCGAGGTGCGCGAGGGCC
Organism: Alphaproteobacteria bacterium; assembly: GCA_035493495.1. Taxonomy (GTDB): domain Bacteria; phylum Pseudomonadota; class Alphaproteobacteria; order SMXQ01; family SMXQ01; genus DATJIG01. The sequence goes on from DATJIG010000108.1 coordinate 3,904, forward strand.
GGATCGACAACCTGATCCAGCAGGGCGTGTCGGTGATGACGGTGCCTGACTCGGAAGCGCTCGATCCCGACACCCGCGCCCAGCTCCGCGCCTGGGTCGAGCAGGGCGGCACGCTGGTGCGCTTCGCCGGGCCGCGCCTCGCCGAGCGCGCCGACGACCTGGTGCCGGTGAAGCTCAGGACCGGCGGACGCACGCTCGGCGGAGCGCTGTCATGGGCCGAGCCCGCGGGCCTCGCCCCCTTCGGGCCCGACTCGCCGTTCGCCGGCATCACCGTTTCCGAGGACGTGAAGGTCGAGCGTCAGGTGCTGGCGGAGCCGACGCCGGATCTCGCCCAGCACACCTGGGCGCAGCTCCAGGACGGCACGCCGCTGATCACCGCCGCCAACAAGGGCCAGGGTCGCATCGTCCTCGTCCACACCACGGCCAACGGCGACTGGTCGAACCTCGCGCTGTCGGGCCTGTTCGTCGAGATGCTGCGGCGCATCGTGGCGCTCTCGGCCGGCACCACGGAGACGACCTCCGGCGCCATGCTCCCGCCGTTCCGCAGCCTCGACGGCTTCGGCCGCCTGACCACGCCGCCGCCCGCGGCGCGACCGATCGAGGCCGGCGCCAAGACGGCGGCCGAGCCCGCGCACCCGCCCGGCCTCTACGGCGGCGAAGATGCGTCGAGCCGCTTCGCCTTCAATCTCGCCGACGGCGTGCCGGCGCCGGCGCCGGTCGCGGTGCCGTCGGGTGCCGAGGTGCGCGCGGTCCACGCCGAGGTCGAGCGCGCGCTGAAGCCCTCGTTGCTCACCATCGCGCTGATGCTCGCCATCGCCGACACCATCATTGCGCTCTTGCTGCGCGGCCTGATCGCGCTGCCGGGACGCCGCGCGGCGGGACGTGCCGCCGCCGGGCTGGTGCTGGCCGTCGCACTCGCGGGTGGCGCTCAGGCGCAACCGGCCAACAGCAATCAGGGCAACGACCGCTTCGCCATGGAGGCGGCGGCAAACACGCGCCTCGCCTATGTCGTGACCCACGACGCGGCCGCCGACGAAGTCAGCCGCGCCGGACTCACAGGGCTCACCCAGATGCTGGTGCAGCGCACCGCGGTCGAGCCCGAGCAGCCGATCGGCGTCGACCTCGAGCGCGACGAGCTCGCCTTCTTCCCGATGCTCTACTGGCCGATGACCGACCGGCAACAGCAGTTGTCGCGTGCCGCGCGCGAGCGGATCGAGGCGTTCCTCAAGGGCGGCGGCACCATCGTGTTCGATACCCGCGATCGCCAGACCGGCAGCGACCAGGGTCCAGGCGCCGCCAAGCTGCAGCAGATCGCGACCGGCCTCGACCTGCCGGCGCTGCAGCCGGTGCCGCCCGACCACATCCTGACGAAATCGTTCTACCTGCTGCAGGACTTCCCCGGCCGCTGGGACGGCGGCAAGGTGTGGGTCGAGGCCAACGAGACCGCGGCCAACGACGGCGTGTCGTCGATCATCGTCGGCTCCAACGACTGGGCGGCGGCGTGGGCCACCGACGAGCGTGGCCGCCCGCTCTATCCGACGCAGGGCGGCGAACGCCAGCGCGAGATGGCGTTCCGCTTCGGCATCAATCTCGTCATGTACGTGCTGACCGGCAACTACAAGGCCGACCAGGTGCACGTGCCGGCGATCCTCGAACGGCTGGGCCAGTAGGACGCGAGCATGGGCGGCTTCACCAGCATCGTCTTCGATCCGTATCTGCCGATGTGGGCGACGATCGCGCTCGGCGCGCTGGCGCTGATCGCGGTGATCGCCGCGCTGTTCGTCGGCGCGCGCGGCGCGATCATCCGCGCGCTCGCGCTGGCGGCGCTGTTCGGCGCGATCACCAACCCGACGTTGCGCGACGAGGAGCGCGAACCGCTGCCGTCGGTCGCGCTGGTCGTCAAGGACGACAGCCCGAGCCAGGCCGTCGGCGACCGCCGCGACCAAGCCGAGCAGGCGCGCCAGCAGATCGTCGACTCGCTCAAGAAGCTGCCGGGCATGGACGTGCGCGAAGTGACCGCGCACCCGAACGGCACCGACGCCGCCGACGGCACGCACCTCTTCTCCGCCGCACACGAGGCGCTGGCGGACGTCCCGCCGGCCCAGGTCGCGGGCGTCGTCATGATCACCGACGGCCAGGTCCATGACACGCCCAAGGACGCCTCGGGCCTCGCCTGGGCCGGGCCGCTTCACGTGCTGCTCACCGGCTCGCGCAACGAGCGCGACCGCCGCCTCATCGTCGATCGTGCGCCGGGCTACGGCATCGTCGGCCAGGACGCGACGTTCACCGTACGCGTCGCCGATCAGCCGGAAGCGCTCACCAAGGGGCCGGTCCGCGTCGACGTCACCGTCGACGGCGAGCCGCTGAAATCGCAGCAGGCGACGCTCGGCCAACCGCTCAGCGTCACCGTGCCGATCCGCCACGGCGGCGCCAACGTGGTCGAGATCGCCACCGACGTCGTGCCGGGCGAGATCACGCCGATCAACAACCGCGCCGCGGTGGTGATCGAAGGCGTGCGCGACCGCCTCAAGGTGCTGCTGGTCTCCGGCCTCCCCCACAACGGCGAGCGGGTGTGGCGCAACCTGCTGAAGTCCGATCCGTCGGTCGACCTCGTGCACTTCACGATTTTGCGTCCGCCGGAGAAGCAGGACGGCACGCCGGTGCGCGAGCTGTCGCTGATTGCCTTCCCCACGCGCGAGCTGTTCGAGGAGAAGCTCGACACTTTCGACCTCGTCATCTTCGACCGCTATCACCGCCGCGGCATCCTGCCGACCGCCTATCTCGACAACGTCGTGCGCTACGTGAAGAACGGCGGCGCGGTGCTGGAGGCGGGCGGCCCCGGCCTCGCCAGCCCGAACGGGCTCTACAACACGCCGCTCAAGGCGGTGCTGCCGCTGGTGCCCACGGGCCAGATGATCGACGCGCCGTTCAAGCCGCACGTCACCGACATCGGCCGCCGCCATCCGGTGACGATGGGATTGCCGGGCGAAGGCAACAAGGGCGACGAGCCGTCGTGGAGCCGCTGGTTCCGCCAGGCCGACGCCACCGCGCCCGAGGGCCAGACGGTGATGGAAGGCGCCGGCGGCAAGCCGCTGCTCGTCCTCAACCGCGTCGGCCAGGGCCGCGTCGCCGAGCTGTCGTCGGACCAGATCTGGCTGTGGGCGCGCGGCTACGAAGGCGGCGGGCCGCAGGCCGAGCTGCTGCGCCGCGTCGCCCATTGGCTGATGAAGGAGCCGTCGCTCGAGGAAGAGGACCTGCGGGCCGTGGCGCAAGGCTCGAACATCACCGTGACCCGCGTCAGCTTGTCGAACGACCCCGTCGAGGTCAGCGTGCGCACGCCGTCGGGCCAGGATCGCTCGATGATGCTGACGCCGCGCGACGACAGTCCGGCCCAGGCGACGCTCGCCGCAGACGAGCCCGGCGTGTGGCGCTTCGACGACGGCCAGCACAAGGCCGTCGCCGTGGTCGGCGCCGAGCTGCAGAAGGAACTCGCCGACGTGCGCGCGACCGATTCGGTGCTGGGGCCGATCGTCAAGGCCAAGGGCGGCGCCGTCGACTGGATTTCGGACGGCGTGCCCGAGGCGCGGCTCTCACGCGCGGGTCAGACCGCCGCGGGGCGCGGCTGGATCGGCTTCGCCGGCGGCGTCGACTACGTCGTCAAAGGCGTGCGCGAACTGCCGCTGGCGCCGGCGTTCCTGGCGCTGCTCGTCGTACTGGCGGCACTCGCCGGCGCGTGGGCGCGCGAGTCGCGCTAGATCCGCAATTCAGATCGGGCGATGCCGCAACGCGCTCGCGTCACTCGCCGATCATCCGCTTCACCTTGTCGACCACCTCGGCCCGGGTGTTGAAGGTGTCGACCACCAGCTTCGCCTGTTCCTCGGCCCGAACCGGACTGATGTCGAGCCGGCGCTTCGCGGCGTCGGCGAGAAGGTCCTTGTCGGTCATGGCCTTCTCGAACGCCGCCTGCAGGGCGCGGGCGCGATCGGCGGGGACCTCGCCCGCCATGATGTAGGGCCAGCCGAAATCGTCGGTCGAGAACACCAGGGACAGTGCCTCGCGCTGCTCCGGCGTCTTGGCGTAATCGAGCACCCTCGGCACGCCGGCGAGCTCGGGATTGGGCTTCATGCCGTAGGCGGCGATGATGCGCACCGTGCCGTCGCGGAGACGGTCGCCGTGGACCGACTTGAGCGCGTTGAGCGCGTCGCCGCCGTTGCCCTGTGCCTCGCCGCGTTCGATCGCCAGAAAGCCGGCGCTCGCGCTCTTGTAGCCGGTGATCACCTTGAACTTGGTGCCGAGCACGCCGTTGGCGAGCAGCGGCAGCACGGTCGACTCGCCACCCGAGGCGGCGACGATCAGCTCCTTGCTGAACAGCTCGTCGAAGGTCTGGATCGGCGCCGTGTGCCAGACCGTCACCGTGTAGGTGATCGAGACAGGGCTGCCGAGCCAGACAAACTTCCTCGGATCGTATTTCGCCTTGTCCGAACGGAACAGCGGCGCGGTGACGGCGTCGGGATGAATCGCGCCGATCACCGTGCCGTCCTTGGCGGCCACATTGGCCACGTGGTTGGTCGCGATCAGCGATCCGGCACCAGCCATGTTCTGGACGATGAAACTCGGATTGCCAGGAATGTATTTGCCCATGTAGGCGGCGACGAGCCGCCCGTAGGCATCGTAGCCGCCACCGGCATCCGACCCGACCACCAGCCGGATCTGCTTGCCGCGGTAGAACTCCTCGACCGACTCGGGCCTGGACGACTGGGAGGTCTGCGCGCCCGTCGACGCAACCAGCGCCGTAAGATTCAACGCAACCACCGCGGCGACTGCAAACGTGCGACCGATAGCCATCACATACCTCCTGTTGGACGTCGTGATATCCGAACGCGTGTTCAGAGCCGGGCGAACAACCTTCCCAACTCCGGCGCAAACGCGACCCTGCCGAGCCTGGCCTTGAGGCGGCCGACGCTGGCCCACAGCATCGCCTGCGTGCTGCTGACCGCCGGTTTCCCCAGCCGATCCTCGATCTCGCCGATCGCCTCGATCATCGTCGTGTTGGAGCCACTGAGGAAATAGCCCTCGGCCTCGCGGCGATCGTTGGCCCGCACGAGATCGACCCAGTCGCCGGGCGTCATCGTCAGGCCGGCGCCGACCTGGAGATCGAGGCCGACGCTGTTCACCACGTCAAAGCCCTGGGCGCGCAGATAGGCGGCCTCGGCGTCGTTCATCGCCTTGGCGGACGGACTGAGCAGCACCACGCGCTTGAGCGCCAGCGCCCGCAGCGCCTCGACCATCGCCTGGGTCGATGTCAGCGCCGCGGTCCCGGTGGCCTCGCTGATTGCGCGCACCGTCGCGCTCTCGGCATCGGGTCCCTTCTCCATCGCCAGCGCGCTAGCCTGCAGGACGATGAGGTCGACCTTGGCATCGGCGAGCAGCTCGGCCGCGCGCATGATGATGTCGATCTGCTCCGATATCGTTTGCGTACGGCTCTTCGCCATCCGCATCCGCGTGACGTGAATCGCCAGCTCAGGCGGCGCGAAGGCGCGCAACTGCGCTTCGACCACACGATTGCCGGAGGAGAGGATGATGCCGATTCGCGCACGCGCCGGAACCACCCGGCTGCCCGTCTGGGTGCTCGGTGAAAGCATCGTCGAAGTTCCCGTTCCGTTGCCTCCGGCCGCTTCTAACGAGCGGCTTAAGCAGGAATGCTAGCATGAATTGCGCTGGCGTCGACTTCGTCCGGCGATCGATACCAAGGTTCCCGCGCGATACTCCGCATGTTTCTCCTAGAGCGCGTTCGCGCCGCCGCCTAGAGTTGAAGGGCCGAGAAGCACCCAAGGCCATCGGCCTAAACGTGCCCGGAACCGAGCTCGGGAGGCTCCGATGTCGCGCTTCGCGTTCGCCGTCGTTGCGGCGTGTCTGATTGCGTGCGCCGGCGACGCGTCGGCCCAATCCGACGCGGAGTTCTATCGCGGCAAGACCGTGCACCTGGTGTTGAGCACCGGCGTCGGCGGCGGCTACGCGGTCTACGGACGCCTGCTCGCCCGCCACATGGACCGGCACCTCCCGGGGCAACCCAACATCATCGTCGAGAACATGCCCGGCGCCGGTGGCGTCAAGGCGACGAACTGGATGTACGTCCAGGCACCGCGCGACGGCACCACGTTCGGCATCGTCCAGGTAACGGTGCCGCTCGCGCCGCTGATGGGCAACAAGGGCGCGCAGTACGACGCGACCAGGTTCAACTGGCTCGGCAGCATCGACCAGGCGCCGGCGGTGTGCATGGCATGGCACACCGCACCGGTGAAGACCTGGGACGACCTCAGGAAAACTGAGTTCATCGCCGGCGGCACCGGCGTCGGCTCGTCGATGCTAATCTATCCTGCGTTACTGAACGCTTCGTTCGGCACGAAATTCCGCGTCATCGCCGGATACGCCGACGGCTCCAGCGTCTATCTCGCGATGGAGCGGGGCGAGGTCTACGGCGCCTGCGGCGCGTTCCTTACCACTATCAAGGCGACGCTGCCGGAGTGGTTCACCGACCACAAGTTCGTGGTGCCGATCGTCATCGCGCCGCACCGCCTGCAGGAGTTCCCCGACTCGCCGGCGATCACCGAGTTCATCACCGATGAACTCACGCGCCAGATCTTCGAGATTCCGTTCGCGACGGAGCAGATGGACCGCCCGGTGCTGGCACCGCCGGGACTGCCGACGGCGCGCGTCGCCGACCTGCGCAAGGCGTTCGTCGACACGATGAACGACCCCGCATTCCGCGACGAAGCCGCGCGCCTCAAGCTCACCATCGATTTCGTCGACGGCGTGCAGCTCAGCGAGACGATCAAGAACGTCTACGCGCTGCCGCCCGAGGCGATCGCCGCCGCCCGCGCGGCGATGGGCAACCGTTCCGAGGGCGACTAGGCCACGGCTCACGACTGTCGACGGGGGATCGCAATGTTGGAATCCGACAAGGTGTTCGCGGGCTCGGTCCCCGAAAACTACGACCGCTACATGGTGCCGTTGATTTTCGAGTCGTACGCCGCTGACCTGGCGCGACGCGCAGCATCTTTGTCGCCAACCGCCGTTCTGGAAATCGCCGCGGGCACCGGAGTTGTCACCCGGG
>DATJIG010000109.1:0-5188 GCA_035493495.1 Alphaproteobacteria bacterium
GAAGTTCGCGCGCGACCGCAAGATCGCGATCACGACGCACATGGGCACTGACGCCGAGCGGGTGAAGAAGCGCCAGGGCATCCAGACGCTGGCCAAGGCCGGCCTCCTCGGCCCGGACGTACTGCTGATTCACGTCACCAACAACTCGCCCGAGGATCTGAAGCTGCTCGCCGAGACCAAGACCGCGGTGAGCCTGAGCCCCTACACCGAGCTCCGCACCGGGTTCGGCATCACGCCCGTCAACGACTTCCTGAAAGCTGGCGTCCCGGTCAGCGTGTCGGTCGACACCACGATCCTGTCGGGCAACGCCGACATGCTGGCGATCATGAAGGCGATCGAGAACATCGCCGATGGCCGCGCCGTCAGCGAGTACGCGATCTCGTCCCAGCGCGTGCTCGAAATGGCGACGATCGACGGCGCGCGGGCGCTCGGGCTGGCCGACCGCACCGGCTCGCTGACGCCGGGCAAGCGCGCCGACTTCCTGCTGGTGCGCACCACCGACGTCAACATGATCCCGTTCACCTCGCCGACGCGGATGCTGGTGCAGTCGGCCCAGCCCTCGAACATCGACAGCGTCGTGGTCGACGGCCGCTTCCTCAAGCAGGACGGCAAGCTCACCACGGTCGACGTGGCCAAGCTCGGCCGTGACGCGGCCGACACCATCGAGCGGGCGCGCCAGGAGGCGAGCAAGCCGGGCGCCGGCGAGGGCGTCCGCAGCCTGTTCACGGCCCACTGAGAACGGGCCCGGAATAGGGCCGATTCGACGCTATCGGCGGCGTGACGGGAGGCCTCGGGACGGGCCGCTCAGGGCCGGTTATCCACAGGGCAGCTTTGCGGGTCCGGTCGTTGTTTCGGCCCCTCCCCTGCGCTATATCATGTCTCCCGTTCGACCCCCGCGGCGCCGCATCGGCGCCGCCGCTTTTTCCGGAAAAACATGGCGCGCCGCAAGCAGATCTACGAAGGCAAGGCGAAGGTCCTTTTCGAGGGACCGGAGCCGGGCACCCTCGTCCAGTACTTCAAGGACGACGCAACCGCGTTCAACAACCAGAAGCGCGGCACGATCACCGGCAAGGGTGTGCTGAACAACCGCATCTCCGAGCATCTGATGATGCGCCTCCAGGAGATCGGCATCCCGACCCACTTCATCCGCCGCCTCAACATGCGCGAGCAGCTCGTGCGCGAGGTCGAGATCATCCCGGTCGAGGTGGTGATCCGCAACGTCGCGGCCGGCTCGCTGTCGCAGCGCCTCGGCATCGAGGAAGGCACCGCTCTGCCGCGCTCGATCGTCGAGTTCTATTTCAAGAACGATCGCCTCGGCGACCCGATGGTCAACGAGGAGCACATCACCGCGTTCGGCTGGGCGACGACCCAGGAGATCGACGAGGTCATGAATCTCTCGCTCCGGATCAACGACTTCCTGCTCGGCCTCTTCCTCGGCGTCGGCATCAAGCTGGTCGACTTCAAGCTCGAGTTCGGCCGCCTGTGGGAAGGCGACGACATGCGCATCGTGCTGGCCGACGAGATCAGCCCGGACAACTGCCGGTTCTGGGACGCCCGCACCAACGAGAAGATGGACAAGGATCGCTTCCGCCGCGACCTCGGCAACGTCGAGGAAGCCTATCAGGAAGTGGCGCGCCGCCTCGGCATCATGCCCGAGGGCGGTCCCCGCGACATGAAGGGGCCGGAGACGGTGCAGTGAAGGCGCGTGTCCACGTCACCCTGAAGAACGGCGTTCTCGACCCCCAGGGCAAGGCCATCGGCCACGCGCTCGGCTCGCTCGGGTTCTCGGGCGTGGGCGAGGTCCGCCAAGGCAAGTTCATCGAGATCGAGATCGCCGAGTCCGATGCTGCGAAAGCAAAGGCCCAGGTGAAGGACATGTGCGAGAAGCTGCTCGCCAACACGGTCATCGAAGACTATCGCATCGATGTGGATGCCTGACGCGCACCGCACACCACCCGCCAGGAGAGTTTCGTGAAGGCGGCAGTCATCGTTTTCCCCGGCTCCAACTGCGACCGCGACGTAGCCGTCGCCCTCGAGCAATCGATGGGCCGCGCTCCGGCGATGATATGGCACGGCGAATCCGAGCTTCCGAAGCTCGACCTGATCGTCATCCCCGGCGGATTCTCCTACGGCGACTATCTGCGCTGCGGCGCGATGGCGGCGCACTCGCCGATCATGCGCGAGGTCAAGGCGCGCGCCGCCAAGGGCACGCTGGTGCTCGGCATCTGCAACGGCTTCCAGGTGCTCACCGAGGCCCAGCTCCTGCCCGGTGCGCTGATGCGCAACGCCTCGCTCAAGTTCGTCTGCAAGGACGTGCAGCTCAAGGTCGAGAACGCGAAGAGCTCGTTCACCCGCGGCTACAAGGCCGGCCAGGTCGTGCAGATTCCCGTCGCCCACGGCGACGGCAACTACTTCGCCGACGGCGAGACGCTGAGGCGCCTCAAGGGCGAAGGCCGCGTCGCCTTCCGCTACGTCGATGCGAACGGCAAGGCGACCGACGACGCGAACCCCAACGGCTCGATCGACAACATCGCCGGCATCCTCAACGAGAAGGGCAACGTGCTCGGCATGATGCCGCACCCCGAGCGCCTGTCGGACCCGCTGCTGGGCGGCACCGACGGTCGCACGATGTTCGAAGCCCTCGCCAAGGTGGTACTGGCATGAACTCGACGCTCGCCAGGGACACCGCGACGGTCACTCCCGAGATCGCCGCCGAGCACGGCCTCTCGCCCGCCGAATACGAGCGCGTCCTCCAGATCCTCGGCCGCGCGCCGAACCTCACCGAGCTCGGCATCTTCTCGGTGATGTGGAGCGAGCACTGCTCCTACAAATCCTCGAAGGTCTGGCTCAAGAAGCTGCCGACCACCGCGCCGTGGGTGATCTGCGGCCCGGGCGAGAACGCCGGCGTCATCGACATCGGCGACGGGCTCGCCTGCATCTTCAAGATGGAGAGCCACAACCACCCGTCGTTCATCGAGCCCTATCAGGGTGCCGCGACCGGCGTCGGCGGCATCCTGCGCGACGTGTTCACCATGGGCGCGCGTCCCGTCGCCAACCTCAACGCACTGCGCTTCGGAGCACCCGATCACCCCAGGACGCGGCATCTCGTCGCCGGCGTCGTCGCCGGCATCGGCGGCTACGGCAACTGCGTCGGCGTCCCCACGGTCGGCGGCAATACCGCATTCGACCCGAGCTACAACGGCAACATCCTCGTCAACGCGATGACGGTCGGCGTCGCCGACGCGGACCGCATCTTCTATTCCGCCGCGAGCGGCGTCGGGAACCCGGTCGTCTACGTCGGCTCCAAGACCGGCCGCGACGGGATCCATGGCGCCACCATGGCGTCGGCCGAGTTCGACGAGCAAGCCGAGGCCAAGCGCCCGACGGTGCAGGTGGGCGACCCGTTCACCGAGAAGCTTCTGATCGAGGCCTGCCTCGAGCTGATGGCCGAGGACGTGATCGTCGCGATCCAGGACATGGGTGCCGCCGGCCTCACCTCGTCGTCGTTCGAGATGGCGTCGAAGGGCGGCATGGGCGTCGAGGTCGACCTCGACAAGGTGCCGGTGCGCGAGCGCGCCATGACCGCCTACGAGATCATGCTCTCCGAGAGCCAGGAGCGCATGCTGATGATCCTGAAGCCCGGCCGCGAGAACGTCGCCCGCCGGATCTTCCAGAAGTGGGAGCTCGACTTCGCCGTCATCGGCAAGCTGACGGACACCGGCCGCATGGTGCTGAAGCACCACGGCGAGACCGTCGCCGATCTGCCGATCGCGCCGCTCGCGGATTCCGCGCCGCAGTACGAGCGACCCTACCTGCCGACGCCCAAGCCCGCGGCGCTCGATCCGGCGAGCGTCAAGTCCGCCGGCGCACCGCTCGACTCGCTCAAGACCCTGATGGCCGCCCCCGACCTCGCGTCGAAGCGCTGGATCTGGGAGCAGTACGACCACATGGTGATGGGCGACACCGTCGTCCGCCCCGGCGGCGACGCCTCGATTGTCCGCATCCACGGCACCGAGCGCGGACTTGCCATGACGGCGGACTGCACGCCGCGCTACTGCGTCGCCGATCCGTCCGAGGGCGGCAAGCAGGCGGTCGCCGAGGCGTGGCGCAATCTCACCGCGGTCGGCGCCAGGCCCCTCGCCATCACCGACAACATGAACTTCGGCAACCCCGAGAAGCCGGAGATCATGGGGCAGTTCGCGGGCTGCATCGAGGGCATGCGCGACGCGTGCCTCGCGCTCGACTTCCCGGTCGTGTCGGGCAACGTGTCGCTCTACAACGAGACCTCGGGCAAGGCGATCCTGCCGACCCCGATGATCGGCGCGGTCGGCACGGTCGAGGACCTCGACAACTTCGCAACGGCCGATTTCCGTCGCGACGGCGAATCCATCGTCCTCCTCGGCGAGACCAAGGGCCATCTCGGCCGCTCGGTCTACCTGCGCGATCTCCTGGGCCGCGACGAAGGCGCGCCGCCGCCGGTCGACCTCGCGGCCGAGCGCCGCAACGGCGACTTTGTCCGCGGTCTGATCGAGAGCGGCGACATCGTCACCTGTCACGACGTCGCCGACGGCGGACTTCTGGTGGCGATCGCCGAGATGGCGCTCGCGGGCGGCATCGGCGCCGAGATCGCGGCACCGGACGCGCTTCCCTGCCCGCTGCATGCGTGGCTGTTCGGTGAGGATCAGGGCCGCTACCTCGTCACCGTGCGCAATCCCGAAACCGTGCTGCAGCAGGCGCGCGAGGCCGGAGTGCCGGCTTTCGTGCTCGGCCGCACCGGGGGCGATGCGTTGACTCTCGCGGGGGCCGGCACCATATCTCTGGGCGAGCTTCGGCAGGCCCACGAGGGCTGGCTGCCGCGCTATATGGCGGCTCCCGACGCGCTCACTCAAGTTTAGTTTCCGGCAGATTTAGATTCAGCTTCAGGAATTCGACGATGGCGATGGACTCAGGCGAGATCGAACGGCTGATCAAGGTCGCGTTCCCCGATGCCAGCGTCGCCATCGAGGATCTCGCGGGCGACGGCAATCACTATGCCGCCCACGTCGTTTCGGCGGCCTTCAAGGGCAAGAGCCGCGTGCAGCAGCACCAAATGGTTTACGCCGCGCTTCAGGGTAAGATGGGGGGCGACCTGCACGCGCTCGCCCTTCAGACCGCCGTCCCGCAAGGGGCGTGAGCGCGCCAACGGAGG
>DATJIG010000110.1:0-3902 GCA_035493495.1 Alphaproteobacteria bacterium
CCCGCCATCCCGAACTTGAACGGGTTGGTTCCCAGCTCCTGTTCCACCTTCAGGCCGTTCTTGAGCGCCTCGCGCGCGTATTCGCCCGCGAACATGCCGGGCTTCTTCGGCGTCTGCGTGAGATTGCCGCGGTCCCACAGCTCGTAGGCGGCGAAGTCGTCGGTCGGCGACAGCGACGGATGCGACTCGCTCTGCCCCTTCATCTGAATCGCTTCGAACAGCGGCTCCCACCGCTGTCGCGCGTCGGCCCAGGCCTTGGTGAGCGGGTCACCGCTGAAGGTCGTCAGCGCGAACATCCGGCCGTTCGAGAGATTGCCGTTGTGCGGGATCGCGAGGAGCTTGCCGCCGGTCGTCTTCTCCCACTCGTTCATCCACTTCCAGAGGTCCTCGGGGTTCTCGCTCTGGAACGTGGTAAACGGCAGCACCTGGTCGGCTTTGTCCTTGTTGTCGCGGTAGATGATGTTCCGGTGCAGGTTGTCGCCGCCGCCGGCATTCGACGTCCACTCGTAGCCGATGAACGCCGTGAAGCGCCCCGGTTCGTTGTACTTCTCCGCGATGGTGGTGATCTTGGCCCAGACGCTCCGGGCAAATTTCGGATCCGTCGCGGCCGCCGGCAGCTTCTTGCCCGCCTGCGCGGCGACCAGTTCCATCACGCCCTTCTTGGCCTCCACCGGCCCGCCCAGGAACATGTCGTGCCACCGCTTGAGCGTTGGGTCGGCCATCATTTCGGGATTGCCGCCCTTGATCTCGCTGATCATGCCCATCATGTCGGAGTGATCCGTGATGGCGACCCAGTCGAGCGGCTGTCCGAGCCTCACCGGCTGGCCGCTGGTCGAGATGACTTCCTCCCCCCGCGCAAAGCGCGTCGCCTCCTCGGGACCGAGCGTCGCGCCGCTGCCGCCGGCATCAACCGACCACGCTGTGTGGACGTGCTCGTCGCCGAAGTACGGACGCTCCGGGTAATTCCTGCCTGCGTATGGCGAATAGCCAGGCTTCTTGTAGAACATCTTCGGATCGGCCGGCTTGATCTCGCCAGTGTCGGCGGTAGACGTCCCGACGCCGGTCGGCGGACCGCCAAGTTGCACGGTGGCCGACGGCTCCGCAGCAGGCTTGGGCGGGGGCCGCTGCGACCCTCCGCACGCGGCGGCGATCAACACAGTCCCAATCACGGTGAGTTGCCTCATGCGCATGCCACCTTCCTCCTGTCGTCGCCGACGGAATCGGCGTCTCAATTGCGCTTCCCGACCGCCGCCTTCGCCGCTTCCCGCCGGTGCCGCTGCTCGGACATCAGACCGTAGGCGATGTAGTACTTGTAGATGTTGCTGACGTAGGTGACCGTTTCCCGGCCGATCCGCTCCGACGCGACCCGTTCGACGTTGCCGAACCACACGTTGGGATCGAGGCCCCTCTGCTCCGTCTCGCGCCGGAGCTGTTTCAGCCGTCCAGGTCCGGCGTTGTAGGCCGCAAACGTCATGAGCTCCTTGTTCAAGGTGTCCATGGCGTCGTCCCTGAAGTACTGGTCCATCATGAACCGCATGTACTTCACGCCGGCGTGGATGTTGGCGTCGACCTTCGTGATGTCGCCGACGTTCAATTCCTTGCCGGTCGGGGGCATGACCTGCATCACGCCGATCGCACCCACCGGGCTCTTGACGTCCTGGTCCAGCGTCGACTCCTGGTAGCCCTGCGCCGCCATGAGCAGCGGGTCGAGGTTGTATTCCGCCCCGTACTTCTTGAACAGTTCGGCCACCGCCTGTAGTTTCTGGCGCTCGGTATCCGCTGCAGCGTTCTTCGCGTACTTGACGCTGTCCAGATAACGGCGTTCGATCGTGTTTCGGAAGGCGTCGCCCTTTGGGTGCTTTCGGAGCCACCTGTCCACGGTCTCTCGGAGCTTGGGATTCTCCTTGCGAAACGCGACGGCCAGGCTGCCTCCGGACCGCACGACGATGTCGGAGCGCACCTTGATGCTGGTGAATACCTTGCTCCAGAACTCGGCCAGGTAGTCGTCCACGACGGTGATCGGGACGAGGCCCGCATTGACCATCTCGAGGACGTCGTCGTCCTCGAGCACGTCGGGGGCCTCGTCGATCTCCACCGCCGGCTTGCCGTGCGCCTTCAGCTGGACGTTCAGGCGGTCGAGACTCTCCTCATAAATGCTTCCTTTGCGGACGAACACCTCCTGGCCGGCGAGATCGTCCGCGGTCGCGATTGGTGGCGCGCCTGGCCCGGTGACCACGACCTCATTCACGTTGGTGCGGGTCGGCACCGAGAAGGCGGCGAGCTTCTCCAGCTCGGGCCGGACCGTGACCATGGCCGCGACCATGTCGACCTTGCCGCTCGCGAGCGCGGGGTACAGCTGCTTGCGCGTCATCGGGACGATCACGACGTGCACCTTGAGGTTGCCCGTCTTCAGGTCCGCGTTCAGATCGTGCTCGAACAGCTTCAAGGATTCATAGGTCAGCCCGCGTTCCTGCCCTTTGTCGATGAAGTAGTGCGTGCGATTGAACGTCACGGCCACGCGAATCACGCGCCGCTTGACCATCGCGTCGAAGTCTCCGGTGAACGGCTGGTCCATCACGGTCCGCACGCTTTCCGGGAGCGCGTCGTACGGCGATGCCGTTTGCGGGATTGCCGCGTCGGCCGCCGACGGTGTTGCCACCTCGGTCGCCGGCGGTGCGGCCTTCTGCTGACCGGAGCAGGCCGTGCTTGCGGCGAGAAGCAGGGCGACGACTCCCCGATGGACGCTGGACTGCAGGCCTGCGGTGTTCATCTTGCGTTCTTTTCAGCGCGTTCGCGCGTAGCTGCCGGAGCGCGTTCATGTGAGAGTCGGTGCCCTTCGCCTGTAGATCCCTCGGCTCAGGGGCAGACGGATCATGGCCCAGGCGAGCGCTGAACACAACCAAGCGAAGGAATCACTCATCCTCTCCCTAACGGCAGGGGCGCAGGATGTACCTTTTTGAACATCCTCGCCGTCGCATCACCGATGCGTCGATGGCGGTGTGTGACGTAGTAGGTGATCGGCACCGTCATGCGCGAGAGCAGCAGTGACGCCACTTCGCCGGCCATCAGCGAGATCGCCAGACCCTGGAAGATCGGATCGAACAGGATGACGGCTGAGCCGGCGATGACCGCCGCAGCCGTCAGCGCCATCGGGCGGAACCGTACCGCACCGGCGTCGACGACCGCCTCGTCGATCGACATGCCGTCCTTGAGCCGCAGCTCGATGAAGTCGACGAGGATGATCGAATTGCGCACCACGATGCCCGCGCCGGCGATGAAGCCGATCATCGAGGTCGCGGTGAAGAACGCCCCGAGCAGCGCGTGCGCCGGGAGGATGCCCACGAGGGAAAACGGGATCGCCAGCATGATCGTCAGAGGAGTAACGAACGACTGGAACCAGCCCACGATGAGGATGTAGATCAACACGAGGACGACAGCGAACGCGATCCCGAGATCGCGAAATACCTCGTAGGTGATGTGCCATTCGCCGTCCCATTTGATGGCGTACTTCGAGCTGTCGAAGGGAAGTCGGGTGTTGTAGATCTCGAGACCATACCCGTCCGGCAGGCGCACCGACGAGAGCGCCCGGTTCATGTGCAGGATGGCGTAGACAGGGCTTTCGACGGCGCCGGCCACGTCGCCGGTCACGTAGGTCACAGGCTGCAGGTTCTTGTGATAAATGCTCTGCTCTTCAGTCGTCCGCGACGCCCGCGTGAGCTCGCGGATCGAGACCGCGTCCGGTCCGAGGCGCAGCGCTTCAACGGCGTCGAGCGACCCTCGATCGGCGCGCGGCAGCCGCAGTACAATCGGCACGTCTTCGCGCGCACTCGGATCGTGCAGGAGGCCGGCCGGCGCGCCATCGGTGGCCATCTGCACGACCGCCGCGACCGCCTCGCTCGACA
>DATJIG010000111.1:0-2213 GCA_035493495.1 Alphaproteobacteria bacterium
GTATACCAGTCGTCGCGCTGCATCGCGCCATCCTCCTCGCCGATCACCGCACAGTAGATGCCGTGACGCGAGCTCGCATACCCGCCGGAAAATCCGTTGCTGTTCGCATAGACGAATTCCGCCTCGTGCAGCGACACCGACGCGCCTTCGGAATTGTTGATGCGCGCGTCGACGCCGAGCGCGGCGGCCTCGCACTCGCGCCCGAGCTCGATCGCCTGCTCGACGGTCAACGGCCATGGGTGGCTCAGATCCGGATCGGCCCAGTCACGCGCCAGCAATGCCGGATCCGCCAGCCCGGCACAGCTGTCGTCTGCGGTGTAGCGGGCGATCGTCAACGCCTTGGCGACGGCGTCGCGTATCGCGGCGGGCGCGAAATCGGCAGTGCTGGCGTGGCCGCGGCGCAAGCCGACATAGACGGTGACGCCGATGCCCTTGTCGCGGTTGTAGGCGATGGTTTCGACATCCCCCTTGCGCACGGTAACGCTCTGGCCGAAGGCCTGCGAGACCTCGACCTCGGCCGCGGTGGCGCCGCCGGCACGTGCAGCGTCCAGCACTTGTGCGGCGACGTCGGCGAGTGTGCCGGCGGCGAGCGCGAAACGATTCTCGGACGTGCTCACGGAGCTGGTCATCGACGGACTCGAGGCGGAACGCGGTCCCTGATCGGTTATGATAGCAAACCCCTCTTTCGCGCCCTTGGCGCCGCCATGCGACGATCCGACCAAACAGCCCGGCGGACGGGCCAGGAGGACCGCGGACCGCATTCCTCCGGCCGCCGCGCCGCGCCGGCGCCCGCATCCGCCGATCCATCGGCCGGCGGCGCTTCCGGCGACGATGCGCAGGTCTTGTCGAAAACGCGGCGCAAGAACGACATGCACGAGCTTCAGACGCTGGGCGAGACGCTGGTTCGACTTTCCGCCCCGCGGCTGTCCGAGCTCGGCCTGCCCGAGCGACTGTTCGACGCGATCGAACAGGCACGCGCGATCACCAAGCACGAGGCGCGGCGCCGACAGATGCAGTACATCGGCCGACTGATGCGCGATGTCGATCCCGACCCTATCCGGTCGCGGCTGGCGCAATGGGGCGACGCGCCCGCAGCTGAAAAGGCGCGCCTCGCGACGGTCGAGCGCTGGCGCGAGCGTCTGCTCGCGGAGCCAGCCGCGCTCGACCAGTTGTGCACCGCCGTTCCCCACGCCGACCGCGCACGCCTTTCCACGCTGGTGGCGCGGGTCCAGGCCGAGCGGGCGCGGGCCGCGCCCCCGCACGCCTATCGCGAGCTTTTTCGCGCGCTGAACACCTTGTTGTCGACGCCGCGAGAATGACGCCCGGCGCAGACCACGCTCGCCCGAATCCGCCGATGACCGACGTCGCGACGCTGTTGATAGGCCTGGTTTCGATCAGCGACCGCGCCTCCGCCGGTGTCTACGAAGACAAGGGCATTCCGGCGCTCACCGACTGGTTCACGGCGGCGCTGACGACGCCGTGGCGAATGGAAACGCGGCTGATACCGGACGAGCAGGCGCTGATCGAGCGGACATTGATCGAGCTCGTCGACAGCGTGCGCTGCCAACTGGTGCTGACGACCGGAGGCACGGGGCCTGCCGCGCGCGACGTGACGCCGGAAGCGACGCTGGCGGTGGCGCACAAGGTGCTGCCGGGCTTCGGCGAGCAGATGCGGCAGGTGAGTCTCAAGTACGTGCCGACGGCGATACTTTCACGGCAGGTCGGCGTCATCCGCGGCGGCGCGCTGATCCTCAACCTTCCCGGACAACCGAAGGCGATCAAGGAAACGCTCGACGGCATCTTTCCCGCCGTGCCGTATTGCATCGACCTGATCGGCGGCCCTTACATCGAGACGCGCGAGGACGTCTGCAAGGTGTTCCGTCCGAAAAGCGCGCTGCGCCCGCCGACGGCGTGACGCGCGCGATGCCCGCCGAGGACAGCAACCAACCGCCGCCCTACGAGGGCCGCAACCTCTATCTGGCCGATCGCGCGCTGCGCGAAGCGGTCCAGCGCGGCGGCGCCGCGTGGTCGCATGATCGTCTCGAGGAGTGGGGCGCGGCGCTCGGCAGCGCCGAGCTGTCGGCGCTGGCGGCGCGCGCCAATCGCTTCACACCCGAGCTTCGCACGCACGACCGCTTCGGCAATCGCATCGACGAGGTCGGTTTCGATCCGGCCTGGCACGAGATCCTGATGCTGGCGATGATCGAAGGCGA
>DATJIG010000112.1:0-8775 GCA_035493495.1 Alphaproteobacteria bacterium
CATCATGGTGTTGTCGCGGTAGAACAGCGTGTTGTCGACGCCGGCGTAGCCCGCCGCCATCGAGCGCTTCACGAACAGCACCGTCTTCGCCTTGTCGACGTCGAGGATCGGCATGCCGTAGATCGGGCTCTGCGGATCGTCACGCGCCGACGGATTGGTCACGTCGTTGGCGCCGATCACATAGGCGACGTCGGCCGACTGGAACTCGGCGTTGATCTCCTCGAGCTCGAACACCTCGTCGTAGGGCACGTTGGCTTCGGCCAGCAGCACGTTCATGTGGCCCGGCATGCGGCCAGCGACGGGATGGATCGCGTACTTCACCTCGACGCCCTGCTTCTTCAGGCTGTCGGCCATCTCACGCAGCGCGTGCTGGGCCTGGGCGACCGCCATGCCGTAGCCCGGCACGACGATGACCTTGCCGGCGTTCTTCATGATGAACGCCGCATCCTCGGCGCTGCCGGCCTTGACCGGCTTCTGCTCGCCCTTCACGCCGCTCGCCGCCGCGGCATCGCCACCGAAGCCGCCGAGGATGACGTTGAAGAACGAGCGGTTCATCCCCTTGCACATGATGTAGCTGAGGATGGCACCCGACGAGCCGACCAGCGCGCCGGTGATGATCAGCGCGTTGTTCTCCAGTGTGAAGCCGATGCCGGCCGCCGCCCACCCCGAGTAGGAGTTGAGCATCGACACGACCACTGGCATGTCGGCGCCGCCGATCGGGATGATGATCAGGAAGCCGATCAGGAACGCGAGCGCTGTCATCGCCCAGAAGTATTCTCTGGCGGGATTGGTCGCGAACGTGACGATCAGCGCGGCGATGATCAGGCCGAGAACGAGGTTGAGAAGGTGCTGGCCCTTGAACACGACCGGGTTGCCGCTGACCAGGCCCTGCAGCTTGGTGAAGGCGATGATCGAACCCGAGAAGGTGATGGCGCCGATGACGACGCCGAGCGACATCTCGATGCGGCTCGACAGCTTGAGCACGCCCGCGGCGTCGACGATGCCGTAGGCGGCGGGGTTGTAGAACGCGGCCGAGGCGACCATCACCGCCGCGAGGCCGACCAGGGAGTGGAACGCGGCGACGAGCTGCGGCATCGCCGTCATCTGGATGCGGAGCGCGACCACGGTGCCGACGGCGCCGCCGACCGCGAAGGCGCCGAGCATCTCGGCGTAGGACATCACGCCGGGGCCGAGGATCGTGGTGACGACCGCGATACCCATGCCGACGATGCCGTAGACGTTGCCGGTGCGCGCCGTCACCGGGCTCGAGAGCCCGCGCAGCGCCATGATGAACAGGATTGAGCTGACGAGGTAGGCGAGCGCCGCGCCGTTGGCGGAGATGGTCATCGGGCGCCTCTACTTCTTCGCCGGCTGCTGGGCCGGCGTCTTCTTCTTGTACATCCCCAGCATGCGCTGGGTGACGACGAACCCACCGAAGATGTTGACCGCGGCCAATGCGATGGCGACCAGCCCGAACATCTTCGAGGCCGAGAACCCGGCGGGCCCGGCGGCGATCAGCGCGCCGACGACGATCACCGAGGAGATCGCGTTGGTGACGCTCATCAGCGGCGTGTGCAGCGCGGGCGTCACGCTCCAGACCACGTAGTAACCGACGAACACGGCGAGCACGAAGATCGCCAGGCGGAACACGAACGGATCGACGGCGGCTTCGACCATCGTCAGGCTCCCTTCAACTGCGGATGAACGACCGCGCCGTCGCGCGTGACCAGCGTGCCGGCGACGACCTCGTCGGCGGTGTCGATCTTGAGCGCCTGACCGCCCTTCTCGACCAGCGGCGTCAGAAACGCGAGCAGGTTCTTGGCATAGAGGGCGCTGGCGTCGACCGCGATGCGCGACGGCAGGTTGCCGTAACCGATGATCTTGACGCCGTTGGGCGTGGTCACGACCTGGTCGGGCTTTGACAGCGGGCAGTTGCCGCCCTGCTCGACCGCCAGGTCGACGATCACCGAGCCCGGCTTCATCGTCGCCACCATCTCGTCGCTGACCAGCACCGGCGCCTTTCGTCCGGGGATCAGCGCCGTGGTGATGACGATGTCCTGCTTGGTGATGGTCTCGGCGAGCAGCGCCGCCTGCTTCTTCTTATAGGCGTCCGACATCTCGCGGGCGTAGCCGCCGGCGGTCTGGGCCGACTTGGTCTCCTCGTCCTCGACCATGACGAACTTGGCGCCGAGGCTCTCGACCTGCTCCTTGGTGGCGGGGCGTACATCGGTCGCCGACACCACGGCGCCGAGGCGCCGCGCGGTCGCGATCGCCTGCAGGCCGGCGACGCCGACGCCCATGACGAACACGCGCGCCGGCGCGACCGTGCCGGCCGCCGTCATCATCATCGGGAACGCGCGGCCGTATTCGTTGGCGGCCTCGAGCACGGCGCGGTAGCCGGCGAGGTTGGCCTGGGACGACAGGATGTCCATCGACTGGGCGCGGGTGATGCGCGGCACCAGCTCCATGGCGAAGGCGGTGAGCCCGGCGCCGGCATACGCCTGAACCTCGTCGCGGTTGACCAGCGCCGAGAGGCCGGCGATCAGCACCGCGCCCTTCTTCATCAGCGGAATTTCGTCGGGCAGCGGCCGCTGCACCTTGAACACGATGTCGGCGTCACCGAGGGCGGCGCGCGCATCCGGCGCAATCGCCGCTCCGGCAGCGACGAACGCCGCGTCGGGCACCGCGGAGGCGACGCCTGCGCCCGTTTCGACGACGACGTCGAGCCCGAGCTGCTTCAGTTTTTTGACGGTGTCGGGAGTGGCCGCGACGCGGGCTTCGCCCGGCCGCCGCTCCTTCGGAATCGCAACCTTCATCGGGGGATTTGTTCCAGCGAACGCTTGGTTTATACGCTTTGTTATTGGTGTTGTTGGCTCTTTGCCGGAGCGCCAGAATGGCGATCAAGCCCGCAAAGGGCAAGCCGAGAATTGGCGGGGACGGCCATGGCGCGCATCTGCAAACTGATCATCGGCGCGATCGCGGTCATCGCCGCCGCACCCACCGTGGCCGCTGAGCGGGTCGAAACGATCCCGACACGTCCCGGCGTTACCCAAGGCCTCTATATCGTCGAGCCCACGGCCAAGCCGTGGGCCGTCGCGCTGGTCTACGTCGGTGGCGACGGCAACATGAAGCTCGATGCCCAAGGCCCGACGGACCTCAAGGGCAACTTCCTGCTGCGGATCGCAAACCAGCTTAAGGGCGCCGGCCTTCTCCTCGTCTATCCCGACGTGCCCTCCGACATGCAAAGCGGCATGGGCAACCGCCGCAACGATGCCGCCCACGCCGCCGATGCCGCAGCCATGATCGCGTGGATCCGGACGCGCAGCACCGCGCCGATCTTCGTCGTCGGCACCAGCCGCGGCACGGTGTCCGCCGCCAACATCGGCGCGCACGCCGCGGAGGGAAGTCTCGCCGGCGTCGTCCTCACCTCCTCCATCACCCGCGCCTCGAAGCAGCTCGGCGCCGTCGACAGCGGCGCGCTCGCGGCCATTCGCGTACCGGCGCTCGTCGTTCACAACCGCGAGGACGCCTGCAACGTGACGGTGCCGAGCGACATCCCGCGCCTGTTCGACGCGCTCAAGGCGGCGCCGAAAAAGGATCTGGTGTGGATGAGCGGCGGCGTGCCGCCGAAATCCGGTCCCTGCGACGGCCGCTCGGCCCACGGCTATTTCGGCATCGAGCGCGAGACGGCGAGCACGATCATCGACTGGATGAAATCGGTCACCCGCACCAGCCAATAGCCCTCGCGCGCGTGCAACATGACGGGGACAAGCATGTGGAAGGGTGTCCGGACGTCGGCAGTCCTTGGCATGGTCGTTGTGGCGTGCACCACTGCGGCCACTGCGCGCGAGCGCATGGAGCCGATTGCGCCCCGTCCCGGCATCACCCAGAGTCTTTACGTCGTCTATGCCCGCGGCCCGCCATGGGCGACCGCCATCCTCTACGTCGGCGGCAACGGCATGCTTGGACAGTCGGGCAAGCTCACCAACAACTTTCTGATGCGGATCCGCGGCCAGCTTTCGGCCTCCGGCATCGGTCTGATCTACGCGGGGCTGCCGTCCGATCGTCGCCAGGGCCTCGGCGATTCGCGCGGCGGCGACGAGCACGTCAAGGATGCGGCGGCGATCGTCGCCTGGGCGCGGCAATGGAGCCCGGCTCCGATCTTCATCATCGGCACGAGCCGCGGCACCGTGTCGGCGGTCAATATCGCGGCGCACCTGCCCCCGAAGACGTTCGCCGGCGTGGCGCTGGCGTCTCCGGTTACGCGCATAAGCCGCAGCGGTTACGACCCGATCGATTCCCGCTTCGCGGCCGCCATCACCATTCCCGTGCTCGTTATGCATCACCGCGACGACACCTGCCGCGTCACGCCGCCCGAGGACGTGCCGGAGCTCGTCCGGAGCTTGACGTCCTCGCCGCGGGTCGAGACCGTGTGGATGACCGGCGGATCGGAGCCGCAATCGGGGCCGTGCACGGCGCTCGCCCATCACGGCTACATCGGCGTCGAGAGCGCGACGGCGGAAAAGCTCGTCGACTGGATGAAGTCGGTCGCGGCCCCGCGCTGATTGCCAAGGCGATGGCTTTCACCCCGTCGCGCTTTAATAGCGCGATGGGTCTCACCCATCGCTCTTTAGTCGATCAGGTCGCCGCGACGCTGGTCAGGATCTCAATCAGCCGGTCCGGCATCTCGACCATCACCGAGTGGCCGCACGGCACCTCGAACACGTTCCAGCCCTTGGCCTTGCAGGCGTTATAGGCGGCGTCGAAGTTCGGGTTGGGATAACCACGCGCGCGGATGTAGGTGCGCTTCGCCACGCGGTCGCGGGCACCGGTCAGCACGATCGGTTGCATCGACACGCCGATCGGCTGCGGCGTCGCCTTCGAGTCGAGCCAGGCGCGGTCCTCGGGCTTCATCATCGGCCCGATCTCGCTCTCACGCGGCGGCCGCGACACTTCGCCATTCTTGATCGCCTTCAGCACGTCCTCGCGGCTCTTCGGCGAGTTGAGGTCGACGCCCTTCTGGCCGTTGTCCGGCATGAAGGCGTCGAGGAACACGACCGAGCCGAGCGCATCGCCGACCTTCTCCGGCACGCCCGATCCCGGCCAGCCGCCGTAGGAGTGGGAGACCAGCGTGACGTTCGTGAGGTCTTCCCACTTGATGAGGTTGACCACGTCCATGATGTGGGTCTCGAGCGTCACGTCCTTGCTCATCAGGTGGGAGCGCTCTCCCAGGCCGGTGAGCGTCGGCGTGTAGACGGTGTGGCCCATTGCGCGCAGGCGCGGCGCCACGTACTTCCACACGTAGCCGCCGTTGTTGGCGCCATGGACCAGCACAAAGGTTGCGCCGCCGACTTTGGTCTGCTGCGCGAACGTCGGTTTCGGCGCGATTGCGGCGGCACCCACGCCGGCGAGCGACGCGACGACCTGACGCCGCGTCGGCGCAAACTTTTTCTCAGACATGTTCCCCCAACCCTTCTTGGCCGATGATTCTTTCAATCGTCATTACCGCGAAAGCGGGAATCCAGATTTTTTAAAAAGCCTGGACACCCGCTTGCGCGGGTGTGACGAACAAAAAATGTTGGCGACGTCAGGCCCTAGCCGATCTTCTCCAGTTCGTCGATGAAGCCCTCGACCACCTTGAGGCCGCGATTCCAGAAATTCGGATTCGAGGCGTCGAGTCCGAATGGCGCGAGCAGCTCCTTGTGGCGAAGCGTGCCCCCCGCCGCAAGCATCGTGCGGTAACGGTCCTCGAACGGCTCGCCGTGGGCGCCGACGCGCTTCCACTCCTCGTATGCGGCATAGAGCGAGTTCACCAGGCAATCGCCGAACGCGTAGGCGTAGACGTAGAACGGCGAGTGGATGAAGTGCGGGATGTAGCTCCAGAAGAATCTGTAGTCGCCCTCCAGCTTGATCGACGGCCCGAGGCTCTCGCCCTGCACCGCCATCCAGAAGTCGCAGATCTGGTCGCACGATAGCTCGCCCTTGCGGCGATTCTCGTGGACGCGACTCTCGAAGTCGTAGAACGCGACCTGGCGCACGACCGTGTTCAGCATGTCTTCGACCTTGCCGGCGAGCAGCACGCGCTTGCGCGCCGGATTCGTTTCGGCGGCGAGCAGCGCCTGGAACGTCAGCATCTCGCCGAACACCGACGCGGTCTCGGCGAGCGTCAGCGGCGTGTCCGCCTGCAAATGCCCCTGCTTGCCCGCAAGCACCTGATGCACGCCGTGGCCGAGCTCGTGGGCGAGCGTCATCACGTCGCGCGTCTTGCCCTGGTAGTTCATCAGGATATAGGGGTGCGCCGACGGCACGACCGGGTGCGAGAACGCGCCCGACTCCTTGCCGGGACGGACGTCGGCGTCGATCCAGTTCTCAGCGAAGAATCGCTGCCCGACGTCGGCCAGCATCGGAGAGAACGCGCGGTAGGCGTCGAGCACGGTGGCCTCCGCCTCGTCCCACGGGATCGTCCGTTCCCTGGCCTCGGGCAGCGGCGCGTTGCGGTCCCAGTACGGGAGCTGCTTCACCTTGAACCACTTGGCCTTGAGCCAGTAGTAGCGATGCGACAGCCGCGGGTACGCGGACTTGACCGCGCTGACCAGCGCATCGACCACGTCGTCATCGACGAAGTTGGCAAGGTTGCGCGACGACTGCGGGCGTGGGAAATGCCGCCAGCGGTCTTCGACCTCCTTGTCCTTGGCGAGCGTATTGGTGATCAACGCGAACGTCGGCGCGTTGGTCTTCAGCACCGACCCGAAGCCCAGGGCCGCGTCCTTGCGCACCTTGCCGTCGCGATCCGACAGCCGGTGCAGGATCTCGGCCTCGGTCATGATCTTGCCGCGAAACGGGAAGCGCAGGCGCGCCATGGTCTCGTCGAACAGCCGGTTCCACGCGCCGCGACCTGTCACCGACTTGTCGTGAAGGATGCGCTCCAGGTCCTCCGAGAGCTGGTGCGGACGGAACACGCGGACGTCGCGCAGCCACGATGCGTAGCGCGCGAGCTCCGGCGCCTTGAGCCGCTCGGCGATGTCCGCGTCCGGAATCTGGTTGAGCTCGAGGGTGAAGAAGATCAGGTGCGCGGAGATGTCGTTGGCGCGCTCGCGCGTCGTCTGAAAAAAGCGGCTGATCTCGGGATCGGTGACGTTGCCCGCGTACAGGAGGTGCGAATAGGACATCACCTTCGACAGCCGCTCGTCGATCCCCTCAAACGCGGCGATGGCGATGCCGAGCGCCGCACCGTCGAGGCCGCCGAGCTTGCCCTTGTACTCGGCCTCGAACGCCTCGGCCTCGCTCGCCGAACGCTCGAGGTCGCGCGCGAGCTCCGGGTCGGTCGGGCCGGCGTAGAGGTGCGACAGATCCCAGCTCGGCGCCTTCATCCTCGCGCCCCGCGTCGCCTGGAGAGCCGCCGTCCTGCCGGCCGCCTTGCGCGACGGGCGTTTCCCCGCCGTCGTCGTCCTGGAAGCCCTCACGGGGGCGCGGGCGTTCTTCTTGTTCGGCTTTTTACGGGGCGGCATGCGGGTCCTCGTCGGAAGCGGAGCGATTGGATATAACGCCTTCTGGATATAAGAGCCGGGCGCCGCTTTGCATAGTGATCACGGCGGGGTGACCACGCGGTGGCTCGACGACAGCGGGGAACGATGGAGCCATTGAAGCGATCGGGGGAACAAACCGGCATCACGGGCGAGACGCGGGATGTCCTCGCGCTGACATCGCTGCCGCATCAGTTGTTCGCGGTCGCGGCGCGCAAGGGTGAGGCACCTTTTCTGTGGGCGAAGCGCGACGGCACGTGGACGTTTCGGTCGTGGCGCGCGGTCGCCGACGACGTGGCGGCGCTGGCGCGGGCGCTGCGGGCCCTGGGCCTCGAGCCGGGCGATCGGGTGGTCCTGGTCTCCGAGAATCGCCCCGAGTGGCTGATCGCCGACTACGCGATCATGGCCGCCGGACTCGTCACCGTGCCGGCCTATTGCACCAACACCGTCGACGACCACAGGTACATCCTGTCGAACGTCGCCGCGCGCGTCGTCATCGTCTCGACGGCGGCACTCGCGAAACGCGTGCTGCCGGCGGTGGCGACCAGCGGGACCGTGGCGCATGTGATCCACATCGAGCCGGTGGACCAGGCGCCGACGCTGGCCGCCGATCTCCACACCTGGGACACCGCGCTGGCGCTGGGCCGCACCCGTCCCGACATCGCGGTGCCCGCCCCTCTCACCCGCCGCGACCGCGCCTGCGTCATTCACACCTCGGGCACCGGCGGGGCACCCAAGGGCGTGATCCTCAGTCACGGCGCGATCCTGAGCAACGTCAAGGGCGCGGCGATCCTGCTGCAGTCGCTCGGCCTCGGCAACGAAGTCTTCCTCTCGTTCCTGCCGCTGTCGCACTCGTACGAGCATACCGCCGGGCAGTCGTTCCCGGTCGCGATCGGCGCCGAGATCTACTACGCCGAGGGAGTCGACTCGCTCGCCGGCAACCTCGTCGAGGCGAAGCCGACCATCATGACCGCGGTGCCGCGTCTCTACGAAACTCTGCAATCGCGCATCGCCCGCCAGGTCGAGCGCGACGGCGGTGTCAAGCGGACGCTGTTCCTCAAGACGCTGGCGCTCGGCAAGAAGCGCTATCGCGGTACGCTCGCGTGGTACGAGCGGCCGCTCGACCGGCTGCTCGACGTTCTCGTCCGCAACAAGGTGCGCGCGCGCTTCGGCGGGCGCCTGAAGGCGATGGTCTCGGGCGGCGCGCCGCTCAACCCCGACGTCGGGCTGTTTTTCACGGCGCTCGGCGTGC
>DATJIG010000113.1:0-41574 GCA_035493495.1 Alphaproteobacteria bacterium
GCGACGACCGCGGAGAACACGGTCCGGCCCCGGCGACGCGGCGCCGGCACGTAGGGAATGACGTCGGGCTCGATCTCGAAGTCGGAATAACGATCGGTGGGCAATGACATGCGGGCCAATCCTTGGTCGTGGAGTCCTTGACGGCCTCGGTTGTGGTCCCAAGCTCGGGGTCTTCGCCGAACGCTACGCGCGCGCTTCGTACCGTGCCCGGGGACTGTATAGTGCTGGGCGACTGCCCGTCGAGGCGGTCACGCGGCGCCCCGACGAGGCGAATGGTGAGATTGTCCCGAACACGCAAGGCGACGACCAAGGCGAAATTCGCGTCCCACGCGTCACCGAAGCGGCGCCGTGTCACAACGCGTGCCACATCCGGACACAGCCGCACGTCGCCGCAGGCTCGCGAGACGCTGGTCTGGATATTCGGCTACGGCTCGCTGATGTGGAATCCCGGCTTCCGCTACCGCCGTCTCGAATACGGTTTGGTCCGTGGCTGGCATCGGGCGTTCTGCGTCTACTCGCAGGTGTGGCGCGGGACCCCGGACCGCCCCGGCCTCGTGCTCGGGCTTGATCGCGGCGGCGCCTGCAAGGGCGTGGCGTTCGCGGTCCCGCTGACGGACGAAGCCAAGGTGCTCGCCTATCTCGATGAGCGCGAGCGCGTGACGAACGTCTACCTGCGCAGGCGCCTGCCGGTGACTCTCGCCTCAGGCAAGATCGTCGACGCCTGGGGCTACATCGTCGACCGCGATCATTCCCAGTACGCGTGCAAGCTGACGACAGCCAAGGCCGCGCGCATCATCGCGACCAGCGAGGGGAAGGGCGGCACCAACCCCGAGTACCTTGAGAACACCATTTTGCACCTCGACCAGATGGGAATTCCCGAGGGGCCGCTCCACGATCTGCGCGATCGTGTGCGTGCGCTGCTGGAGCCGAAGCCGCAGGCCCGGCGAGGCTGAGCTATTTCGCGTGTCCGCAGGGGCGGCGGCAGAAGCGCTCCCGGTTCTGCTGGAAATGGACTTTTGCGCCGATTCTTTGGCACGAAATGACCACTCGAACGTTGCCTGACGAGATCGCAGCATCCCGTCGGGAGATGCACCATGCACATCGAGCATCGAGCCGCGCCGGCAGGACCGCGATCCGTCGTGATGCGAGGAATGGCCGCGTGGGTTGCTGCATTCGTGCTGTTGACTGCGGTGCCGCGCCCGGTGCTTGCCGATGGTCTGATGAAGGACGACACCGCGAAGGCGATGGTCCTGCTGCTGTCCCTCAGCCAGGCTTTGGCGCAGAAGGGGACGCCGTCCGCGCCGGCTAAGCCGGAAGCCAAGCCGGTTCCGGTCGCGGCTGCCGATGCGACATCGGGCGACGCCCTTGGCGCGTCGAGCGCGGCGCCGGCCACTGCCGGCGTTTCAGGCGCCGCAACGCCAGCCGCCGACCGCTGAACCTTCAGGGCAGACGAAACGTCAGCGTGTCGGCGACCTTGCCGCCACCACCGCACCCTTTCGCGCCGCCAATGACGTACAGGATGTCGCCGACCGCCTCGGCGGAGAATGCGTGGCGGCCGCTCGGCAACGGCGCGTAGGTGCCCCACGTCCGCGTCGTCGGATCGTATGCCTCGTCCTCGTTGTAGGTTTTGCCGTCGCGACACTCCCCGCCGATGAAGAAGAGGAGGCCGCGGTAGCGCGCGAATGCGCCACCCGATCGCGGTGTCGGCATCGGCAGTGCCGACGACCACGTGCCGCTCTTCGGATTGAATACTTCGTGGATCCCGAGATTCTCGTCGGCGCCGCCCGCGCGCCCGCCGACGACGTGGATGCGCTCGCCGATCACGGCGACTCCCATATGGTCGCGCGCGGTCGGCATCGGTGGCGCTGGCGACCATGTTCGCGTCTTCGGATCGTAGACGTCGTGGGCGGCAAGCGGCCCGGCTTCGTCGCTGACGCGGCCTCCGACCAGATGCAAGTGGCCGCGGACCGCGGCAAGGTTCGCCGAGCCGCGAGGGCCGGGAAGCCGCGGCAGCGTCTCCCAGCGATCCGTCTTCGGATCGTAGGAATAGAAGTTGGCGACGGGTTGGCTGTGCTGTCGCGCCTTGAAACCGCCGGCGACATAGATCAGGCCGTCGAGCACGGCCGTCGCGACATGGCCAGCGCCATCCGGCATCGGCGACAGCGTCTGCCATTTGTCGGTCTCGGGATCGTAGACCTCGACCAAGCCTGAGTCGTAGCGCTCCACGGTTTTGCCGTCGACGTCCTCCGACGTGTTGCCGCCGATGACGTAGATCTTGCCGTCGACGACCGCCGTCGCGATCTCACTGCGCACGCCGGGCATCGACGCCTTGTGCGACCAGGCGCCGGGGGCGTTCGCTGCCGGGGCCCGGCTTGCCGGAACAACTGCAAGCGCGAGAGTGGAGACCAACGCGAGACTGAAAGCCGTGAGCTTGAGCACCACTGCCTCCATTTCCCTTCGAGGGCGGCGACAGCATAGCCCGAAAGGGCAATGGACACAGCTTCGGCGCAGCAGCGGATACGACTGGCTTTGCCCGCGGCTTCGTGGGCACGGTGCCTATTCCGCCTCGCGGCCGATGACCTTTTTTGCCCGCTCCACCACGCTTTTCGGCATGGCATAGAACGCCTGGTAGCGTCGCTGGGTCTCGGCGCCGTCCATGGCGTGGATCTCGAGCCCCGCCTTGTTCGCCTCATCCTGGAACGCGACGTCGGCCATCGTCGCCATGAATGCCGCGCGGAGGGCTGCGGCGCGCTCGGGGGTGACGCCAGGGGGCGCGGTGAGCGGGCGGCTGAGCACGTCCTGTCCGAAGATGAGTTGGGCAAGCTCCCGGTCGGCCTCGTCCTTGACCACGTCGTAGATCGTCGGGACGTCGGGGAACGCCCGATCGCGCTCGGCGCCGAACGTCATCCAGACGATGAGGTCACCGTTGCGCACCTGGTCGATGAGTTGCGTCCGGAGCGTGACGATGTAGATGCCGCACGTCGCGTCGAGCTCGCCCCGCTGCATCGCGAGGTTCGACATCCGGAGACCACCCTGATAGCCGTTGATCACCTTGGTCCTGACGCCGAGCAACTCGCCCATGATCTTGGTCTGAATCGAGGTGAGCGAGGACGAGCCCGACGCCCCGAAAGTCGTCTCTCGGGCCTTCAGATCCTGCCACGTCTTGATGCCCGAGGTCTTCCACGTGACGCAGGCGGTGGCGTCGGTGTCGAGCATGTTGCCGATCCAGGTGAACTTGGTCGTCTCGAACCGCGCCTCCTTGTTGCCAAACAGCGGCTCGAGCGCGGTCGTGGTCAGGAACGTGCCGATCTCGGTGCCGTCCTTCGGCGACACGTTGTAGAGCTGGTTGGCGAGCTTGAGCCCTCCCGCGCCGAGCACGTTCTTGGCGACCACTGAGGGATTACCGGGAAGGAATCGGCCGTAATGACGCGCGAACAGCCGGGTGTAGACGTCGGCGCCGCCGCCCGGCGCCCCGCCGATCAGCACGGCGACCTCCTTGCCGCGGAACATCTCCCCGGCCGGCTGGGCCATGCCGGTGGATGTAAGCACCGCGAGCGTAAATGCCGCCGCGAACGCCGACAGCAGACGGACGGACATCGATCTCTCCCCGGTCGGCGGCCGCATCATGAAGCCGCTCTTTAGCTGGCGCGCGCCGTCGTTGCCAACGTGCATCGCGCCAGAGGATAGCGGCGAGGGCGGCGCTTGCAAGGCGGAGCTGTTTCCGGGCGGTCGGCGCGATGCTACCGTTCCGTGACGGCTGCCCGCCTTGGATGGATAACGAGAACAGCATGATCATCGACTGGCACACCCACATCTACCCGTTGAGCGAGACATCGAAACCGGTGTGGAAGGGCCGCTGCCAGATGACGATCGAGAACGTGCTCGCGGCGCAGGATGCGGCCGGCATCGACATGACGGTGATCAGCAATCCGCTGCACTACCTGCGCAAGGCCTCGCGCGAGCAGGCGCTCGACGCGATCCGGGACTCGAACCGCTACCTTGCCGAGCTGCAGGACCGCTATGCCGGCCGGATCGTTGCGCTTGCCGCATCCGTCCCCGGCGGCGGCGGCGAGTACCTGCAGGAGCTTGAGCGCGCGGTGTCGCAGGACGGACTCAAGGGCGTGTTCGTCAATTCGAGCCACCAGGGCGCATACCCGGATGATGCCGACGCCCGAGCCTTCTTCAGGCTGGCGACCGACCTCGACATCCCGGTGGTGATCCATCCGCCGTCGGTCGGATATGGCGAGGAGCGGATGAAGGACTTCCGACTCGCGTCCAGCGTCGGACGCCCGTTCGACAGTTGCCTCGCCCTAGCGCGCCTCATCCTCTACGGCGTCTTCGAGCAGTTCCCGGGACTGAAGGTCGTGGCCACGCATCTCGGCGGCGGCATCAGCGAGATCGTCGGCCGGCTCGACTACAACTACACGCTGCAGCAGGAGGGCTTCTACACCCGGCCGGAAGATTCCGAGGCGATGCTGATCAAGCACCCTCCCAGTCATTACGTGAAGATGATCTATCTCGACTCGGTCAGCTATCACCTGCCGGCGCTGAAGTGCGGCCTCGAGACCGTGGGCGTCGATCATCTCGTGTTCGGGACCGACGCGCCGCCACTCACGCCGCTCAAGCGGCGGGGGCTCGATCTCGTCCGCTCGCTCGATCTGTCCGCCGCCGACATGGACAAAGTGCTGTCGGGTAACGCGAAGCGCCTGCTGAAGCTGAACTAGTCGGCCGCCCGCTCAGTTCGGCACGTGGACGAGATCCGGCTCTCCCGTCTGCGGATGTGCCGGCGTGGCGCCGGCGACGCGTACCAGGATCTCGGTGCGGCCGAACAGCGAGATGCCCACATAGCCGCGCATCCGGAGCCGGCCGTCGCGGTCGAGCACCAGCGTTCCGCGATAGGTGCGGCCCTCCTCAGGGTCGTAGACGATGCCGCCGCTCCACGAGCCGTCCTTTTCCTGACGGAAGTCGCGGAGGATCGTAAGCCCGAGCACCGGCCGCGCGCGCAGCGCCGGATCGGGATTGCGACTGTCGAGGTCGGTGGCGTGGGCGCGTCCCACCGCGATCAACCGGCCGCTGGCGACACCCGCCGTATCGACGGCGATCTCGATCTTGCCGTCGTGCTCGGGCGTCCACCAGATGCCGGCGATGCTGCCGGTCGTTTGCGCGGCGGCGCATGCCGAGAGAACCACGACGAGCGCAAAGGCTCGAGACGTGGCGCGTGCAACCCAGCAAATCAAGCGTGAGGGTTCAAGCGGCAATCCGGCTGAGCAGAGCCTTAATCTGCTCCCGATAGAGGAGGGCAATGAGTAAAATGGACAGAGGCCAAAATAGCTTCGCAACGGCCTCAATCAGTGGTGGCAATCGTTCCCAGAGTTCCATGGCCTGCTGCATGGTTGGCGGTCACTGAGTTTCACGCATCCTATTCCTAATGCCAGCAGCGCGTCCAAGAGCCGCTGTAAGTCCTCACCCGCACTTCGAGTAAGCGCAGGACACGCACACGTCGCAGCCTTCCTGGCGGACGAGGGACGCCTCGCCGCACTTCGGGCACTGGCGCATGCGGGCCTCGGCGTTCACCACCTGGCGCAGCTCCGCGGGCTCGATCTTGCCTTCGCGGCGCTGGCGGGTGTTGGGCATGAAGCCGATATCGATCATGTGCTCCTCGATCACGCCGCCGATGGCGGCGAGGAGCGACGGCACATAGCGGCCGTTCATCCACTGACCGCCGCGCGGGTCGAACACCGCCTTCAGCTCCTCGACCACGAACGACAGATCGCCGCCGCGCCGGAACACCGCCGAGATCATCCGCGTCAGCGCGACGGTCCAGGCGTAGTGATCCATGTTCTTCGAGTTGATGAATATCTCGAACGGGCGGCGACGGCCGTCCTGGATCACGTCGTTGATGGTGATGTAGATGGCGTGGTCGGATTCCGGCCAGCGCACCTTGTACGTCTTCCCGGGCAGCGCCTCCGGGCGGTCCAGCGGCTTCGTCATGTAGACGACGCCGCCCGCCTCGTACGGATCCGCCGGGCGCACCGCCGGCTCGTCGAGCGGCAGCTCCGGCTCGGCGTCGACCGTCGCCTTGGCGACCTCGAGCACCGCACCGGTGATCGAGTTCGGGCGGTAGGTCGTGCAGCCCTTGCAGCCCGACTCGTAGGCCTCGAGGTAGATGTGCTTGAAGTCCTCGAAGGCGATGTCCTCGGGCACGTTGATCGTCTTCGAGATCGACGAGTCGATGTACTTCTGCACCGCCGCCTGCATCACGACGTGCTCGTTCGGCGTCAGGCGCTGGGCGTCGACGAACGCGTCGGTGAGCTGCGCGGTTTCGCCCTTGATGCGCTTGTAGAGGCGGTAGGCGTAATCCGACACCTCCTCGTCCTTGCGGGTGCCGTCGGGCATCAGGATGTGGCGGGTGTAGGTGAAGCTGAACACCGGCTCCAGACCCGACGACACGTTGTCGGCCAGGAGCGAGATCGTGCCGGTCGGCGCGATCGAGGTCAGCAGCGCGTTGCGGATGCCGTGCTCGGCGATCGCCGCCTGCACGTCCGGCTCGAGCGACTTGATCGACCCGCCCTTCAGGTACTGGTCGCGGTCGTAGAGCGGGAACGAGCCCTTCTCCTTGGCGATCTCGACCGAGGCGAGATAGGCGGCGCGGCGGATCTCGCGCATCCAGGTCTCGGTGGTCTCGACCGCTTTGGGCGTGCCGTAGCGCACGCCGCACTGGATCAGTGCGTCGGCGAGGCCGGTGACGCCGAGGCCGATGCGGCGCTTCGCCTTCGCCTCATGCTCCTGCTGCGGGAGCGGGAAGCGCGAGATGTCGATGACGTTGTCGAGCATGCGCACGGCGAGCGGCACGATGGTGCGCAGCCGGTCGATGTCGAGATGCGCGTCGGCCTCGAACGGACGGACGACGAGCCGGGCGAGGTTGATCGAGCCGAGATCGCAGGCGCCGTAGGGCGGTAGCGGCTGCTCGCCGCACGGATTGGTCGCGCTGATCTGCTCGCAGTACCAGAGGTTGTTCTGGCGGTTGATGCGGTCGATGAAGATCACGCCCGGCTCGGCGTAGGCGTAGGTCGCGCGCATGATCTGGTCCCACAGCTCGCGCGCCTGCACCGTCTTCACGATGGCGCCGTCGAACACCAGGTTCCACGGCGCGTTTTCCTTCACCGCCTTCATGAAGTCGTCGGTGACCAGCACCGAGAGGTTGAACATGCGCAAGCGGCCTGGCTCGCGCTTGGCCTCGATGAAGGCTTCGATGTCGGGATGGTCGCAGCGCAGGGTCGCCATCATCGCGCCGCGACGGGAGCCGGCGCTCATGATGGTGCGGCACATAGCGTCCCACACGTCCATGAACGAGAGCGGGCCCGAGGCGTCGGCGCCGACGCCCTTCACCGGTGCTCCGCGTGGCCGCAGCGTCGAGAAGTCGTAGCCGATGCCGCCGCCCTGCTGCATCGTCAGCGCGGCTTCCTTCAGGTTCTCGAAGATGCCGCCCATGCTGTCGGGGACCGTCCCCATGACGAAGCAATTGAACAGCGTCACGGTCCGCCCGGTGCCGGAGCCGGCGATGATGCGGCCCGCCGGCAGGAACTCGAAGTTGGAGAGCGCCTCGGCAAAGTGCTTCTGCCAGTGGGTCTGGTCGCGCTCGGGCTCGGCTAGCGCCTTGGCGACGCGGCCCCAGGTGTCGTCCATCGCCTTGTCCACAGGCGCGCCGTGGGCGTCCTTCAGACGGTACTTCATGTCCCAGATCTGCTGAGAGATCGCGGCGACGCTGGCCATGGACGGAACCTCGTGTGGATAACTGTCAGTATATGGGAGCGAAGCGGGCTTCGCGCAGCCTTCAGACACGTCGTCGCGTCGACGCGCGAATAACGCGTAACGTGTTGATTCCACGCAGCAAGTTCAACAACTGGGAAGCGGCCGCCAGTCTACGAAGGGGCTCCGGACCGGTCAAGACGGTTGTTCACTTTTTGTTTCCACAGTGTCGGCGGGCTTCTGGCCTTTGATTCGCAAGGCAGTTTTCGGACAGTGCCCGCGTTCCACAGCGAACGGCCGAACGCTATCCACTGGCTTTTCCACAGCCGAGGGGCGCTCCGTTCCGCCGAACAGGCTGCCCCCGGCGGCCCCGGTCTTCCGGGCAACGGCGCGTCGCGTCCACCCCACGATGCGATGTCACGAGCGATCATGCGCTTCGGTCCTTATGACGCGTAGGCGACATAGCGTCCGGGGGACGCGTCGAAATGCGGTGCGGGGACATCGATGCCGGGGCAAAGGGCGATGAAGTATCGGTTGATCGCGAGCGAGATCCGTAACGCGGCCCGCGGCGTCGCGCTGGAGGAGAGCCGGACCTCTCTCATCAACCTTGCCAACGCCTACGAGCGCATGGCGACGGCTGCCGACGCCGCCGCCGAGCGCCTCTCGGTGGAGTGCCCGCCGCCGCAGACCGGAACGCCGTCCTCCTAGACCGCTTTGGTCCTGCCTGCCTGCGACGCACAGGGAAGGTGGATCCGCACCCGGCATCCCGGCCCGGCATCCTCGACCGCCATGGTGCCTCGATGACGGCCGGCCAACGACGACACCAGGCGCCAGCCGGTCCCGCCTTCGCCTGTGGTCGTGCAACCGCGCCCGTTGTCCTCGACCGTCACCACGATGCCGTCCGCGGCGCTCGCGAGCCGGACCCGGATAGTGCCTGACGCGGTCTCGGCGAACGCATACTTGAGCGCGTTCGTCACCAGCTCGTTGATGGCGATGCCGACGGTCTCGGCGATGTCGCGCGGAATGTGGATTGCCTCGGAATGGTACGAAAGCGCGATCGGCCGCCGCCCCACGAGCGACGTCGTGATAAAGCCGCACAGCTCCTTCACGTAGGTCGTTGCGTCCACGCTGTCGTCGGCGCCGCGGGCACCGAGCAGCTGGTCGACCTGCGCGATCGCCGAAATCCGCCCGGCGACGCTGTTGAGGCTGTCGCGGGCCTCCGGGCCGGTACGCGAGGCTTCCATGGCGATGGTCGCGCCGATGAGCTGCAGGTTGTTCGCGGTGCGGTGGCGCAGCTCGCGGTAGAGCGCGTCCTTCTCCATCTGCGTTCGATTGAGCTTCTGCACCAGCAGCCGCATCGATTGGCCGGCGATGATGATCAGAACGCAACCGACGACGAACAGCGCCAGCGGCACGACATGCTCGGGCTCCAGCGAGACGGTGAAACGCGGCTCGAGGAACGCGTACTCGAGGATCGCGGAGCTCAGCACCGTCGCCCACACGGCCGCCCCCCAGTCCAGGAACGTGGCGCACAGCGCCACCGCGATCACGAACAGAAAGTAGTTGTTCCCCTGCAGAAGGGGTGCGAACGCGATCTGGACGACGGTGACGGCGCCGACCACCGCGGTGGCCGTCGCGTAGCCCCGCATACGGCTCCAGTGGCTGGTCCTCGCGACAAGGAATTCGGCGAAGCTTGAAGGATCCATCGCGGGCATGGCCGTCTCGAGCTCAGGACGCGAGCATGGGCGCTCCCGCGGCATTACGCAGCTAAAAAGCGGCGCGGTTCCGCGGCTCGGCCGCTCAGTGCGCCGGGCTGTGGGACGCCGGCGCCGCCGACAGCGGATCGTCTCTCGCCATCTCGTGGGCTGCTTCGTGGTCGCACGGCAGGCTGATCCGGATACGGCACCCGGGGGCGGCGCTGCCGACGTCCATCGACCCGCCATGCTTGCCGATCATCGATGCGACCAGCCGCCATCCGATCCCGCGGCTCGCCTCCCCATCGCAGCCGAGGCCGTCGTCCTCGACGGTCAGGACGACGGCGCCGGGTTCGGTCGCGAGCGCGACGCGGATGTGCCCCGGTATGCCCTCGGCAAACGCGTGCTTGAGCGCGTTGGTCACCAGCTCGTTGACGGCAATGCTGAGCGTTTCGGCGCGGTCGCGCGCCAGGCGAAGCGAACGGGCTTCGCATGTCAGCGTCACCTCCCGCCGCCCGATCAGCGAGGCGGCAATGAAGCCACACAGCTCGCGCAGGTGCTCGCCGGCATCCACCTCGCCGGCGATGCCGTGGGCGACCAGCAGTTGGTCGACCTGGCCGATGGCCGCGATGCGGGCGGCGGTGCCTTTCAGGACGTCGCGCGTCTCCGCCGACCTGGCGCGGGCCGCCTCCATCGCGACGGTCGTGCCGATGAGGTGGAGGTTGTTCGCGGTGCGGTGGCGCAGCTCGCGGTAGAGCGCGTCTTTCTCGGCGCTGATGCGGTTGAGCTGTTCTACCAGCATCTTCACGGATTGCCCGGCGATGATGACCAGCAGGCAGCCGATCATGAACAGGGTCAGCGCGACGGCATCCGAGGTGCTGAGCGAGAAGGTGAGAACGGGCTCGAAGAACAGGTAGTCGATCAGTGCCGCGCTCAGGAGGCTGGCCCAGACTGCGGCGCCCCAGTCGAGGAACGTGGCGCACAGCGCCACCGCGAACACGAACAGGAAGTAGCGGCCGGCTGCCAGCAACGGACTGAACGCGATGCGCAGAAGGGCGGCTAGGGCGACCACGGCGGTCGCCACCGCGTACCGCTGGAGGTGGCCCCAGCGGTCGGTCCTCGCCATCAGGGATCGGGCGAAGGTGGATGGATCCATGCGCGCGTCGCCGTCGACGGAATCTGCGTGCCCAACGGCCCTAAACGCGCGACGCGCGCGATCCCGCTGTGGCGTCGTTTGGCCATCGGAGAAGGATTCTTGGGACTCCGCGAGCCGGTTGGACAATTAGCTGTCCCGCCGTCCCAAGCCCTGGGCGCCGGGACAGAGGACAGGAACGGTGCGCGCCGGCTAGCTCTCCGGCTGGGCGTACCGCATTTTCCGCGCCCGCTCGTCGGCGGATTCCGCCTGCGGATCGAGGCCATGGGCGAGGCTCAGGCGGTTCATGAAGTTGAACCGGCAGCACACCAGGATCGCGTCGTGGAGCGCGCGCTCCGACCAGCCGGCGCGATAGACCGCGTCGGCGTCGGCCTGGGTCATGGCATACGGCGTTAGCGTCAGCTTCTTCACGAAACGCAGGATCGGCTTGAACGCCTCCTCGACCGGCGCCGCGTCGGCATCGTCGACGATGCGCTCGATCGTTGCGCGCTCAACGCCGAGATTGACCGCCATCTGCGCGTGGCCGTTGTAGCAATAGGCGCACTGATTGAGCTTCGATACGTACGCCGCGATCGTCTCGCGCTGGGCCGACGTGAGCGGCGACTCGCCGCGCATGATCACCCGACCGAGGTCGTTCATGGACTTTCGCGTGTCCGCGTTCAACCCATACAGATCGCCGATTCCGGCGTTGGCGGGCAGGGAGGGGAAAAACGGCATGACTAATCCTTGCTCGTTTCAGTGTCGGCGGTGCGACGATAGCCGTCCTCGGCCTTGCGGCGTCCGCGCTCCATGAATTTTTCGGGCTCGGCGACGATTCCGTGCCCCATGACCATCCGGTTCATGAAATTGAACCGGGCACACACCGTGATCGCGTCGTGCAACGCCCGCTCGTCCCATCCCGCCGCGAACACCTCGTCGGCGTCCGCTTGGGTCAGCCGCGACGGAGTCTGCGTCAGTTTCCTGACGTAGCGCAGGATAGGCCGCATGCGCTCGGGAACCTCCGCGCGATCGATGTCGCCCTTGAGCGACTCGAGGAGCGATTCATCGAGCCCGAAGGCAATGGCGATAGCCGTGTGGGTGCCGAAGCAGAAGTCGCACGCGTTAAGCACCGACGTATATCCGGCGATCAGCTCTCGTTCGGCGGGCGTCAGCGGCGACGGCCCGCGCATCAGGCGCTCGGAGAAATCGAACCACCCCGCGTAGCGCTCGCGGCACAATCCGAAGATCGTGTTGGTATCGGCATCTTGCGGGAACGTCGGGAAAAACGGCATGCGGGCTCCGCCTTTTTCGAAAGGATAGGCGGAACCGTCGCCCACTGTCGAGTTACGCAGGCTGGTGAGAATGTCGGGCGCGCGGTCGCTCCAGCCGCTGTCCCGCCGTCCCGCACCCCCAAGCCGCGGGACGGCGGGACGCCCCCTCTCATCCCAACACGTGCGGCAGCACCGTATCGTAGCGACGGCGGATCGCCTGGTAGCAGGAGCAGGCGGTCTCGGCGAGGCGCTTGCGGCTCCTGATGCTCACCTTGCCGCGCCGGTAGGTGATGATGCCCTCGTCCTGGAGCGCGCCGGCGAACTTCGCCACGGTCTGGCGCGCGACACCGAGCATCTGGCCGAGGAACTCCTGGGTCATCAGGAACTCGGTCGCGTGCGAGCGGTCGGACGACAGCAGCAGCCACTTCGCCATTCGCGCGCCCACCGTATGGACGGTGTTGCAGGCGACGTTCTGCAGCGTCTGCCCGAGCAGCGCCTGGGAGTAGCCGCGCATCAGCGCCGCGAGCCGTGGGCTCTCCGGCAGCACGCGGTTCAGGCTGCGGGCCGAGATCGTGGCGCAGGTGCAGGGCATCTGGACGACGGCGGTGATGGGTGCCGCGACGTCCTCGATGAACAGCGGCGCGCCGGCGACACCTTCCGGGCCGACGGTCGCGGCCTCGATCACCGGGCCGTCCTCGAGCACCGCGACATAGGAGATGAAGCCCGAGGTCGGGAAATAGCTGCGGCGGACCGGCGTGCCCTCGTCGAACAGCACCTGGCGCGGTGACAGCGTCACGTGCTCGAGGTGCGGCTCCAGACGGCGGTACTCGTCCGTCGGCAATGCG
This sequence comes from Alphaproteobacteria bacterium, assembly GCA_035493495.1. Classification (GTDB taxonomy): domain Bacteria; phylum Pseudomonadota; class Alphaproteobacteria; order SMXQ01; family SMXQ01; genus DATJIG01. Next base: position 12,692 of record DATJIG010000113.1, read on the forward strand.
GAAAGAAGGCGGTTGGCGGAGCTCTGTACGTCAGTCATTTATTCTTCGCATCCGGCCGCGGTGGCGGCGACAGCGCTTATTTCCCCGAACTTGGCCGCTCAATTGGCGTCTGTCTGCCGTCCACCTTACGTAGTTGTGTCATGGACACGACATAACGCTTGATGCGGTGCGGCCAATCGGGCACCTAGGCAACCCATCGGGCGGCGCAAAGACGTCGCAGACGGGGAGACCCTGCGTGCGTACGCTTCAGCGGATTCACACGACGGCCCGCCGGGCGCGGGAGCTGGCGGCGGAATTCCGCACCGATAGACCGTTGCGCGACGCCCTGATGGCCTACGCGGTGGAGGTGGAGATCCAGGCGCGGGAGCGTCTCGGCGCGGACCGCGAGGTCTCCGGGCTCGACGACGGCCTGACGGACGAGACGCTGAGCGAAGCGGCGTCGCCGTCGGACTACTGGCGCCGCGAGTGCGCGTTCCTGCGTGAGTGCATGCTGTCGCTGATGCCGGGCGACGGGCGGCGCCGCGTGCTGCAGTCGCTGGCCGAGGACTGCCACCGGCTGGCCGAGATGCTCGAGGCGCGCACCAAGTAGGTGTCAGCCCCCGCCGAGGTCCGCCTTTCCTGTGGAAAACACCGCGATGACCGTATCGGCGCACGCCGATTTGCCCTTTGATCCTAAGCGACAGCGCATTCGGGCGGCCGGGAGTCCCCGAAGGCATCCACCGGGGGCACGGTCGGAGGCAGCATGGTCGACAACGTTCCGAGGAACTACAGCGAGCGCGCCGAGGAAATGCGGGCGATCGCCGACGGCATGCGCGACGAAGGCTCCCGCAGAATGCTGCTCGAACTCGCCGAGCGCTACGACAAGATGGAAGCCGACCGGAAGGCCCGCAGCGCCCGAGAGGCGCTGCGGGCCGCGGGGTATTCGCGGAACACGGATTAGCCCGCGAGCCGCGCGCTCGCGGTCTCGATCGCGTCCTGAAGCCGGGTCATGAACGCCTCGCGCGGCAACCCGGGCGGGATCGGCGGCAGGTACTCGACCGTGATGACGCCGGGCTTCTTGAGGAACGCGCGGCGCCCCCATGTCAGCCCCGAGTTCAGCGCGCACGGCACCACCGGCACGCCGAGCGCCTGGTAGAGCGCGGCGATCCCCGACTGATAACGCGGCGGAGCGCCCGGCACGGTGCGCGTGCCCTCGGGAAAGATCACGATCGGACGATGGGCCGCGAGTGCCGCGCGCGCTTCCGTCACCATGCGCCGCAGGGTCGCGGCGCGGCCCCTGCGGTCGATGCCGATCATGCCCGCGTGCTTCGCGAACCAGCCGTAGAACGGCACCCAGAACAGCTCGCGCTTGATGACGAACACCGGGTAGTTCAGCAGCACGTTGAAGGCGAACGTCTCCCACGCCGACTGGTGCTTCGAGGCGAGGATGAACGGGCCCGCCGGCAGGTTGGCCTCGCCGACGACGCGGTGACGCAACCCGACGATGCGCGCGAGCAGCCAGAGCAGCAGCCGGATCCACAGCCGCGCCGCCGCCTGCATCCACAACGGCGGCGCCAGCAGCAGCGGCAGATAGAGGATCGACAGCAGCGCCGTGGTGAGGAACGAAAGCGCGTTGAACAGCGCGGCGCGCAGCAGCGTCACGGGTGCGGCTCCGGAGCGGGATTGGCGCCGGGCGCCGGCGGGTTCGCGTCGTCGGGCGGCGGGGTCTCGTCGGGATCGTCCGATCCGCCGTCCGGGCTGTCCGGCGTGGCCTCCGGCAAGGCTGCGGGCGCGTCGCCGAACTCGGGTGCCGCCTTCTGCTCCGGGGCTTCGGGCGCTGGGGCCGGCGCGGCCGCGCGCGGCGGTGGGGTCGGATCGGCCGAGGGCTGCGCGGTCGGCGCGGGGGTCGACGGCTCCGGCAGCGGGAACATGTCCATCGGCGCCGGGCTTATCGGCGCGCGCTGCGGAAAGCGCACGCCGAGCGTCAGCGTCGTCTTCGCTGCGATGTATTTCGTCCACTCGCTCGCGATCAGCCGCAGCGTTCCGGGCCACCACCACCAGTCGTCGATGCGGAACGACGCCGACGCGGTGGCGTGCGGGACGATTGTTACCTGCGGCATCGCGGCGCGGAACTCGACCAGCGCGCGGGGCATGTGGAAATTCGACGTCACCAAAATCAGCGACGTGAGGCCCTCCTTGGCCATCCACACCGCGGTCTCCTGGGCGTTGCCGACGGTGTCGTCGGCGCCGTAGCCGAGCACGATCGGATTTTGCGCCTCGTTGGGCGAGCGGCGCAGCGCGCGCAGGATCTGCTGCACGTCGATGCCGCGGTAGACGCCGGAGATGAACAGGCGCTGGGCTCGACCCTGGGCGAGGAGCTCGAAGCCCTGGGTCAGGCGGTCTGTCGAGCCGGTGAGGACGACGACGACATCGGCCTTCGGCGTCTCCGGCGGCTTGTCCGCGGCGGCTGTCAGCGAGCGGATCTCGTGGGCGTACCAGAACAGCCCGATCACCCACAGCACGCCCAGGATCGCTAGCGCATCGATGGCCCAGCGGATCGGCGCGCCCTTATCGCGACGACGGAACTTCATCACAGCATCCTCTTGAGCGCCGACAGCACGGTGCGGCGCGCGGTCATCGCAGCGATCGCTGCCACCGCGACCGGCACCAGCACCAGCGCCGCGCCCTCGACGGCCGACAGCCGCACCGCGGGCAGAAGTCCGGCCGGCAGCCGTGCGAACGCCGCGGCGATGCCGGCGCCGGCGGCGATCGCGCCGATCAGGCCGATCACGCCGCCCTTGAGCCCGAGCAGCAGTGCCTGGCGCCCGAACGCCGAGGCGATGACGCCGTCGGTCGCGCCCATGATGTGCAGGAGTTCGATGGTCTCGGCGTGGACCGCGAGCGCGCTCCGCGTCGCGAACACGATCATGCCGACGGCCGCGAGCAGGACCAATGCCACGACGACTCCGGCCAGCGCCTCGATCGCACGCAGGATCGTCACCAGCCGGTCGGTCCAGCGGCGGTGGTCGTCGACCGTGGTGCCGGGCACCTCCGACGACAGCATCTCGGTGAGCCCAGCGATGTTGACGCGGGCGCCCGCGTCGAGCCGCACATCGATGATGGTGGGGAGCGGCAGCGAGGCGACGAACGCGCCGCCGCCGAGCCAGGGCTCGAGAAGTGCCGCGGTCTCGCGCGAGTCGAGTGCCCGCACCGAGGCGACGCCCTGGGTCTTCTGCAGCGCCTTCACCGCCGCGTCGACGCGCCGCTGCTGCTGGGCATAGCCGCGTTCGTCGGCCGTGCCGAGGTCGGGCACCTGAACCGTGAGAGTGCCGACCAGCCCGCGGTCCCACCGCGTCGCGGTGTCGGCGAACACCATCAGCCCCGCCAGCGCCAGGGCCGCGAGGAACACGACAAGCGCGATCAGCCACGGCACGAAGCGGCGGCCCGGATCGGCGGTGAACGGCAGCGGCTGCGATCGCACGCGGCGGGGCCGGAATCTCATGTCGGCACTTCCGGCGCGGGACGTGACAGGGCTGGCCTCGGCGGCGCCCCGCGGGCGCCCGGGTGACGCTGTCGCGGCGGCGGCACGGTCAGTTCGCCCCCGGCGAGATGGAGCTCGGGATGGTCGAAGCGCGACACCAGCGAATCGTTGTGGGTCGCGATCAGGATCGTCGTGCCGAGGCGGTTCAATTCTTCGAACAGGTAGAGGAGGCGGACAGCGATTTCGTCGTCGACATTGCCGGTCGGTTCGTCGGCGATCAGCAGGCTGGGGCGGTTGATGACGGCGCGGGCGATGGCGACGCGCTGCTTCTGTCCGCCCGACAGCGTCGACGGCTTGGCGCGCATGAAGGCGCCGAGGCCGACCCACTCCAGGAGCTCGCGGGCGTGCTTCTCGGTCTCGTCGGGATCGGCGCCGGCGATGCGCAGGGGCAGCGCCACGTTCTCGAGCACGGTCAGCGAGTCGAGCAGGCGGAATTCCTGGAACACCACGCCGACGCGGCGGCGCAGCGCCGGCAGGCTCGCGCGCGGCGCGGTCGCGATGTCGTGGCCGAAGATATGGATCAGCCCGCGCGACGGACGGTGGGCGAGATAGACCAGGCGGAGAAGCGACGACTTTCCGGCGCCGCTCGGGCCGGTGAGGAAATGGAACGAGCCCGGCGCGAGTTCGAAGCCGATGTCGTGGAGCACCTCGGCACCGAGCCCGTACCGCATGCCGACGTTCTCGAACCGGACGACGCTTTCGCGCATGTCGAGGTAAACAATCCGTGAAATCGCGACGCGAATCGCCGCCAAAATCGCACAAGCAACGCGTGTCGTAAAGGTGAGCGACCGCGCACTTTTGCGCGACGTCCGTGCATTCGTCCAAGGCGCTGCGCGCGCCGCGCGCGCAGCCGCTTGCCCTGCACTTGCCAGCCTGTGGCGCGCCCCCTATAACCGGGAGGTCCGGCCGTTGCCGCGCCCACTGGGCCTGCGCTGAATGATTCTTTCCTGCTCGGCTTGCTCCACGCGCTACGTCGTGGATCCTGCTCTCCTCGGCCAAGGCGGCCGCACCGTTCGATGCGCGAAGTGCGGCCATCAGTGGCATCAGCATCCGCCGATCGATTTCCCGCAGATGCTCGAGCCGGAGCCGCCGCCGGCCCCGATCCGGCGCGCGCGCGACTATGAGCCGGGTGCGAACCTTCCCGCCTTTCCGCGCGAGCGCCGGTCCGGCGCCGCGGTCGCGTGGTTGGCATTGGCCGTCGCCGTCCTGTTGCTGGGCGGCGCCGGAGTCGCCGCGCGTGACGCGGTTGTCGCGGCGTGGCCGCCGGCCGCGCGCCTCTACTCCACCGTCGGTCTGAGTGCCGAGCTGCCGGGCAGCGGGCTCGAGTTCCGCAACGTCACGACCCAGCGCCGACTCGAATCGGATCGCGAGGTCGTCGTGATCGAGGGCGAGGTCGTCAACGTCTCGAATCGCGATCGCGTCGTGCCGCCGCTGCGCGCGGCGCTGACTTCCGAGGGCAAGGAAATCTCGTACTGGACGTTCGAGGCGACGCAGTCGCGTCTGCTGCCGGGCGAGTCGGCGCGCTTCGTCACCCGAACCGACGAGCCGGCCGAGGCCGCGACGGACATCAAGATCCGCTTCGCCGACGGCACCTAGGAGAGAGGGCACAGGCCGCCATGGCGCGCATCCTTGTGGCCGATGACGATCGGGCGGTGGCGGAGTTCGTGCGCCGGGCGCTCACCCACCACGGCCATGAGGTGGTGGTGGTTGAGGACGGACTCCAGGCGCTGCACGCGCTGCAGACCAACGGCGAGTTCGAGCTGCTGCTCACCGACATTGTCATGCCCGGCATGGATGGCATCGCGCTCGCGCTCAAGGTCGCGCGCGACTACCCCGACCTCAAGGTGCTGCTGATGTCGGGCTACGCCGCCGAGCGGCAGCGCGCCCACAATCTCGACGTCATCATCCAGCGCGTGATCCCGAAGCCGTTCACGCTGCAGGAGCTGATGCGCGTCGTCGGCGAATCGCTCGCCACGCCGAAGGCGTAGTGTCCGGCACGTTCGCGCCCTGGAAGCGGCGGAGCAGTCTTCCCCCACGCCGCTAAAAGCGGCGCAGGAGCCTCTCAATGTAATCGTGCTCGATGCGCGGCCGATCCGGCTCGGCGCTGCGCCGCCGCAACTCGTCGAGGATCTCGCGGGCCCGCGCCCGCTCCGAGGCATCGGGAATCTTCACCTCGTCGCCGTTCGACGAACCGACCGCCGGGAGCGGCCGCCCGAACGGATCGGTGTTGCGGCCGTCGCCCGCGCGCGGCGTCTGGGTGCCGCCGGGCATGAAGCCGCGCAGGCCCATCGCCTGGGCCATCATCTGCGACATCTGTCCCTGACCCTGCTGCAGCGCTTGCAACGCGCGCCCCTGCGGATCGAGCGCGGCACCGGGGTTGCCCTGGCCGAGCGCGTTCGAGGATTCGCGCATCGCCTTTTCGGCTTCGCCGAGATTGCCGGGCACCTGGCCCATCATCTCGCCGAGCTGCTGCATCAGGTCATCGAGCTCGCTGCGGAGCTGGTCCTGCTGCTCGGCCGTTCCGTTCTGGTCCTGCGACTGCTGTCCGTTCTGGCCGCGTTGCCCGCGCTGCGAGCGCTGGAAGGTCTGGTCCATCAGCTCCTTCTGGCGGCGCGCGAGATCCTGCAGCTTCTTCGACATCTCGTTGGCTTGCTTCATTTGCTCCATTTGCTGCGGCGACATCTGGGCCATGCCGCCGTTGCGCAGCGCATCCAGCATCGAGAGCATCTGCTGCAGCCGCTCGCGGGCGGCGTCGCGCGAGCCGCTCTTCGCCAGGTCGCGCGCCTCCTCGAGCTGGCGGAACAGATCGTCGGCGCTCATCACCTGCGCGTCGGGCGGCAGCGGCATGTCCCACGGCGGCATGTTCGCCATGTTCTTCATCGCTTCCTGGAGCGCTTTGGCGAGCGCCTCGCGCACCTCGTCGAACAGCTTGTCGATCTCGGCGTCGCCGGTCTTATCGTTGAGCCGGTCCATCAGCTCGCGCTGCTTCGAGGTCAACTCGCGCTGGGCGGCGGCGACCGCGCCGTCCTCGAGACGGAGCGCCGTCTCCCACAGGAGCTGGGCGACCGCGAGCGTGCCCTTGCGGCTCGCGTCATAGCGGAGGCGGCCGGCGGCGGCGCTGAGGGCGAGCCGGACCACCGAATCGTCGGGCAGCTTGTCGGGCGTGCGCAGCAGGCCGTCGAGCGCGTTGCGGGCCGGCGCCCGCGCTGCCGGATTGCGCACCAGCTCCTTGCGGAGCGCGACGAGTGCCCTCGCCAGCGGGTTGCGGAACACGCGTTCCGGCAGTGTCAGCGGCACCGCCTCGGTGACGCCGACCTGATCGACGCCGTCGCGCGCCATCACCTGGATCGTGACGTCGAGACCCGCCCACGGGCTCGAGGTCAGGTCCTGAAACGTCGTCTGCTTGAAGTTTTTCCGGTCACCCGGCAGCGGCAACTGGATTTCCATCGGCGGATCGTCGACGCCGCGCTCGGCGAAGCGGACATAGGCGACCAGCGAGGCGATGCCATAGTCGTCCTGGGCCTCGATCGCGAGCTTGATCTGGCCGCGCTCGTTGGGCGCCGGAGGTTCGGTGAATTTGACGGTCGGCTCCTGGTCGCTCACCACGTTGATCGGCCACTCGGCGAGCTTGGAGCCGCGGCGCTCGACGGTAATCGAAGAGCCCGAGCCGATCAGCGTCTCGGCGCGGAACGCGCGCTCGCCGACGGATTCGAGCGATTGTTTGTCGTTGCCCACGCGCAGCGTGGGAACGCGGGTGCCGCCGTCGACCTCGACCAGGAGCGACGAGCCCTCGGGCACGGTGATCGGCGCCGGCGCGCGGACCTTCGCGCCCTTGCGGGCGGCGTCATCCTTGGTTTTGTCGCCGAACGCCAGCACGATCGGCGGCAGTCCGGTGTAGCCCGGCGGCGTGATCCACGCGCCGATGTGCACCGGCTCCGACTTGGTCAGCGCCGTCAGCGGATCGAGCGCACGAGCGAACCGCTTGTCGCCGTCGCCCATGCCGACGGCGACGCCGACGGCGAGCAGCAGCAGCACCGCGAAGCGGATCGCATAGGGATCGAGCCGGGCCAGACCCGGCGCGGCCAGTCCCGACCTGAGCGCATCGAGCGCCGCCTTGGCCCGTGCCTGATGCGCGGTCCACAGCGCGCGGGTCTGCGGATCGTCGGCGCCGACGGCGATCGGCTCGTTCAGAGTTTCGAGCGGCCGATGGCGCAGCTCGCTGGCGACTTCGACGCGGCGGCGTCCTTCGGCCGACGTCGGCCAGCGCAGGCCGAGCGGCGCGCGCACGAGTGCGGCGAGGAACAGCAGCGCGAACAGCGCCAGCGCCGCGACGTGGATCCAGAACGGCAGGACGGGGAAGGCGTCGAACAGCACCAGCGCCGCGAACAGCGCAGCAACGGTGGCCGCCGGAGCGAGGCGCGGCCACAGCCGCTCCCAGAACAGCGCGAGCCGCGCGCGCCACAGCGTCTGCTCGAGGCGCAGCTCGCCGGGCGCCCAGCGCTGGTTTCGCTGCGACCGCGGATCTCGGGAATCTGGAGCGCCCCGAGTGGGATCGATGGGGGACGGATTCATGCCCTCGTCCTGGTCCCGGACGGGGCCACGCGATTCAACCTCGGCGGTCGAACCAGGATGGCCGCTGTTCGCGGGACAACATCGCTTCGAACGTCTGGCGCGGCCGAATGACGGCGTAACGTCGGCCCTTCACCAGGACCTCGGGCACCAGGGGGCGGCTGTTGTAATCGGACGCCATAGCCGCGCCGTAGGCGCCGGCCGACAGAACCGCCACCAGATCGCCGGATGCTAACATAGGGAGCCGCCGGCCACGGGCGAAAATATCCGTGGTTTCGCAGACCGGTCCCACGACATCGGTAACAAAAGTATGTCTCCGCGGCGCGGCCACCGGGACGATGTCGTGCCAGGATTCATAGAGTGCGGGCCGCATCAGGTCGTTCATCGCCGCATCGGTGATCGTGAACTGATGGCGGCGGCCGCCCTTGACGTAGAGAACGCGGGTGACCAGGGCGCCGGCGTTTCCAACCAGAAATCGTCCAGGCTCGACCACGACCTTCACGTCGAGCTGCGCTGCGATTCCACTGACGAGTTTCGCGTACTCCGCGGGCGCGGGCGGCGTCTCGTCCCTGTAGCGGATGCCGAGGCCGCCGCCGAGATCGAGCTTCTCGACGGCATGACCGCGGGCGCGCAGGTCCTTCACGAGGGCGCCCAGTCGCCGGTAGGCGGCGCCGAACGGCCCGAGCGTGGTGATCTGTGAGCCGATGTGCACGGCGAGCCCGACCGGCTTCACGCGCGGCAGCTCGGCCGCGCGTGCATAGAGCGCCAGCGCCTCGCGGAAGTCGATGCCGAACTTGTTCTCTTCGCGACCCGTCGTGATCTTGGCGTGCGTCTTGGCGTCGACGTCGGGATTGACCCGCAGCACGACGGTCGCGGTTTTGCGCAGCCGTGTCGCCACCTCGTCGATAGCCTCGAGCTCGGGCGCCGATTCGACGTTGATCTGTCCGATCTTCGATTTGAGCGCGAAGGCGATCTCGTCGCGGCTTTTGCCGACGCCCGAGAAGACGATGCGCTCGGGCGGCACGCCGGCCGCGAGCGCGCGCCGAAGCTCACCCTCGGAGACGACATCGGCACCGGCGCCGAGGCGCGCGAACGTCTCGATCACCGCGACGTTCGGGTTGGCCTTGACCGCGTAGCAGATCTCGAAGCCTTTCGGCGGGCGCGCCGCCTTGAAGCCGTCGCGCAGCGCGCGATAGGCATTTTCCATCGCCGTCTGCGAGTAGACGTAGACCGGAGTGCCGACCGCCTCGGCGATCGTCGCGAGAGGGACGCCTTCGCAGGCCAGCCGGCCCGCGCGGCGGATGAAAGCCGTCATCGCGACATGCGTCCCGGATTGAAGCCGAGATCGTCTTCGTTGTCGTCGATCCGTCCCGTCGAGCCCTGCTCGGGCGGCGTGTTGCGGTTCGACGTGCCGACCGGCGCGCTCGGCTGCCCGTACTTCGACGGGTTGGGATAGACGCGCGGGTAATCGCTTTCGCCTGGCGGCAGCGGCGTTCCCTTCTTGCCGCACGCGACCAGCGATGTGGCCGCGAGCGCGAGAATGGAGACGATGAGGAGACGACGAATCATGCGGTGGATCATAGCCCGAAACGCCGCCGCGCGTCGCTGATCGCGGCGCGCACGCGCTCGGGCGCCGTGCCGCCCTCCGAGCGGCGGCTCGCCGCCGAGGCCTCGACGTCGAGCACGCGGTAGACGGCGCGGGTGAGCCTGGGCTCGACCGCCTGCATCTCGGCGAGCGGCAGATCGCGCAGCCGCACGCCTTTTGTCTCGGCAAGGCGCACGAGCCGACCGGCGACGTGATGCGCGGCCCGGAACGTCAGCCCGGCGTTGCGCACCAGCCAGTCGGCGAGGTCGGTCGCCGTGGTGTGGCCGATCTCGGCGGCCGCCGCCATGCGCGTCGGATCCGCCTTGAGGTCGGCGATCATGCCGGTCATGGCGTGCAGCGCGAGGAGGAGCGTCTCGGCGGCGTCGAACACCGGCTCTTTGTCCTCCTGCATGTCCTTCGAATAGGCGAGCGGCAGGCCCTTCATGACGATCAGCAGAGTCACCAGCGAGCCGATGACGCGTCCCGACTTGGCGCGGATCAGCTCGGCGGCGTCGGGATTGCGCTTCTGCGGCATGATCGACGAGCCGGTGGTGAAGGCATCCGACAGCTTGACGAAGCCGAACTGCGGCGACGCCCAGATCACCAGTTCCTCGGAGAGGCGCGACAGATGTACCGCCGCGATGGCCGCGAGCGACAGGAACTCGAGCGCGAAGTCGCGATCCGACACGGCGTCGAGCGAGTTCGCCATCGGCCGGTCGAAGCCGAGCTCCTTCGCCGTGATGCGGCGATCGATCGGATAGGGCGTACCGGCGAGGGCCGCGGCGCCGAGCGGGCTCTCGTTGAGCCGCTTGCGGGCATCGGCCGCGCGCGAGCGGTCGCGGCCGACCATCTCGACGTAGGCGAGCAGGTGATGGCCGAAGGTCACCGGCTGCGCGTTCTGCAGGTGTGTGAACCCCGGCATGATCGTGTCGACGTGACGCTCGGCCTTGGCGAGCAGCGCCGCCTGCAACGCAGTCATGGCGCGGCCGATCGAGTCGAGTGCGTCGCGCACCCAGAGGCGGAAGTCGGTCGCCACCTGGTCGTTGCGCGAGCGCGCGGTGTGCAGGCGGCGTCCGGCATCGCCGATGCGCGACGTCAGTCGCGCCTCGACGTTCATGTGGATGTCCTCGAGCTGAGTCGAGAACGGGAAGCGGCCGGCATCGATCTCGCGGCGGATCGTGGCGAGCCCCTTGCGGATACGCCCGGCGTCGGCGCGCGAGATGATGCCCTTGCGGGCGAGCATCAGCGCATGCGCCTGGCTCGCGCGGATGTCCTGGGCGTAGAGCTTCTGATCGAAGCCGATCGAGGCGTTGATCTGCTCCATCACCGCCGAGGGGGCGGCGGCGAACCGCCCGCCCCACAGCGGATTCGCCGACCGGGAATTGGCGGAGCCTTGCTTATGCGCTCTCTCTCGCGCTTGCTTTTTCGCGCGGCCGCGGCTTTTCTTCGTCGTTCCCGACGCTTTCGTCACTTTCCGGGTAGCCATGGCTCGCCGGTTTCCTAGCCCATTCGTTGCCGTCGCGGCCATCGTGGCCTTCGCCTTGGCGGGCGCATTGACGGGTGTGTTGATTCACCGCACCGGCGGGTCCGGCGGCGCACTGCCGCTGGCCGGAACGGTGGCGCACTTTAGCTTGTCGAATCCCCGCCTGCCAGCGCCGCCCGTAACCGTTCAGGACGGCGACGGACGGGAGGTCGGCCTCGCCGATTTCCGCGGCCGCGCCGTCCTCGTCAACTTCTGGGCGACATGGTGCGTGCCGTGCCTCAAGGAGATGCCGTCGCTGGACCGACTGGAGGGACGATTGGGCGGGGCGGACTTCACCGTCGTCGCGATCTCGATCGACCGTACCGGCAAGGCGGTCGTCCAGCCATGGTTCGACCAGAACGGCATCCGCCACCTCGGCCTCTACTTGGATCCGCAGTCGCGGGCGCCGTTCGCGTTCCGCGGCGTGCTCGGCACCTCGTCGATCGAGCTCCCCGTGAGCGTTCTTGTCGATCGCCAGGGGCGCGTCGTCGGCTCGCTCAAGGGCGCGGCCGAGTGGGATGCACCGGAAGCCGCGGCGCTGATCCGCGCGGTGATGAAGGAGCCCAGCTAGCCGAACGGCCTAGCGGGTGGTCGGAACCGGTTCCGGGCCGGAGTAGTCGTAGAAGCCCTTGCCGGTCTTGCGGCCGAGCCAGCCGGCCTCGACGTACTTCACCAGGAGCGGGCAGGGGCGGTACTTCGAGTCGGCGAAGCCCTCGTGCAGCACCTGCATGATCGAGAGGCACGTGTCGAGGCCGATGAAGTCGGCGAGCTCGAGCGGGCCCATCGGGTGATTGGCGCCGAGGTGGATCGCGGTGTCGATCGCCTGGATCGTGCCGACGCCCTCGTAAAGGGCGTAGATCGCCTCGTTGATCATCGGGATCAGGATGCGATTGACGATGAAGGCCGACATGTCCTTCGCCTCGACCACCGTCTTGCCGAGCTTCAGCGCAAAGCTGTTGACGGTATCGAACGTCGCCTGATCGGTCGCGAGGCCGCGCACGATCTCGACCAGCTTCATCACCGGCACCGGCTTCATGAAATGAAGTCCGATGAAGCGCTCCGGCCGGTCCGAGGCGGCGGCAAGCCGGGTGATCGGAATCGACGAGGTGTTGGTCGCGATGATCGCCTCGGGCTTCAGCACCGGGCCGAGCTCGGCATAGACGGCGCGCTTGACTGGCTCGTTCTCGCTCACGGCCTCGATGACGAGGTCGCAGGTGGCGAGGTCGGCGATCTTCTGGGTGGTGCGGATGTGCGAGATGTCGGTCTCGATCTCGTCGGGCTTGATGCTGCCCTTCTTCGCCTGGATCGAGAGACCATCGCGGACGACCTCGAGCGCCTTCGCCAGCGCCTTGGCGTCCTTGTCGGCGAGCACGACGTTGACCCCGGCCGCGGCCACGACCTGGGTGATGCCGCGGCCCATCTGGCCGGCGCCGACGATACCGATGGTGGTGAACATGAGGGGGCGGAGCCTAGTCCTGCGCCTTGGCCTTGTCGAGGGCGGCCGCCAGGTCGGGGAGGATCTTGAAGAGGTCGCCGACGATGCCATAGTCGGCGACCTGGAAGATCGGCGCCTCCTCGTCCTTGTTGATGGCGACGATCACCTTGGAGTCCTTCATGCCGGCCAGGTGCTGGATCGCGCCCGAAATGCCGACCGCGATGTAGAGCTCGGGGGCGACGATCTTGCCGGTCTGGCCGACCTGGAAATCGTTGGGCACGAAGCCCGCATCGACCGCCGCGCGCGAGGCGCCGACCGCGGCGTTGAGCCGGTCGGCGATGGCGTCCAGGAGCTTGAAGTTGTCGCCCGACTGCATGCCGCGGCCGCCCGAGACGATGACCCGTGCCGCGGTCAGCTCGGGTCGCTCCGAGCGGGTCAGGGCTGCGCCGACGAACCGCGACAGCCCCGGATCGGGGCACGGCTGGATGGTTTCGATGGCGGCGTTGCCACCCTCGGCCTCGGCCTTCGGGAAGGCGGTGGCGCGGACGGTGACGATCTTGAGGAGGTCCGACGAGCGTACGGTCGCGAGCGCGTTGCCCGCGTAGATCGGCCGCACGAAGGTCTCGGCGTCGACGACCTCGACGATGTCGGAGACCTGGCTCACGTCGCGCAACGCGGCGACGCGGGGCGCCACGTTCTTGCCGAAGGTGGTGGCGGGGAACAGCACGTGGCTGAAGCGGTCGACGAGCGCGATCACCAGGTTGGCGAGCGGCTCTGCGAGCGCGTGGGCGTAGGCGTCGGCATCCGCCACCAGCACCGCCTTCACGCCGGCGACCCTGGTCGCGGCCTGCGCGGCTGCGCCGCAGTCCTTGCCGGCCACCAGCACGGCGACGTCGCCGATCTTGCTCGCGGCGGTGACGGTGTTGAGGGTGGCGGGCGCAAGTGCCTTGCCGTTGTGTTCGGCGACGACCAGAACGCTCATCAGATGACTCCCGCCTCGGACTTGAGCCGCGCCACCAGCTCGCTCGCGTCGGCGAGCTTGACGCCGGCCTTGCGCTTCGGCGGCTCCTCGACCTTGAGCACCGTGAGCCTCGGCGCGACGTCGACCTCGAGCGCGGCCGGCGTCAGTGCGTCGATCGGCTTCTTCTTCGCCTTCATGATGTTGGGCAGCGACGCATAGCGCGGCTCGTTCAATCGCAGGTCGGTGGTGACGACCGCTGGGAGCTTCAGCGCCACGGTCTCGAGGCCGCCGTCGACCTCGCGGGTCACCGTGACCTCGCCCTCGCCCGGCTCGACCTTCGAGGCGAACGTGCCTTGCGGCCAGCCGAGCAGCGCCGCCAGCATCTGGCCTGTCTGGTTGCAGTCGTCGTCGATCGCCTGCTTGCCGAGGATGATGAGGTCGGGAGTCTCGCGCTTCGCCACCGCCGTCAGCAGCTTGGCGACGGCCAACGGCTCGAGCGGCTGGTCGTGGGCGATGTGGATGCCGCGGTCGGCGCCCATGGCGAGCGCCTGGCGGATCGTCTCCTGGGTCGCCTGCGGGCCCGCCGACACGACGACGATCTCGGTCGCCTGGCCGCGCTCCTTGATGCGAAGCGCCTCCTCGACCGCGATCTCGCAGAACGGATTCATCGCCATCTTCACGTTCGCGGTCTCGACGCCGGTCTTGTCCGACCGGACGCGGGCCTTCACGTTCGCGTCGATGACGCGCTTCACGGCGACGAGGATTTTCATCGGATTCGTACGGGTTGTTCGGCTGATCTCCCGCGGGATCGCGGGTGCGGCGCATTTTGCTCCGCCGCCGGGCCGTGGCGCAACCCTCGCGACGACGTTGTCACACGGCCTTTGGACCGGGGCCTAACGGGTGGCGCCGGGCTTCCACAGCACGTCCCGGGCGCCGCGGTCGTTGAGGTGGCGGGCCAGCACGAACAGGTGGTCCGACAGCCGGTTGACGTAGGCGACGGCATGCGGGTTGAGGGTGTCGCGCTGGCTGAGCGCCACGATCAGCCGCTCGGCGCGGCGGGCGACGGTCCGCGCGAGGTGGAGCGCCGCCGCGGCGGGGACGCCGCCCGGCAGCACGAACGAGTTGAGCTCCGCGAGTTCGGCGTTGAGTTGGTCGATCTCGCGCTCGATTCGCTCGACCTGGGTCGCCGCGATGCGCAGCCGGGTCCGGTCGCCGCCCTCCGGCACGCAGAGGTCGGCGCCGAGATCGAAGAGGTCGTTCTGGATGCGGCCGAGCATCGCGTCGGTGGCGCCGTCGGTGTGCAGGCGCGCCATGCCGATCGCCGCGTTGGTTTCGTCGATGGTGCCGATCGCCTCGATGCGGAGATCGGCCTTGCTCACCCGCGCGCCGTCGCCGAGCGAGGTCTCGCCGGTGTCGCCGCCGCGCGTGTAGATGCGGGTGAGCTTCACCATCTCAGGTGTGTCCCGCGAGCAGCATCAGGGCGAGGAATATGAGGATCGCCGCACCCTGGAGAATGACGCGCCAGCGCATCAGCTTCTGCGACAGGCGCGGGTCGTGGCCCTTGCGCGACAGATTGACGATGCCGGCGATCAGCACGATCAGCACGCCGGCCATCAGCACGGGAATCGTGAAGGTAGCGAAGGCAGCCATGGGACCTATCCGTTGCGGGACGTCAGCAGGCCGCGCGCGATCACAGTCGCCTGGATCTCGGCGGCGCCTTCGAAGATGTTGAGGATGCGCGCGTCGCACAGCACGCGGCTGGCCTGGTATTCGAGCGCGTAGCCGTTGCCGCCGTGAACCTGCACGGCGTTGTCGGCGGCGGCCCAGGCGACGCGCGCGCCCAGGAGCTTGGCCATTCCCGCCTCGATGTCGCAGCGGCGGCCC
Organism: Alphaproteobacteria bacterium; assembly: GCA_035493495.1. Classification (GTDB taxonomy): domain Bacteria; phylum Pseudomonadota; class Alphaproteobacteria; order SMXQ01; family SMXQ01; genus DATJIG01. Next base: position 28,168 of record DATJIG010000113.1, read on the forward strand.
GAGTCCTTCTCGCGCGCGGCGAAGTAGGCCATCTGGCGGGCGATCATGGTCTCAACCGCTATCCACGCGATCTTGCCGCCGACGCGGTCGAAGTCGGCGATCGGCTTGCCGAACTGGTTGCGCTCGTGGGCGTAGCCGAGCGCCAGCTCGAGCGCGTTCTGCGCGACGCCGACGGCGCGCGCCGCGGTCTGGATCCGCGCCGACTCGAACGTCTGCATCAGCTGTTTGAAGCCCTGGCCCTCGATGCCGCCCAGGAGGTTCTCCGCCGGCACCGTGAAGCCGTCGAACGCGAGCTCGTACTCGCGCATGCCGCGGTAGCCGAGCACCTCGATCTCCGAGCCCGAGAGGCCTTCGACCGGGAACGGATCGGCGTCGGTCCCGCGCGGCTTCTCGGCGAGAAACATCGAGAGGCCGCGATAGCCTTTCTCGTTCAAGTCGGTGCGCGCGAGCACGGTCATCAGGTCGGCGCGCGCCGCGTGGGTGATCCAGGTCTTGGCCCCGGTCAGCCGCCACGCGTTGCCGTCGCGCAGCGCGCGCGTCTTGAGCGCGCCGAGATCGGATCCGGTGTTGGGCTCCGTGAACACCGCGGTCGGGATCAAGGCACCCGACGCGATCTGCGGCAGGTATTTCTTTTTCTGCTCCTCGGTGCCGCCCAATCGGATCAGCTCGGCGGCGATCTCCGATCGCGTCGACAGCGATCCGACTCCGAGGAACGCGCGCGACAGCTCCTCGGTGACGACGCACATCGCCGTGCGCCCCATGCCGAGACCGCCGTACTCCTCGGGCACCGTCAGCCCGAACACGCCGAGCTCCGACAGCTCCTCGATCAGCTCGATCGGGATCAGCGCGTTGTCGAGGTGCCACTGGTGGGCAAACGGCGCGATCTTCTCGGTGCCGAAGGCGCGGAACTGCTCGCGCACCAGCGTCAGCGATTCGTCGTCGAGGCCATCGGCACCGAAATGGCCGTCGGCGATCAGCTCGTGGATGCGGCGGCGCACCTGCGCCGAGTTGCCCGAACGGGCGAGCGCCGCGGCTTCGGGAATCAACAGCGTCCGGAGCGACTCGTGGCCGAGGCCGACGTCGCCATGGCGCGCGAACTCGCCTTGCGACAGCGGAATGCCGCCGGCGAGTTGCGCGATGTACTCACCGTACGCCGCCTGGAGCATCAGGCGTTCGAGCTCGCCGAGCGCTCCGCGCGCCTCCAGGCGCTCGGCCCACGACAGCATCTGTCGCAGCGCCGCGACGTAGGTAAACGTCCACGCCAGCGCGTGCGCCGCGTACTGCTCGCGTTCGAGCGCGCCGTCGTCTCCCTTGATCCGCGCCGCGACCGCGCGACGCGCCGACTCGGCGTAGGCCTCGGCGGCGGCAAGCGCCCGCGCGTAGGCCGATAGATCAAATTCGAAAGGAGACAGCGCGTCGCCGTCACGCGCGGCGGGTGTGGACGAAACGGACGGGCCGTTGCTCATGACTCAAGACAACCGGAGGGAATTTGGCATAGGAAGTGCGCCGAAGACGGGCACTCTGACGCTCTCAACAGCCTTGCGTCAAGGCACCTGCCTTTGCCACTTTGGGGGGCGGCGAATCGGCCGGATTAAAGCCGATCGACCGGAGTGAACTGGAGTCTTCGTGGCGTTTCTCGATCATATCAAGGCCTGCAATGCGTTCGATCCCGCGCGATTCCGCCCGTTTCGCGTCGCCGGGCAGACCGTGGGCGCGGTCGCGCACGACCTCGTGCCGCGGCTTCTCACCTGCGACGGCGTGTTCGAGGCCGATACCATGTCGATCGCGATCAGCCCGCGGCTGAACGATTTCGACGCGCGCACCGAGGCGATGGCGCGGGTGCTCGAGGACTTGCGCGACGAGGGCCGCATCGACGGCTGGCGGAATGAAATGTTCCGAGTCAGCAGCGATTTTTCGGCCGAGCCTCTGCTCAAGATGGAACGCGCCGGAGCACCGCTGTTCGGCGTCACGTCGTACGGAGTCCACGTCAACGGCTTCGTCCGCGATGGGCAGGAGGTGTCGATGTGGGTCGGACGTCGCAGTCCGACGAAGCCGAACTATCCCAACATGCTCGACAATCTCTGCGCCGGCGCGATCGCCTTCGGCATGGGCGTGAAGGAGACGCTGATCAAGGAGGCCGGCGAGGAGGCATCGATACCCGAATCGATCGCCAGCCGTGCGCGTCCGGTCGGCGCGATCCGCTATTGCTGCGAAGGTGACGGCGGGCTGCGCCCCGACGTTCTCTTCGTCTATGATCTCGAACTCCCGGCCGACTTCACGCCCGCACCGAACGACGGCGAGATCGCCGAATACATGCTGTGGCCGATCGAAAAGGTCGCGGCGCGCGTGCGGGACACCTTCGAATTCAAGTTCAACTGCAATCTCGTGATCGTCGATTTCCTCATCCGTCATGGCCTGATCTCCGCCGACGAGCGCGATTTCCTGTCGCTTGCCGAAGGTCTCCATCGTCCGCGGGAGGCGTCATGAGCGCGTCTCTGCCGGTGCTCACCGGTCCTTCGTTCGGTCCCGCGGCGGGCGGCAAGCCGGGCGCGCTCGTGGTTCTGCTGCACGGGCTCGGCACCGATGGCCACGATCTGATTCCGCTCGCGCCGGTGCTCGCGACCGCGGTGCCGCGCGCGCTGTTCGTGGCGCCGAGTGCGCCGTTCCCGTGCGAGATGCCGCCGCTTGGTCGCCAGTGGTTCAGCTTTGCCGACCGCGCGCCGGCGGCGCTGATGAGCGGCATCGCGATGGCGGCGCCGATCCTCAACAGCTACCTCGACGCGCAACTCGCCTCGCTCGGCCTGCCGGCCGACGCGCTGGCGCTGTTCGGCTTCTCGCAGGGCGCGATGATGGCGCTTCACGCCGGCTTGCGGCGGCGCGTGCCGCCGTCGGCGATCCTCGCCTTCTCGGGCGCGATGCTCGATGAGGTACCGCCGCCGGGACCTGCCGGTTACCCGCCGGTGCTCCTGGTGCACGGCGAGGACGACGAGATCGTGCCGTGGTCGTCGTTCCGCCAGGCCCGCGCGGCGCTCGCCTCCGCTGGAGTTCCGCTTGAGGCGCTGGCCCGCCCGGGCCTCGCCCACGGCATCGATCAGGGCGGCATCGAGGCGGCCCAGACCCTGCTGGCCCGAAGTCTCGGGCCTGTCGCGGGACTGGTGTAGGAATCTCTGTAAGAAACCGGCATCTGGGCGACTACGTCGGGGCTTTACCTCGGCGGCGCACTCACCCTATTGTGCGGGTGCGTAAACGGTTCTGTCCTGTACCGCGTTCGGGAGAAGTGCCAAGGAACAGACGTCCTTTCGCGCCGCGACGCCGGAGAGCTGTCCCGCCCTCGTGCTCAACGCCGATTTCCGGCCGTTGTCCTACTTCCCGCTGTCGGTCTGGCCGTGGCAGGAGACCGTCAAGGCGGTCTTCATGGGGCGCGTGAACATCGTTTCCCATTACGACCGCGTCGTCCGCTCGCCGTCGTTCGCGATGCGGCTCCCCTCCGTCGTTTCCCTGAAATCCTACATTCCGGCCGCCCGGCGCCCCGCGTTCACGCGGTTCAACGTCTTCCTGCGCGACCGCTTCACCTGCCAGTACTGCAACACCCATGCGTCGGCCGAGGATCTGACGTTCGATCACGTCATCCCGAAATCGATGGGCGGTCTCACCATGTGGGAGAACGTCGTCGCCGCGTGCGAGCCGTGCAATCTCCGCAAAGGCGGAGCGCTGCCGGACGCGTGCGGGATGCATCCGCGCACGCGTCCGTTCGCGCCGACCGTGCGTCAACTGCAGGAAAACGGCCGGGCGTACCCGCCCAACCATCTTCATCACAGCTGGCGCGACTTCCTGTACTGGGACAGCGAGCTCGATCCGGCCTGACGGCCGCGGGCTGTTAACAGGATTTGTGCGTGCACGCGGTCGCGAGCTCCGCGCGGGCACGGTCGATCACCGCGACGAGCGCTTCCTCGCTGACCGCATCCCGCTTCATCAGCGTGCGCACGATAGGTTCGGCGAGCACCTCGGCGATCGAGGGCTCCTGGCCCGCCGTGCTGTAGACCATGGTCCGGGTCCGGGCGGGCAGCCTGGTGTTCATCGACTTTTTCATGGGTTGCCTCCGTGGCTCTGACGCTGCGCAAACTGTCACACAATCGGGTGACGAGAGAGCGACAGGAGTGTGGGAAGCATGGGGCGCCATTGTGACGTTATCCGCCACAATTGAAGCGCAATCGGGCGCGTTAGAATCAGAGCCGCGTGGACAGCCAGATCGCGAGCCGCGATCCCGCCTTGATCGCCGTGGTCAGCGCGGAGTAGGCGGGCGCCTCGTGCGCGCCCTGCGCGATCGCTTCGTTCTTGTGGGTGGTCTCGTCGGCGCCCAACCGCTCGACGAGGCTTGCGAGCTCGGGCTCGGAGCCTGACGCCGAGAGCGCGTCGTGCTGCGTGCGGTAATGCTCCTCGATGACTTCCTCGACGGCGACGGTCGCCGCCATCGCCGCCTTGGGCCCGAGCAGCGCGGTCGCGGCACCGAGGGCGAAACCGGCGACATCCCACAGGGGAGCCAGCGCGGTCGGCCGGACTCCGCGCGCTGACAGCAGACCGGCGAGCTCGTCGCGGTGGGCCTCTTCCTTCGCCTTCATCGTCCGCAGCACCTCTCCGGCCGGGCTGCCGCCCAGCACCGCGAGCTGTCCCTCGTAGATGCGCACCGCGCCGACCTCGCCCGCATGGTCGACCCGGAGCGCCCGCTCGACGAGCTGCTCGGGCGTCGGATCTCCGGGCAGTCGCGGCGCGCTCATGGTCGCGCCTTTCGCGCCACCGCCTGGAAGCGGCTCGCCGCCCACGCCGCGGCCGCGGACAGGACGATCTCGAGCATCAGATTGAGGCCGGCGAGCGTGATGCCGAACAGCGACCAGGCGATCTGGTCGCAGCGCGCGGGCGGGGTGACGAGCAGGCGGGCGCGCAGATCTTCGACGCTCAGTCCGGAGGGCGCGGCGCCGGTGCAGGCTTCGGTGCCCGCCCACCAGTGCTGCTCGACGCCGACGTGGAAAGCGGCGGTCCCGGCTCCGGCGAGATGGAGGAGTGCCAATACCGCCGCCAGCGCCGTCAGCATCCGCCATGGCATCGCCTTGTCGGGATACAGCATGCGGCCGGCGGCGCGGGTCTGGCTGAGGCCGACGCCGGCGACCAGGATCGCCAGCGCGTGGGGCAGGCGCTGCCACAGGCACAGTTCGCAGGGGATCAGGCCGAATCCGAACTGGAACACGAACACGCCCGCGAGTGCGGCGATGCTCGCCAGCATGAACGCAGTGAAGATCGTGCCCGGCGTTTGCGCGGGATCCGGAAGGGCGTAGGTCATCGTCCGACTCCGGAGCGACTCTAGACGAGATATTTGAAGACGACAAAGCCGCCGACGAGGACGGCGAGGAACCCGAACGTCACCAGCTCGAGCCGCTTCTCGACGAACTTCTGGACCGGCGTGCCGTAGCGCCAGAGGAGTGCCGCGACGAGGAAGAACCGCATCGCGCGTGAAAAAATCGAAGCGATGACGAACAGGATCGGGTTGAAGTGCAGGGCGCCGGCGGTGATGGTCACCAGCTTGTAGGGGATCGGCGTCATGCCCTTGACCAGGATGATCCAGAAGCCCCACTCGTCGAACAGCCGCTTCAACTCCTCGTACTGACCCATCGCGCCATAGAAGCGGATGATCGGCCGGCCGACCGCTTCGAGCAGGAAGTAGCCGATGCCCCAGCCGACGAGGCCGCCGAGTACCGAGGCGAGCGTGCAGATCGCCGCGTAGCGCCACGCCTTGTGGCGCCGGGCGAGCGTCATCGGCACCAGGATCAGGTCCGGCGGCAGCGGGAAAAAGGAGCTTTCCGCGAAGGAGACCCAGAACAGCGCCTGCTCGGCGTACTTCTTGCCGGCGAGCGCGATAGTCCAGTCGTAGAGACGACGGATGGGTGACGGACGCGGCGGCTGGGCGGAACGGAATTCGGTCACGGGGAGCGGAGTATAGGGACCGGCCCTGTGACACGCAGCGGAAAAACGCGTGGGGACGGTTCGCCCCGTTCACAAGAAAAAGAGGCCCGGGGACGTCCCGGGCCTCGCAAAACGGCCTGTCCGGCCGGTTACTTGGACCCGGCCACCGCCTTCTGGTGGTAGGAGAGATCCATGTACTTGTTGGGGTCGGTGAGGGTCTTCTTCGGCTGGGCGTACTCGCCGCGCAGCGCCAGCACCGTCTTCATGCCGGCCATGTTGATCTCGGCCTTCTTGTTGAGGCCGCCCGCGCCGGTCGTCAGGCTGGTGTAGATGATCTGGGCGTCGGCGTCGTTGAGGCCCTTGATGTTGGACTTCAGCACTTCGAGCGAGCCCGCCTTGTTGGCGAACACCCAGTCATGGGCGTTCGCGAGGGCGCGGATCCAGGCGACGACTTCCTTCTCATGCTCCTTGGCCCAGGCGCGGCGGACGGCGTAGGCGGAGCCCTGGTAGCCGCCGAGCTCCTTCGCGGCGTCGGCCAGGATGTTGTAGCCCATGTTCTTCGCTTCGATGTCGTTGGGCGCGCTCATCACCGCGGCGACCGCCTTGCTCGACTTGAGCGCCTCGAGGCGCTCCGGTCCGCCACCGACCGCGACGACTGAGTAGTCCTTGTTGAGATGAAGGCCGTTCTTCTCGAGTATCTTGAACAGCACGAAGGCGTAGCCTGTGCCGAGCGCGTCGACCGCGACCGGCTTGCCCTTGATGTCCTTGTAGGCCTTGATCTCGGGGCGGGTGACGACGCTGTTGAGCCCCGAATGCACGCCGGCCACCGCGACGACGTCGAAGTTGTCGATCTTCACGTCGCCCTGGCCCTCGGCGTAGGCGACGATGTTGTCGATCGACGTCGAGGCGACCTGATACTTGCCGGCCATCAGGTTCTGCATCTGCGCGACCGAACCGGGCGTGCGGTCGAGCTTCACCTCGAGGCCTTCTTTCGCGAACAGCCCCTTGTCCTTGGCCACCCAGATCGGCAGGTTCGAGGCCCCGCCGAAACCGACCATGTCGAGCTTGGTCTGAGCCATGACGGGCTGTGCGCCGAGCATGCCGGCGCCGATTACGGACGCGGCGAGAGCCGCGAGAAACGGTGTGCGCATTCGGAGTCTCCCATCTTGTTACTTTCTTAACTCAGGTGGACCGCGCGCCCAGCCGCGCGGACGAGGGCGCCATGATGGGGGCGACCCCTTACGCCGTCAACTGCACCACGGGTAGCCGCTGAGGGGAGACAGACCCCCGCGCCCTTGACCCATCTCTTGACCCTTTGGGCGCCGTCACTATCATCGCGCGACCTGTTTCCCCGGTGCCCCTGTGGCGGAACTGGTAGACGCGGCAGACTCAAAATCTGTTGCCTTCACGGGCGTGCTGGTTCGATTCCGGCCAGGGGCACCAAATATTTCAATCACTTATGGCTCATAGCTGGGCGGCTAGCCGCGGCCGCCGCGCCGCCAGTAATCACATAGTAAGCGAGCGAGCGCATATTCGCGGGAGGTGGACGTCCCTAGAAGCAGCAGGCGCAGGCATTGGCACGTGTGATGTCTCGTCGGTGCGCTTTTCCGTTCAGGCGATCGCTATAGCTGCAAAGGGATTCGTGATCGCCGCGTTGTGCGGCGTTGTCGATGGCAGCCTCAGTACGACTGCGACATTTTCCAGAAATTTGGGACCGGCCCGCGCGTGCGGCTGCCGCTGTTATCGCACTCCGGGCGCGCGTAGTCGTCGGCAAACGTGTCGTGCGGGCTGGCTCTGTCCTCGGGTCGCACGGTGGCTCGTACTAAGTCGCTTTGCTTTGCTCGGTTGCAGAGCAATGGCTAACCGGCTGAGCTCGTTCGCTTCCACGCAAGGCACTGTTTCTGGCCAACGTTCCTTGCCCGGCTCAGGGGTTTGGCGAGCATACTCGGGCGCGAAAGATTCGATTCGTGGCGTCGCGGGATCACTTAGCCGTCGCCGGTCCGGCCATTTCAGACGCGAATTATCCTAGGGCGCTGGCCGGCTCGATGATTGCCCCTTCCGCGGCCGTACGACTGGCGCCATGACCGACGATGTGGCCATCATACACCATTGCTCTTGCCCGGAGGTGTAATTCGGGCCGCAAGCGAAGCGCAGCCCGCATCGCGCATCGCGCATCGGGTGGTCAGCATCACGGGAAGGCCCCACCGCCCGCGGACAATGGCGGCCAGCTCGCCACCTCTCATGGTTGGCATTCGATGGTCGGTCACCACCGCCTCAAAGCGCGATTGACCTTCCAGTTCCGCCAGCGCCGCGAGCCCTCCTGAACGCACGAGCATTTGGCCGCCATGGATGGCCAGCTGCCGGAGGAACAACCCTCGTAGGTTTGCCCCGTTGGCATCTCACGCCCGGAGGCTCCCCTCGATCGCCTTCCAGACGGCTGCGATTACGAACGCCAACGCCGCAGTGGACATTGCAGCCGTCGCGCGGCGATGAGGCATTGGTACGCGGCAAAATGCGCCCACGGCGCGCGCTGCGTTGATGGCGGACAAGCATGGGATAGGCGGCCCCCTTACGCGCGATCGGCCGCCCGGCTCGCCTTGGTCCGTACGCCCTCCATTGTCTCATCGGCTTTCTGCCGCAAGTCGTAGGTCGCGCCACTACTCTCTTCCCGCTTCGCCCGCTGCTCGCATTTCGCGCGGATGCCCTCGATCTCTTCGTCCGTCAGCCGCTCGATACCGACGAACATGTTCTTTACCGCGCTTACCCGGATTAACTCATCGAGCTTCACCTGAATTGCTGCGCTATCGCGGTTTTGCGAGTTCTGGATCAGGAAGACCATCAGGAATGTGATGATCGTCGTGGCGGTGTTGATGATGAGTTGCCACGTGTCCGAATACCCGAACACTGGCCCGGAGATTAGCCATACGACGATTGTGAGGACGGCGAGCGCAAACGTCAGGGGCTTGCCGGCGGCGTGCGCCACCGCATTTGCCGCGTTGCCGAAGATGCGCGTCACGGGATGCAGGTGAGTGGATTTCTTCCTCATTCACTCCGCCGCTGCAGATGGTGCTGCCTTTGACCGAAAAACGCAGCCGCGCCATTACAGTTCCGGTATGCGCGCAGGCACCCGTCTAATACATCAGGCGGTCACGTCAATCTGGGTGAAGAGTCCTCCCAAGACGTGCGGCTCACCCGCTATTGCGCGGCACACATCGGCCAGAAGCCTTTTGCGCTTCCGGTGCATGGAAGCGAAGGCGGAGTCGGAGTGCGGAAGCGCCTTGACGTCGCGGCGACTTGCCTTCGATTAAGTTCGCTCTGTACGAGGAGTGGAGAGAAAGCCGCGGCATGAGATATCGGCGGTGAAGACCTGTTGCGGGCTCTGCGCTCGCCGAAGCGGCCTTAGACGAATGGTATCAGGCCACGTTACGCCCCTCCAATCACCGGATCGCCGCAGCGTCGACCATGGAGGGAAGGCGCTCATGACCGAAACGCCGCCTTCGACGGTCCGCTACTCAGTACCTTTCGGCGTGGGGTCTTCCGGAAGTTCTCTCGACGTGTCCATAGCGGCGAAGCGCTCCTGGGCCAACCGCCTCCACGTCTCCGCGATGGTACGGATGGCGTCACGCTCGGACGGAACCGAGCACGTCTGCCACAGCACGTCGCACTCACGGGCGCGTCGTAAATATTCGTCGATGCGCTTCAATTTGGTGCGCCGGCCCTTCAGTCCATCGATGGAGGTGCTTCACCTCGTTCCAGCCGCTGGACCCATTCCTCGTAGGCTTGGGCCAGACGCAGGAGCGTTTCTTTGCTCTCGGGATCACGAACGGACTCGGCTGCCTCTCTGACAGTCCTCGCACGCTCTCGGTAGTAGCCGAGAGGCTCTTCGGAGTGAGGGACCGTCGCCATTTGATCATTCTGTAGGCAGTTACAGGCGGGTAATCCGCTCAAATCTCCGCGTGTCTACAGCGCCTTGCGGGTCTTGTAAAAGAGCAAATGTCGCCTACCCGACAAGTTAATAAGGGGGACGTTGATTTCCGGTTGTCCCGGACAAAGTGTCCAGTGCGGTCTGGAAAGATCAGCGGCGCGCCCGAAACGAGCGCCGCACCTGGGCAGGAAGTTGGAAGGGAGTACGTTCCGCCGCGTCCGCCATCCGTTCGTAGGCGTTCGCGACGCTGAGAAGAGACGTTCGACTCTCTTCCAACCTCGTCACGATAGCCACTGCACGGACCTCAGATGCGATGGCCCGATACCTGTCGGCCCGTCCCTCGGGCAGGTCAGTCTCCGACCAATGTCGCGTCGCGTCCATACCGGCACTAACGCACGACTGCCTGTGAACAACCGTGACAATGTTGAAGGCTCGATGAGCATCCGGCCAGCTCAATGCACGATCAGGGACTCCCTTTATGGTTAATTGGACTAGCGCAACCTTGCTTTCCCCAATCCGCGCATTACCACCACATGACGAGACACAGCTGTTCTAATGCGCATTGAGCTGCCGAGCACACGCCGTGATCTGCATCAAAGCCGGGGGGCTTCGTATCCGGGAGGATAAGGATTGTCGTTCCGGAGTACCGTGGTATGCCGTTTGCTGAAAAGGCGACGCAGCCTTCGCTTTCAGAACTTCGCGCCAGAGCCGAGCAAGTCACCCGAGCTCTATCTGCATTGACGGATGCCCGTGCCATTGCAGCGCTCACGGAGTACCTTGCTGAACTTGAAGCGGCTATCCGGCGCGCTAGCGACACCACTCCCCCAGAACGCCGCTGATAGGTGGGGCGCGCCCTGCGGTTCCACTCGGCGGAGGCGGAGTAACCCAGTGGTCATGTCCTGAGGCTACCCTCGACGGCCTTCCATAGCGCCGCGATCAAGAACCCAATTGCCGCTAGCGGCATTAGCAAATGGTTAGTCAATCGGCGTGCTCGACGCCGGCGCCTTGCTGCTTTCCGAGACATAACGGCCGCACCCCTGCGGTTCCTCATGGGAATGATCATGTACCGCGACGTATTTCTGGCGCGACATTAACGGGACTGGAAAAACCTAGGAAGCCTTCTTGCGCTTCCGGTGCTTGGGGGCGAAGGCGGAGTGCGGAAGCGCCTTGCCGTCGTCTAGTACCTTCACGTCCTTGTCGCCGCGATCCACGGCCGAGGACGCCGACACCAGGGCGTCCTCCTTACGAGTGAACGCCAGTTCCGTATGGATGCCTTCTTGGCTCGCCCACCGGACGATGTATGCCATCGCCTCACTCGGCCTTTCCCAGCTCCCGCGCCACGTCTGCCTTCATCGGCCCGACCTTCTCCACGGCGCGTTTTAGCTGCTCGGCTGAGACCCCCCACTTGTCGGTCCAGTAGCGGACTTCGTAATCCTCGCTAACGTTCACGCGGTCCCGGTCGCGCGCGTCGGTCTTGGTCCGGTCGTCTGCCATGGAACACCTCCTCAGGATTAACGGAGAAAGCCGGCGACCGTTGCATTGGCTCAGATTTGCCGTCAAAGCTCGCGAAATCCGTTGCCTCCACCGTGAGCATCGAATGAGCGCTGTACGAGTCCGTAATGGGCGGGGATTAATCCCCGCCAGCAGCCCTAAGAAATCCATACCAGGCGCGACCCAGAACAGACTGTCCGCGGAACATCCAAGCCGCTGAACCGTTTCCACGGAAAATAGGGAGGACAGAATGGCAAGCGATCTCAGGGATCGCGGCCAACGTGACCGCGATCGCATCGATATCGAGGACGAATACGACATTCGGCATTGGAGTCAGCGATTTAATGTTTCCGCCGATAAGCTGAAGGCTGCCGTGGACAAGGCCGGTCCGGTGGCGGAGGACGTCGCCAAGGCACTGGGCAAGTCCTTGTGAGTTTGGCTCCCGATGAAATTCCGGCCCCCTGCGATAAATGGACGCCCGGTCACAGGGGCGGGGCGTCTAAGTGCGCATCGGGGCTGAGTGCGCGGAACCGCCCCAATTCTCCGACAATGCTGCTTTGGTAGAGCATTCCAGACCCTGTCTCGCGCAATGGGGAAACAATTGCCACGCGCGAGAAAACTAGACGCGCTCACCCATAACTCGCATTGCGACATCGCTCAGTTTATCCGCGCGGCGCTCTAGCTGATGCGCATACGTCAGCAATGTCGCAGCCTGCGTTGGCTCGGACCCACCGGCGAGCTTACGCGCCTCCCCGGCGGCATCACGAAGCTTTACAGTTTCCATCAGCAGCGGTGTTACTTGCATTGTCTGGGCTCCAAAGTGGTGCGCCCATTTAAGAGACAGCTCCGCCTCCTCGCCTGACTTATGTCAACACCACCATCAACACGTCGTGAGGGAACGGCTTGGCTGCACCATGCGTTGGTGTCTCAGCCGGGCGTGGCAACGCGTGTATCTATAGCTATGCGTGCCCCCCGAAAGCGGCCGGATGTAATGCGCGGAAGCATCGGGCATGGTCACTGACAAAGACCCATTAAGTCCGGGTGATTACCACGCCCTGTGGAAGGTCTGGGAGGGGCGCAGCGCTGATATTCTGGGCACCCACAAGCATCGGCTGCTTATGGCGGGTTACATTGATGCCGATGGCGACATTCGTGTGACTGATCAGGGCAGAACACGGCTCGAAGGCGTGCGCCGACCTGAATAGTGTCAGCGGACCTAATTAGGGTGCCTTTTGGCGTTCAGCCCTCGAGTCGGCCTCAGACTCGAAATTTCCTGCGCCTGCGCAGCGCGCGCTGTGATGTCCCACGGGAAGCCTCGGACGTCCCTTTTTTCATGAGTTGCCCACTACGGGCCTCGAAAGCGACAGCTATGCCCGACCCCGCCGACGCCCACGAAATCCTTGCGGAGATGTGTGAGCGCGAGCGTGAACTGCGCGCCAAAGCCGAGGCCCTCCCATCCGGCGAGCAGCGTGCGCCGCTAATTCTCCTCGCCGACGCATATGCCAGGCAGACCGAACGGAGGCGGGGGCGATGAGTAGCGCTGGCTGCCCTAATACCACACAGCCGCGACCGCGAGGCCCCGCGCACGTTCGAAGATGTCGGATGCGCGCAGGTTGGACGCTTCAAACAAGAAATTGGCAATGGGAGGTTACCGGTGCGCACGCCCCTGCACAGTGCGGACTACTACGAAGAGCGCGCTCGGACGTTCAGGGCCATGCTCGACGACATGGAATCCGCGGCTGCCCGCGAGTCGCTCCTCAACGTGGTGCGGGAGTACGAGCTCCTGGCGCAGAAGGCGCGAAATGCGCCCAACGAGAGCTGAGTCTAAGTCCCCCGGATATCGCGACGACGGGGCGGTGCCTCAGTGTGCCAGCCGCTGCGGAGACCACGTCGCCAGCGTTGTAGTGCACGCGAGCTCGGTTCAATGATCGAGGTATTCGGCGAGTGTGACTTCAGGCTCAATGATCAAGCCGCCAAGATGCCTGCGGTTATGTCGTGGATATTGCGGCCACACGCGGCTCTCTAGGCACCGGTTC
>DATJIG010000114.1:0-25615 GCA_035493495.1 Alphaproteobacteria bacterium
TCGGCGAGGATCGCTCCAAGGCTTGCCTGCAGCTCCGACAGCCGCCCGCTTTCCTGCGCATCGAACAGCGCGAGCTGCGCCTTGCGCGCCGCGTCGGGGTCTTCGGGCAACAAGCGCTTCGCGATATCGGCAATCAGCGGCGCGAGCGTGGCAAGCAAGGCGGGCATATTTCACCTGATGGTTTCTGGCTATTTCGCCGGTCCACGCGAACCGAGCAGCGTGCCTTCCAACCGATAGATACGCGCCGATTGATCGTCGTTCACCGCGACCATCGCCTCGATCTGTGCCTGGATGCGAATCAATGCTCGAGTATTGTCCCGAAGCTCGCCGTAAGCCTGGGCCGCGATGAACGCGGCGAGTGGCAATCCGACGACCGTCGCCATCCGCGATACCAGGGTCAGGTAAGCCGACTGCGCGATGCGCTCGACTTGGCGGTCGAATGGCGTTGGTGCGTCGGTGCGCATTAGGGACACCCGCGGCTGAGGAAGGCGGCCCGGCCGTGTGGGCCGTGCCTTCCCTTTCTGCTAAAGTGATTCGGGACGTCGCCTACCGCGAACGCGGCAAGCGGATGCAAAGGGGATCACGAAGGCAATGGGTATCGGCGCACCGATCATCGCGCTTTTTCATCAGCTCGCCCGCGACGGTGAGTTGAAGGACGTCAAACGCATCATTGAGCTTGGCTCGCAGGACATGACGTGTCCCGGTTACGGCCAACTGCTCAATCGAACGATCGCCGCCATGGGAGGCGAACAGCTACCCGACCCGGAGCGCATCGCCAACGGAGGCGCAGCACGAGATTTCTATCAGCGGCTCGGATGGCAATACCGCTGCATCGACACCGATGGGCGGCACGACGCCGTGACCATGGACCTGAATTTCGATCCGGCGCCCAATTCCGAAAAGGCGAAGTACGATCTCGTCACCAACTTCGGAACGACGGAGCACCTGATCAACCAGGTGAACGCGTTCACCGTGCTTCACGACCTCGCCAGACCCGGCGGATTGATCATCCACATCCTTCCGTTCATCGCCGTCGAGCACGGCTTTTTCACGTACCAGCCGAATTTCTTCTACGCGCTCGCACGGGCGAATTCGTACGACACGCTGGGAATTTGGCTGAACCCGAATACGGCTCTGTCGTCGCTCATCCCCTGGCAGCACGGGATGCTGCGCTATCTGAAGCTCGACCCGAATAACGACGCGGTTCTCGTCGTCGCCCAGCGAAAGATGTTCGGGGTCGACTTCAAAGTGCCCTTCCAGCAGGTGTACGAAGCAACTCGGACCGAAGAGGTCGCGGCGCGATATCAGTACGTCGTTGACGGAGAAGTCCTCAACGGCGCGAGAGTCGCACACCTGACCGGCAATGGATTCACGAACAAGTAAAGTGATGCGTATGCAGGACGCCAAGACGACTTCGGCGTCGTCACGATCCATCGGTGATGTTATTCGCCAATTTCAGCCCGCAGCTACAATCTCGTCGCCTAGCCGAGAAACGATTCCATGGAACTAAGCGCCAATCCCACGCCTAGGCTCGCGCTCTATGCTGTAGAACGAGGGCTCCTCAAATCGCCCCTCGTTCTGCTCGATGTTGGAGTGCAAGGCGGCATCAATGCTCGTTGGAAAGCTATGGGAGAAGCCGTGAAGGTCTACGGCGTCGACCCTATCGTTGAAGTTATCGATGCTCTTGCCGCCGACCACGGAAAATTTCTACCGATCGCTCTTGGTCGAGAAGATGGCGAGCGAGAGTTCTTCGTAACCGCTAACAAATATGGATCTTCATTTTATCCCGCAAGCGACGGCGAGCGCCGCGTTGTCCCCGTTCGGCGGATTGATAGCCTAATAGCCACTGGCGACATTGAAGCTCCCGATTTTATTAAACTCGATTGCGAAGGAGCTGAGCCCGAGATACTCGGCGGAGCCCACACCTTCATATCTTCACGGAAACTTCTCGGACTTGAGTCGGAAACGTCCTTCGGCGTGAGCGTCCTTCACCCACAATCACACTTCTACGCCGTGCACGATCCACTCGTGAAAGCCGGCCTCACGGTTTTCGACTTAGCATTCAGTCGAACACCCCGTCCCGTATTTGCAAGGATCGGGCTTTCTCCCCCTGGTATCATGCGACCGAACACCTTCAACATGCTTTTCTGCCGCGACTTCGCCTATGACAGGAGCCACGCAGTACCGTGGGACGTTGAAATACCCACGATTGATCAGATAATTAAGCTAGCGATGATTTTTGAAGCCTACGATATGCGTGACTGCGCGTATGACACACTGGTTACGTTTGCCGATGTCCTCGACATGGCGCTGCCACCGCACCGCGCGCAACAGTTGTTGCTGTCCGCCTAATTGGAAATTAGTGCCGCTCATCTCAGGATCGGTGCAAGCTCTGCCCTCGCTTTATGTGCAGCGACTACTGCCGGCGTCCACACGGCCAAGGCGATAGCGCAGACCCTCGTGTCCTCATCCGTCAAATCGGCGCCGGGCTCGAGAACGTGCCTGTGTGGGACGCTCGCCACCACGACCCCGTTCCTGAGAATTCGATCCGCTCGTTTGATATTGATCTGACCGTCTTCAAGCACGGTCACCGTCTCTATGATGGAGTCCTCTGTAATCATCATGCACGCCTCCTTTAGGCAGCAGCGCGATAAATCGCGGTAGCGCGGATCGTCTTCCCGGACAGGTTGGAGTTCGTAAGTTGTGACCCGTTGAGTCCGAACGGCGCCAACTTTGTATCGTTCTTGATAACTCCGACTGTGAAGCCGGCACCAAAATCGGTGTAGGCAACGTCTACCGTCCAGACCAAGCTGTCCGTCGTGTTTTGAGAAGTAAATGGCAGTCCGCCGATGGTTGCGGCCAATCCGCTCGCCGTAGCGGGATAGGTTACGTAGAAGGATGCAAAGACCATCTGTCCGATTTTTACGTACTGACAGTTGCCGCTACCGTTTGCGAACACCAAACTTGCCCCCGATAGGTCTGAGGGCGTCCAAGTGCCCTCTTCATAATCATCGAGATCGTTCGAGCCCGCTGACGGAGATTGAGCGATGGGAAAACTGATGTAGTTGCTTAATGCTGGCGCTATCAGCGTTTTGTTCGACAACGACTGAACATCTGACGTTCCAACGGGAGTGCCACTTGGCGCCGCCTTAGTGGCCCAAATGTCGAGATCAGCATCCCACGCTTGTACGTTACTCCCAATTGAAACGCCGAGCGTTGCACGTGCGACAGAAGCGCTAGAATCGTCTAGCACCGTCGCCATGAACGATGAAACGGCAACTCCGTCGGCAGAACCGTCTGCCACCGCCGGATTGCCTTTACCGTCGAAAACCAGGAATCGTCCCGCCCGCTCGACGCTCGGCGGCAGGGTCGATGACAGCGTCGTCGAATCCGTCTTCGGGAATTTGAGCGCGCGATCCGCGGTCTCGCCCAGCTCCTGGCCGATCATTGTCAGGCGATCGAGCGCCTTCTCGTGGGTTTCCGCCGGAAACGGATCGTTCGGCGTGTAGTCGGTCGATTGGGTCCGCGCGGTCTTGCGGCGGATCACCCACTGCAGACCCGTCGCCGGCGCGACCGCTGCCGTGACGGTACCGGCCGTACCGTCGCCGCCGGCGACTGTGTAATGCGCGCCGAGGGTCAGCGTCGTCTCCGCTCCGGAGGCAATCCCGCGCTCGATGACCTCGAGCTCCGAGCCGCCGAAGAACGGGAACGGAACGGCGAACGAATTGGTCGCGCCGTTGCCATCGTAGGCAATGCGCGTCGTCGTGGTGGAGATCGTCATCTCTGTTCTCGCAATTAACGGTCCAGACGCGACCACAGCGACCCGAGTTGCCGGATCGCGAAGGAAGCCGCCCGCAGATTGGATTGGGCGACCGCGCCGCCGTATGGCCCCGGCCGCGCGACGCCACGCCACGCCGTCCGCTCGGCGCCGAGTTCGTCGGCGGCCGCCGTGCTGGCGAGAACGTCGGCAGGTGAACCCTCGGGCGTGATTCCGGCGCGCGCCAGGTGGACCCGGCCCGACGCCAGCGTGGCGGACGAGCGCGAGCGCTCGGCATCCGCCGCGATCTGCGCCTGCGCGCGGGCGACATCGGCGACCTGACGCTGCGCCGAGGCCTGTGCCCGTGCCGCCTGCACGCCTTGCAGGGTCGACGCGGCGGCGAGGGCAATTGGGATGGCGGGTGGGTAGCACATGGTCTGACTCTTCGCGTTGTGGAAGGTGATTGAAACCGCGTCTCAGCCGTCGTTCTCCGTCATCCGTCGTTGGTCGTGACGCGCGGGACGATCGCGGTGACGGTGCACGGCAGCGGAAGGTCCTGCAGGACGACCACGGTCATCTCGCGATCCCACCCCGCCGGGAACTCGACCAGCTTGTCTCCGGTGAAAAGCTGCGGCCCCTCGTCCATCGGGTCGGCGCCGGACCGGAACAGCACCTCGTCGAGCGTGCCGTCGCGGCCGACCCGGCAGCCAAGCGTGTCGAGAAGGCGGACCGCGGCGCGATGAATCCGCTTCTCTTTGGAGAGAGCCGTACCGGCGAGCGATCCCGCCTCCAGCGACAGCGTCTCGAGCGTGCTGCGGTACGGCAGGCCAACATGAGCGACCGCCGTCTTCCGGTCGAGCGCAACCTGACCGGCGACCACCTGCCTGTCGGCATGCGTCGCGCCATCGGCGAGGATCTGGACGGTTTCGCCTTCGAGATGGCCGAGGCCCGAGAGCGTCGATGCGGTGAGACGCCAGGCGCCGGCCGCGATCGGCGACACGTTCGGAAACGGCGTGATGATCCGCGCTCTCACCTGCATAGCGGACAGGAACGTCGTCACCTCTGCGCGCGCAAGACGCGACTCGCCTTCCGCATCGTAGCGGTAGCGGATCTCGCGCCCAATGCTGCCGACATCGAACGCCACGGTTCCGGCGGTGAAGACGACATTGTCCCCCGATACGTCTCCCGGCGTGAGTGACGCATTCATCGCCCCATCGAACGTCAGGCCACAATCGACGAAGAATGCGTCGCCGCGGTCGCCTTCGCCGCCGGGCGCGAACTCCGGTTGCAGCACCTCGACCGAGCGCTGCACGGTGCCGTTGATGGTCCGCTCGACCGCAAGCCACAGCTCGTCCTGGGCCGGCGCGCGGATGACGGCGAGCGACAGCACGCGGACGTCGCTGCCGCCGAGCCCGTGGCGATGCCAGCCGGTCACCTGCTGCTCCGGCAGGTACGTCACGCCCAAAAGCACGCCGTCGTCGCGGCAGGCCCACAGCACCGACCACGGCTCCTGCTGCCACGCGATGTCGCGGATGCCCGGCCGCAGCAGATGGCGCGCGAGGATCGATTGCTCGGTCGAAACATGGCCATCGCTCTGGAGCGAGTACCCGAACTCCATCAGCCGCCTGCGCGCTCGCTGGATGTAGAGCACCGATTGGCCGATGCGCACCGGCATCGCGTCGGCGACGCCGATCGTGCTTTCACGTCGCACGGTGATGTTGGTCGGCGTGATCGCCTCGTTGAGACTGGACGCCGCCGCGGTGAACTCACCGCCGACGGCGCCGATGGCGAGCTCCTTGCCCGACGACAGCCAGCGAATCGCGTTGACGCGGTCGTCCGAAATCGTGACGGTGATCGCCGAGTCATCGAGCACCGTGCCGTCGGCGCGCGACGGCGCGAACGTCTCGAAATCGCCCGACGCCGACAGCCACAACGTCTGCGGACTGGCGAGACTGCCTGCGAACACCAGGCGCTCCTCGTGGAAGCTGACGCACGCCGGCCAGCCGTTCGCCGCCGACCAGGCGCCGAGCCGCCACTCCGGCGCGGCCGTCGTTCCACCGAACGCCGACTTCACGTCGGCCGTTACCTGGGTCGACGACGTGAACGCGGTGATCCGCGCCCATCCCCATGTCGAACCATGGTGGAGGCGCACCAGCCGGCCGACGTCGCCGGCGACGAACGGCGCGAAGCCCGCGGCGGTGATGGTCACGCTGCCGGTCGTCGCCGAGGGCTGAAGTGTCTTCGCGGACTCGCCATTCACCTCGCCGTAGGGCCCGTCCTGGGCATCGAGCGCGGTCAGCGTCCAGCTCGTGTGACCGGTGCGCGTCAGCTTGCGCGGCTGAAGGTCGGGATGGCAGAGGTAGAGAACGTCGGCCGACTGCGTCCACTTCAGGTGGTCGAGGTGCTGCGCACCGTAGGGTGTCGCGATCTCGTACGGCACGCCGGGCGCGGTCTCGATCCGGCCGCCGTTCATGTAGAAGCGGAAATAGCCGCTACCCGCCTCGATGACATAGGCCTGCGTGATCGAGAATTCGAACGGGATGAGGCGGACGCCGGTCAGATCCTTCGGCGCCGCAACGAAGCGCGTGCCTGGCCGGCGCGTTGCCGCTCCCTGCACCAGCGGGATGAAGTTCTCGACACGTTTGCACGCGCTGGCATAGCGGGAAAGATCGGTGCGGCCGTAGAGGTGGGGCGACCACTCGCCGCCATTGAACGAAGATAGGAGCGGGGAGACGCGCGTCATACCAGGCCTCCACCGATGCGATGCGCGGCCGCGCCCCAGGTGGCGACGAGCGGATCGGCGGTTCCCTCCTCGGCGTCGGTCGACCGCGCCTCGGCCAGCTTCGCCTGGTAGATCTCCATCAGCGACTGCCCGAGCGCCGCGGATGCCGTCAGGCTGTACGACAAATCGGCCGCGAGCCGCGTCGCGATGACGTCGTGCAGCATCGCGTCGAGCTGCGCCGGATCGTCGACGCGCGCGATGTAGAGGATGTTCAGCGGCGCGCCCTCGTCGGTCAGCACGCGGCGACCCTCGATGCGGTAGCGGACCGAGATTTCGGTTTCGCCGTCGATCGCCAGCAGCCGGAGGCATGCTTCCGGCATCGGTCCTTCGGGCAACTGGAACTGCCGCGCGTAACCCCACGCGGGCGCCTCCGCGAGCGCCGCGAGAGAGGCGCGCCGCACCGCTGCATTCCACGGGTAGGCGCGGAGCACGGCATCCCGCACCGGCTCGAAATTGCGCGCGCAGAGACGCGCCGCCTTGGTGTTGTCGGCGAGCGACGTCACAGGCTCCGCGCCGAGCATGTCGAGCGCGCGATTGCAGATGGCGACAACCGAGGTCATGGCCCTGTCCGCCTTTGATTGGATTGGGAAAAAGTAGAGGCGGCGGGTTGCCCCGCCGCCTCCGGCTGAGCCGCGTCGGCCCGCGCGGTCTTAGTCGACGGCGTACAGGAAGTAGCCGTTGAACTTCTTGACCGGCGCCCACGCCTCGCCCAGCACTGTGGCGATCACATCGGTGTTGGCCTGCAACTCGTCGCCGAAGTTGCGCAGCACGGTGTCGGCGAACGAGAGGCCGCCGGCCGCGTCCACCGAGTTTGCCTCGAGATAGCGGGCGGTGTCGCCCGTGATCCCGAGGGTCACCTGGGCGGTGCCGGCGCCGGTCGACATCGCCTCGTTGACGAGGCGGCCGCCCAGGATGCGGGCACCCTGGGGCAGCCGCGCCACGGTGATCGTGTCGTTGATCGCCGGGCCCGCGCCCGCGGCGGTGGTGAAGCTCCAGTAATGGAGCCGCAGGCGGCCGTGGCGCTCGTTGGCCTTGGGTACCGACGGCGGCAATGCATCGAGCCCCGTCACCTGATCGGACTTGTAAGCAGCCATGGATTAACTCTCCTTTTCGGTGTGGGGATCAGGTCTCGACGCAGGCGATCGCGATCACCTTCGCCTCTTCGAGGCGGGTGGCGCCGATCGACATCGAGTAATAGACCTGGGTCGCGTAGTTCTTGTCGGCGCGCTCGGTGATGCGCGCGACCGGTTCCTTGCCGAGCGCCAGCACCATGCCGTCCTCGGCCCACACGATCACCTGGCGGTTGCCGTTGGTGTCCTTCGTCAGGCGTTCGGTGCGGATGAACTTGAAGCCGAGGAAGGTGTCGACTTCGCCCCGCACCAGCGCCTTCACCGTGTTGTAGTCGGCCGACTTCACCTCGGTCGCCGACAGCAGGTTTGTGATCTGCTTCGCCGTCACCGCGACGTAGCGCGCGGTGCCGTCGTCAACGTCGGCGCTGTCGAGGATCTCCTTGGCCTTGAGCAGCTTGTCGATGGTCAGGCCCGCGGACGCGTGGGGAACGAACTGGCCCCCCGGCAGCGCGACCGATTGCGAGCCGTCGACGCCCGAGCTGGCGTTGCCGGTGAAGGCGGCGATGATCTCGTCATCCATCGAGCGGCCCATCGCCCAACCCCCGGCCATGGCGTAAGGGCTGGCGGGATCCACCAGCATCCGGACCTTGTCGGCGTCGTCGATGAAATCGGCCCAGTCGTAGTCGACCAGGGAAACGCGCCGGCGCGAGTGCGGCGTGTCGATCTGCGGCGTGTCCGAGTGCCGCGCGGTGCGACGCCTTGCCGCGACGGCGCCGATGCGGTCGATGAACGCGTTCTTGCCGGTGACCGGCTCGACCCGCACGCAAGCGCGGAGCCGGCTTCCGCGCTGCTGCGAAAGCTGCAACACGTTCGCCGAATACTGCTCGACGAACGCGGTCGTGATCTGGGTGCTCATGAAGAGCCCTCCGTGAGTCGTGGTTGGCGATTCGAGCGGAGGGGTTGCCCGCGGCCGTCAATGACGGCGCGCGGACCCGCGGTCCTCGGCGATGACGTTGCCGTGGTCGGCCGGCTTTGCGGCGGTCACGGGAGCCGCGTCCACCATGGACGGCGGCTTGCCCCGAGCGATGTTGGAAGGATGTCCGGAAAAGAAAATCGGCGCCGGAATATCCGACGCCGATCATGGTCGAAAGTGATACCGATTTCCGGAAGCGACGGCAAGTGCCGCGCACCCGCCTGTGCAAAGTCGGGAATCTCCGTCGCGATTCAACCTTGCGGCATCGCGTCGTTGCGGCGGTACACCTGCACCGGCACCGGCTGCGGCAGCAGTTGCCGGTCGATGACCTCGAACGACTTGGTGTAGGCGGCAAGATGACGGCGCAGCGACGCAAACGAGTCGTCGCCCATCAGCAACCAGTCTGGTTCGACGAACACCACGTATTTCGGGTTCCTGGCGAACACGCTCTCGATCTCGCGCAGGGGATCGAGACCGGTGACCGCCAGGAACCGCTGCGACCAGTCGGCCGGGAACACGTGCCGCGTCGGCAAATTGGCATCGCTCAGGAAATAGACCACAGGCTGATAGTTGAAGACGAATATGGAGTCCTCGGGCCCGAGTTGCGACCCGATCCGTTCGGCGACGGTTCGAGGCGTGTCCGCTTCGCCGAGCGCATGGATTTTCAGGCCGTCCTTGACGATGCCGATGGGATTCGTGAGCAGCGCCGCGACCGCGACCGCAACGGCCGCGCGCAGCCCTGACCACCGGACCCGCGCCTGGGCGACCAGGATGCCGGCGAGCAGCGCGGCCGGAGGCGCCGCCAACAGGAAGTAATGCGGCCAGAACTGCCCGGGCAACGCGACGTCGATGGCCGCGGCGACGGCCCATGCCGCCAGCAGCAGGCGCAGGCGATCGGGCCGGACGGCGATCGCGACGATCCCCGCACCGCCGATGACGAGCGGCAGCACGACGCTGCGCGGAAATGCGCTCAGTATCTCGCCGAGCGGCGGCCGGTTCGCGGCATAGACCAGATTGGCACCGATCACCGCGCGGACGTACTCGCCGGCGAGTCCGTTGGCGAGGAAATAGCCGAAGACCACGAGGGTCGGCAGCGCGATGCACCCGATCGCCAGCGCGCCGGTCCTGAGCGCGTCCCCGCGACGCAGCGAGACGATCGTCAGCGCCCCCAGGAACAACGTCGTTTCGGCCACCGCAACGTGCTTGATCTGCAGCGCGACGCCGAACAGCAGCGCGCCGACGGCCACACGCATCAGGTGCCCGCGGCGGTCCGGCGCGACGATGTCGCGCATCACCAGGAGCATGGCCGGAGCGATCAGGGCGTTGAGATAGATCTCGGTGTTGGCGGCGAGGCCCCACAGGCGCGACGTCCAGCCGATATAGAGAATCGCCACGACGAGCGACACGATCCATCGGCGATCGATCATGCGCACCGCGAACACCAGCGTCGTCGAGGTGACCGCGACGGCGACGCACGCGCTCAGGCGCAGCGCGACGATCGACTTCGGAAACACCGAGAGCACGAGGGCGAAAAGCGCCGGCAACCCGACCGAATGCTGGTCCCACACCGCATCGTACGGCAGTCCGCCCGACAGCCAGCGATCCGCCATCAAGGCGTAAAGACTCTCGTCCCAGTCGATGACCGACACGAACAGTCCGCTGTAGCGCATCACCAGCGCCGCCGCGAGCGTGAGCGCGAAGACCCCGACGACCGATTCCCTCGCCGGCCAGAGGCTCGCCACGAGGGACGATTGCTGCGTCACGGCGACGCGATCCCCATCGACGTGCGACATCGCCGACGAGAACCCGGAGGGACGCCGGTCGTTTGCGGATTCGCGGCTGAGGACGCGGTGGGCCAAGTTTCCGTCTCCGGTGGCAGTACAGACAGGAAGCCAAACGGGAGCGGACAAAGCTGGTTCCGCACGCCAACGCGACTCTTGTAGAGAAGCGACGTGTGACCGGCCCGAGCCAATTAAATGACCGCGCGGCCCACCGGATTTTCACACAAACGCGCCGTCTCAGCGGATCGCGTGCTCGCGCCGGCCGACCAGGTGCTCGAGCCGCTCGGCGGTCTGGAGGTACGATTCACGGAGCTGCAGCAGCTCCTGGCGCACCAGACCGTCGCGCGTCAGCCCCGCCAGGCGAACGCATTCTTCGGCACGCGCGATGAAACTTTCGGCACTGTAGACCATGACGGCCCCCTGATCTTCGGATGCGGGCCATTGTCCGCGTCGGCGGCGCCACGGCTTTGATCTGGATCAAGCGGTGCCGTTCGATCGCCGCCGCTCGCGGCGCGGGCGGAGGCTCAGGTCTTCAGGCTGAACGGCGTGAAGTTGGTGTCACGGTCGTAGTAGTCCTCATGCTCCGACCGCTTGAGCGCGCCGACGATCTTGTAGGTCACGGGCGTCATCACGACCTCGACCAGCACCTTGAGCACGTAGTTGGTCGCCATCACGCTCACCACCAGCGACGTGTTCCAGGTGCCGTAGAACGCCAGCGGATAGAAGATCAGCGAATCGACGCCCTCGCCGGCGATGGTCGACCCGACGGTGCGCGTCCACAGCCAGCGGCCCTCGGTCAAGATCTTCATCTTCGCCATCGTGTAGGAGTTCACGAACTCGCCGGCGAAGAATGCGCACAGCGACGCGAAGACGATGCGCGGCGTCTGGCCGAAGATCTCCTCGTAGGCCTCCTGGAAGGGCCAGTCCTCGGCCGGCGGCAATTTCACGACCACGGTCGCCATGATCGAGGCGAAGATCATCGCCCCGAACCCGCACCAGATCACCTTGCGGGCGCGGGCGTAGCCATACACCTCAGTCAGCACGTCGCCGAAGATGTAGGAGATCGGGAAGAACAGCACGCCGGCGCCGAAGGTGAACCCCCACAGAGTCACCGCCTTGGCCGGGCCGATCAGGTTGGAGCAGAGATAGACGGTGATGAACGCGCCGAGGATGAGATCGTAATACTTGTAAGCTTGGCGATGGTGCGGATGCGTCGTCATGGTCCCCTGTCGATCCCCGGTGCGTTTTTGGCCGCGCCATCACGCCACAGGCGCGGCCAAAAGGAAAGCACGGCCGCGAGTCTCACCCCGGAAACGCCAATCGGTAGAGGGCGTCGCGGCGGCGGACCAGCGAGTCGTGTTCGGGGTGCGAGCGATCCATGAGAACGCTGCGGGGATCGGTCATCTGCCCCTCGATGCGGGCGATCTCCATCCGCGCCTGATCCGGCCCGAGCGCGAGCGACCGCTCGCCCTCGCCCACCAGCCGGTCCTCGCCCATCGCGGCGCCGATGCGGGCAAACAGCCCCAGTAACGCCGGCGCCTCCAGCGCACCTTCGAGCGCGTCCAGCGACTCAGGCGGGGCGAACGCGCGGGCTGCCCGCTTCGCCAGCGCGACGTTGGCGTCGTACTGCGGTCCCCACGTGGCGCGGAGATTGCGCTCGAGCGCGCCGCTCGCGGCGCTCGCGTCCTCGGCCGCCGCGTCGGCGCGCTCCGCGGCGTGGGCGACATAGAAGTCGTGCAGCGCACGTGCCTGGCGGTCCGACAGGCCGGCGGCGAAGGCCGCCTGTCGGAACGAGGCGGCGAGATCCTCCGAGTAGCCGTCGAAGCCGCGCGGCCGCTGCAACTGATAGCCGTCGGCGTTCGCCGGTCGACCGAGCTTCGCATACACGGCGTCCCACGCTTCGGGTGCGGCGTCGCTCGCGGGCAGAGCAACCCGGTCGCCGCCCATCAGACGCTCGAGGTTGGCGTAGCTCCTGAGCGCGTCTTCGGGGCCGCGCCAGCCCTTGGCCGCGACCAGCGCTTTGCTGTCGGGGTCGAACGCTGCGCTCCAGTCGACCGCCCCCACCGGGGTGGCCGCACCCGCGGCCGGGGTGGCAGCCGCCACGTGGGACGATTCGGACGCGGCGGCGGCAGTGGACTCGCCAGTGGATGCAGTGGTCATGAAGGCTCCTGTTCGGTGGAAGTGGACTGGACGGCGAGCAGCTCGGCGACGTCGTTCGCGCCGAGGCCCGCGAGCTCGATCACGTGGAGGAAGGCGTCGCGCGCGCCCTCGTTGAACGCGGTCTGGTACGGATCGCCCGGCACGAAGCTGGTGGTGCCGAAGCGGCAGTAGCGCGCGAGGTCGTTGAGCACGCGCCGGCCGTCGTCGCCGGCGAACGTGTTGCGGTAGGCGCCTGCGACTTCGGCGGCACGCCGCGCGCCGAAGGCATTGGCGAGCCAGACAAGCCCGGTCTTCATGAGGCATCTCCCGACGACACTGCGCCGCCCAGCGCCGACACCCGTGCGCCGAGCTGCGCAGCCGCCGCGCGCGTCGCCCGGAGCGTCGCGACGACGTTGGGATCGCGCATCGCCCGCACCGGCATGCCGTAGGCATCGGCCAGAGCCCGCGCCACCGCATCGACGTCAAAGTTGTCGACCACCGTCGGCGCCGCCTGCATCAGCGGCGCCATCGCCTCGAAGGTGCGGACGATCGCCTCGCCCTCGGCCGCCTTCTGGGCGCGGGCCAGCGGCGACACGTACTCGACCTTGAGGCCGGGGGCCGCCAGCACCGCGGGCGGCGGCGGTGGCAGTGCGCCCGCGCGCATCAGCACCGCGAACACGCGATCGATGCACGGGTCGAGAAACTCCGATTCGATGCGCCCGAGATGCGGGCCCATCAGCCGCAGCTTCTCCTGCTCGCGCGCCAGCACCTCGGTCGCGGTCGCATTCGGGCTCGCCACCATCAGCAGCAGCGAGAAGTAGAATGCTTCACGGATCGCCTGACGACGCTGCTCCGCCATCTCGAGACCGAGGCTGACCTGGCCGTTGGTCTGGAGCGGCTGGTAGCGGGCGCGACCCTGGGAATCGATGCCGCCGTAGATGATGGCGCCCGGAGCGGTACGGACGCCGCGCAGGCCGCGCTCGTCGGCAGCCAGCAGCGGCGGGTCGATGGTCTTTTCCGCCGCTGTGATCGTCACCTTCGACATGACGTTGAGCATTCTCACGTCCGCGATCGCCAACGACGCCGGCGAGTCGCCGTAGACCTGGCGTGCCGACGTCGACCACCGCGGCACCATGAAGGGAAATTCGTGGTACCCGCCCTCGCTCACCACCCGGCGATCGTCGACCGCGACCACGACCGAGCGCCAGCCCATGCCCTTCGCGTCGGCGCGCGACGGATCGCGATCGTCGTTGGGCAGCACGGCGTGGAGGAACTCGAATTTTTCGTTGGGCCGGTTGCGCTCGATGGCTTTGATGACTTTCGGTCCCGCCGCGTCGCCCCACTTGCGCTCGGCCTGGCGCGCGGTGAAGGCAAAGCGGCGGTAGACGGTGTCGACCTCGCCGAGCTCGTTCTCGGCGATCAGGCACTCGCCGAGATGGCGGCAGGAGAAATGCAGGCCACCCGCCCGCGTGCCAGCGGGCGGCACCTCGTCGACGTAGAACACCGCGGTGCCGAATGCGACCATGTCCTGGTAGAGCTCGAGCACGCGCGCGTAGAACTTCTGGCCGTTGGCGGCGAACGCATCCCGCAGGACCCGGGTGCAGGCGTCGAGCCACAACCGCACCTCCTGGCGATCGTTGATCTCGGTCACCGGATGGCGCAGCTCGAACCAGGTGTTGGCCGAGTTTGTGATCATGCCCCACAGGCCGGAGGCAAGGTTGTCCGCGGCGAGCACCGGTGCCGAATCGAACACACCATGAGGCTTGATCGGCCGGTCCTGTGTTGGCGGTGCCGAGAAATCGGCACGGCTCGGGCGCAGGACTTCGGCGATTTCTTGCCAGCAGCGTTCGAGCGTCGCGCGCTCGCACTTCAGCGCATCGGCGCGCTCGATCAACGCCGACGGGGAAAGGTCGGTCATGTGGGCCTCGTT
Organism: Alphaproteobacteria bacterium; assembly: GCA_035493495.1. Classification (GTDB taxonomy): domain Bacteria; phylum Pseudomonadota; class Alphaproteobacteria; order SMXQ01; family SMXQ01; genus DATJIG01. The sequence continues at coordinate 14,433 of DATJIG010000114.1, forward strand.
TTAATGTCAGATGTCAGATTCCCCTCACCCTCCCCTCTCCCCACAGGGGAGAGGGTTCAAAGGGAGTCTCACAGGGGCAGAGAGCTCCAAAAGAATTCCCTCTCCCCACAGGGGAGAGGGTCAGGGTGAGGGGGAATATGCGCGGCTTACTGCCCCAAAAGCCGCTTCACCGCGCTGGCGGCCGGCGACGAGTCGCCGAGGCCGCCGGTCAGGATGGTGGCGGCGCGGCCGCGGGCGCGGCGCAACCGCTCGCGCTCGGCGGCGGCCGCCGCCTCGACCGACGCGCTGTCGGGGCCCGGCGGCGGGGGTGGAGGCGGCGGTGAGGGACTGTCGAAGCACATCGGAGATCTCCCGGAAGGTCGGCTAAGGTGAGGTCGGTGAGTGTCCACGCGTAGACGTAATAGGCTTCGCGGTTGCGGCCGTAGTCGGTCAGCAGCGCCTCGCGGCGCGCGCCTAGGCGTTCAAGCCAGCGGTGCGCCATCACGTGCGTCGCGAGCGAACGGCACTCGGCGCGGTGCGCGCCCGTCGCCACGATGTCCGGCATGAGCTGGCGGCGGATCCATCGCGTGACCGCAGGGGCGACCGCCGGCCATGAGGTCGTTGCGTACATCGCGACCGTCCACACGCCGGGCCACAGCGGCATCGCGCAGACCACGGCGGCGGGCTCGCCCCCGTGCCAGGCGACACAGCCGAAGCGCGCGCAGGCGATCGTCTCATCGGCGATCTTTTCGGGATCGTCGTCCCACCGCGTCGCGAAGATCTCATCGCGATCCGGATCACGCATACGCGCGGCGACGAACCCGACGGCAACGCGGTCGAGGGGTGTAAACATCGGCATCGGATAAGTGCGTGCGCTAGTCCCTGTGGCCGCGACCGAACAGATATCCGAGCGCCAACGTCGCGATGCCGATCAGCACCGTGACGACCTTGTCGGCGTCGAGCTCGGGATTGTCGGGCGGCAGATAGATCAGCAACGCCGTCAGGATGAGCGAGGCAGCGATGGCGAAACCGGCAATGTTGCCCGGCTTTTCGCTGCCCATTCCGAAGACCCAGCCCATGACTCCACGCTCCGTCTTTTGTGTGGTTTCGCGATGGTCGTAATACGCGGTGGGCGAAATGGATTCGGTGGCGTTGCCTTCGTCTGACGGCCGCGAGACCGAGGTCATGTCGCACTCCTGATGTGAAGCGTGTGCTGCGCGTGAACGGCGGCCATCGGCCGAGATGTGGTTATCGCCCTCACCACTTCAGCGGGTCGTAATCGCGCATGCCCGTGTCGGCTGGCGGCCTCGCGATCTCGTCCTCTACCGGCCACACCGGGTCGGCGAAGGTGAGCGCCAGCGCGTCGCCGGCATCGGGTGACTTGAGGCCGCGGCGGCGCATGTCGTCCTTCTTTTCGAGCGTGATCCGGTTGGTCGGGTCGTAACCGTACTCGGGGCCGCACAGGTCGTCCGCCAAGGCATTGTCGTCCGGCAAACACCCGCCCGCCTGCAGCCAGTCGCGCACCCGCGACCACATCTCCGCGCGGCGGTTGGCGAACCGCTTGTCGTCGGTCGCCCTGCTCCCGCCGTTGACGTCGATGACGCGGAAGCCGAGTTGCTTCATCCGGTCGACGACACCACCGCCGACGCCGGCACCATCGATGAACACGCCTGCCGGACTCCATCGTTGGATCGTCTCGGCGGCGCGGCTCGCCACCTGCATCGTGTCGAGGCCGCTGTGACGCTCGATCTTCTTGATCGCCTCGCCCTGGCGCAGCAGGAACACGGTCTGGTCCTCGCCGAACCGGGCGACGTCGATGCCCATGACCAGCGGACCGAGGGGTACGCCGCGACGCTCCCGCGCCTGCTCGACCAGCCGCGACGAGATGAACTGCCAGTTTCCCTGCACCGGGAACTGGCCGGTGACGCGGATGCGAATGAAGTCCGAATCGAGCCCATGGTCGGCGATCCATTCGGCGACCTGCTCCTTGTTCACCAAACGAGACCTCCGTGCGTCGACCTGATGGCGGTGCCACCGCCGCTGATACTTGCCGAAGCAGTCGCGGAACCGGCCGCGGTTTCGGGTCGGGTTGCCGAACACGAACCACATCGCGCCCGGCGTCGTCATCGCGCCCTCGCTGACGTCCCAGATTTCGTCGACGATCGCCGAGGCCTCGTCGTAGATCACCATGACATGGCGACCGTGAAGGCCGGCGAACGCCTCCGGCCGCTCCCGCGACCACGGCACCGCGGCAACGAACCACGTGTTCGGGTGGTTGACGCAGCAGAACTTGCCCTGCGACCACACGAACCAATGGCTGTTGATCGCACGGCGATGCCAGAGCGCGAGCTCGCGCCAGGTCTTGGTCTCGAGCTGGCGCTGGGTGTTGGCGGTGACCACGGCCGCGAGGTGCGGCCGCGTCGACATCGCCCACAGGATCAGCCACGCAACCAGCGCCGACTTGCCGACGCCGTGGCCCGAGGCGACCGCCAGACGAAACGGCTTTGTCGCCTTCCCCGAGCGCAGATGCGCGCCGATCTCGCGCAGCACCTTGGCCTGCCACTTGTCCGGGCCAGTGTGTCCGGCGAGATCGCCCTTGCCCCACTCGAAGGCGGTCATCACGTAGGTGAACGGGTCCGGTGTGCACCCCGCCATCGCGGCCACGGTGGCGATTTCGCGCGGCTGTCCTCTCATGATCCGTCCCTCGTGCCGCCAACGTCGTCGGCGCCGGTCTCGATGGTCTCGGCCGCTTCCGCCGCTTCGTACCGCGCGAGGTTCTCGGCGGCCTCTCCGAGGCGTCGGATCGTCTCGTCGTCGACAGGGCCGTCGTCGGCGACGGTGCGCATCGACTTGCGCGTCAGCGTCACGTGCCATTTGCGGGCGTCGATGCGGAGCTTCAGCCCGTCGAAGTCGCCGGCCGCGAGCGCGTCGGCCAGGGTCACGACGTCGTCGGCGAAGATCTCGCTCTGGGTCTGTCTCGCGCGCTCATAAGGACCACGGAACAACTCCTCCTCGTCGATCCAGCGCATCAGGGTGTCGAGTGTCGGCATGCCCGGTCGCTCGGCGATTTCGCGCAGCCCGAGCCCCTGACGCACCAGCGCGCACACGCGCCGGGTCGCCGGCACCGTGCAGTTGGACGGCCGGTACGCCGCGCGCCAGCGCGGCGGCTTGTGAGAGAGGTTCATGGGTGTCCCAGCGGTTGGTTTGCGGGCAACAAAAAAGCCGCCCGGAGGCGGCTTTGATTGCGGCTTGGTTCGAACGCGGCGCTATCAGCGGTGTGCGGATATCACGCGATACCCACATAAACAAAAAGGCCGCTCCCGAGGGAACGGCCATCATCGTCCAAAACCATGCCGATTTCCGGAAGCGATGGCAAGTGTCGCGTGTCACCCTGTGGAAAGTCGGCGAAAGCCTCGGCGCGTCCGATCGCTCAAGTTTGAAATGTTTTTAACCCGCGATTCAGAAGCGTCACGTAAAGCACTCGCTTGATCGGTCAGTAGAGTAGTGCATGTACGAGTCGCTATCCGAACTCGCTTCCAAGTACCGCAGGCGGGCGGACCATTACCGAGAGCTGGCATCGATCGCGCGCAACCCCGAGATGCGGGTCACCTTCCTCCAGGCCTTCGCCGCATACGACCGCGCCGCCACCGTGGCGGAGATCCAGGCGGCCGAGGAACACAAGACACTCCACAGATGATTGCGCCAGGCTCTTAAACCGCCGAGCGCTCGTCGACCTCCGGTTGCGCGACCCCTTCGCGGGCGCGGCGGCCGAAATCGTCACCCCGCGACCGGCGCAGCCAGGACAGCGCTGCTGCGGTCCGCGTCTTTCCCTTCCAGGACGGCCCCGATGGCGCGCGACAGCTCCGCGACCGAAACCGGCTTCTGGACGATGGGTGCGTTCCGGAGCTCAGCGGAAAGCCCGGGGAGCTCGCTGTAACCGGTGCAGAATATGACCGGGATCCCGCGCTTCACCAATATTTCCGCGGCGGGCATGACGGATACGCCCGCGAGATCGACGTCGAGCACGGCGACATCGATCTTCGTCGGATCGCCGAACGCCACGACGTCATCGCGGCTCACCGCCGGCCCGACCGGCGCGCAGCCGATGTCCTCGATCAGCGAGGACATCTCCTCGGCCACGATGGCGTTGTCCTCGGCGAGCAGAACACGAAGACCGCGCGGCGCCGGACGGCCCGGATGCTCGGGTTCCGGGGCATTCGCTCCCCTGTCGGCTGTGCACATGTTCGGCGGCAGCACCAGCACGGCGTCGAGACCATCGGCCGTCCACGTGGGTTGCCAGGACCCTCGAAACTGCGACTCGACGGTGGATCGCACCAGGCGATCGCCGAAGCCGGTTGTCTTGGGAGGGGACGCGATCGGCACACCGGTTTCACGCCACCGCAGTTGAAGGCGCCCGTTCCGATACTCCCATGCGATCGAGAGCCTCGCCTGCGGTCGCTCGGGCGACAGCGCGCCGTACTTCGCGGCATTGGTTGCCAGCTCGTGGATGACCATCGCGAGAGGCTGCGCCGCCTCGGCCCTGAGCCGGACACCCGGGCCCGAGATCGTGATCCGGCCGTCGGACGAACGGAACGGCGCAAGCTCGACGTCGATCACCGACCGCAGATCCGCGCCGCTCCACCGGTCGCGTGCCAACAGCGTGTGCACGCTGGCAAGAGCATGGATACGCCCCTCGACCGAGGCGACGAATTCCTTCAACGTCGGCGCGCGCGACAGGCGGACGATGGCCTGGATCACGGCGAGCGTGTTCTTGGCCCGGTGGTCCACCTCCCGCGCCAGCAGGCGCTCGGCCTCTTCGGTCCGTCGTTGTTCCGTCACGTCGGAATAGATCGAGAACACCCCCTTGACCGTGCCCGCCGTATCGGTGATCGGGATTGCGTCCGCAACGACCCAGCGCCGTTTCGCATCGGCGACGTTGAAGACGGACATGAGAGCGCCTTCGTTTTCCTTGCCAGTACGAAGTGCTACGATCGAGGGACGACATTCGACAGGGATTCTTTCGCCGTCGACGGCCAGCGGCACCCAGCCGAGCGACTCGGTTGTATGCCCCCTCATCTCCTCGATCGAGTTGCCGAAGATCCGCTCCGCCGCGGCGTTGGCCGCGACGATCACGCCACTCGCATCGCGAATGAGGACACCTTGCTTGAGCTTCTCGAACAGCGTGCGGAACTTCTTCTCACTCGCGCGAAGCGCCACATCGGCCCGTTCGAGCGCCGCAACATGCTCCTCGCGCGCCACGAGGGTCTTCTCCACCTCCGCCCGACGCTCGATTTCGCGTGCCAGCGCGTTCTGCTTGCGCTGCGCCAACAGGATCAACGCCGACAGCAGGAAGGATACGAGCGCCGCCGCGAGCCCAAGATACATCGTGCCGGATCGCCACGTCGCCAGCACGGCGTCGCGACTGAGACCGACGATGGCGAAGAGTCCCAGGTCGCCGATCGCATTGAATGCATAGATGCGGGGCACTCCGTCGATCTCCGAGACGTGCTGGTACGTTCCGCTCTGTTGTGAGCGCGCCACGTTTAAGAACGGCGAATTGGCGGCGAGCGACGGCGGAATCGACTGGAGACCCGGGTACCGCCCCAGCATGTTGCCATCCTTGCGCACAAGCGTCACAACGCTGCCGTTGCCGGATACGAGGGATCGCCAGAAGTTCTCGAGATACTCCTGCGCGACAGTGATGAGAATCAAACCGTCGAACGAACCGTCTGCCGTGTGGCGTCGACGGCTCACGGTGTAATAGAAGTTGCCGGTTCTGCGGCCCTCGATGACCCGCCCGATATGGAGCTCGTCGCGCGTCTTCAGCGCCCGGAAGTAATCGCGGTCGGCGACGCCGAGGGCGGGGGCCGGAAACACGTCCGAGTTGTTTGCCCCCTGGCCATCGGGACTCACCAGTGTGACCGCCTCGATATGAGGCGCTCGCGCGGCTATCGCCCGCAGTTCCCGATGAAGCGGTTGCGAGTTGCGAATGTCGTCCCACGACATGCCGGCGATCAGCCGGTCGACGATTTCGATGGCGGAGGCTTGCCCCTCGATGACGCGAAGCATGTGTTCACGCACAATGCCCGCGGTCTTGGCGGCGGTCATCGTCGCTGAATCGATTTCCTCATGGTGCCATTGCCAGGAAATACCCGCAGCGACCAGCCACGGAAGGATGACGGCGGCACAGAGAAGCACCCGCAAAGGATGTGAGAACGGCGCGCGGACTCCTTCAGGAGCGCGCGAAGCTCCCGAAGCGAAGCGGTACACTACGGACATGTGTGCAATGCCTGCCTGTTTATGGGCCGCGCTTTGCGAATGAGTCGTTCGACTGCCGCATTATGTTATACGCAGGACATAGTGCAATCGGTTGCAACTTGCCAGTTGTCCAACCTGTGGTCCTAGTTTTGACACAGCGGGCCATCGCCGCCGCTTCCGGGCTACCGCTTCCGGACTACAGCTTCCGGACTACAAGAGCGTGCCCGATCTGAGTGGAATGGGTGGCACCTCCGCGCGAAAGCGTGCGTTCGCGCACCTCACGACGCAGAGCTTCGCGCCGCTTGCGATCGACCCGCGCAACGCCACGTTTCTCCACAGGACCGCGCGCATTTCTCCACACCCACCTGTCGGATGAGCAAGCACAGGCGTAGCTCTGCGGCACACAGCCGCGGAGGAACACACCGTGCCAACCCAGTCATCCAATCCCGCTCCCCTCGCCCGTCTCGCCGATCTCGAGGCGCGCTACGACGGACCGATTCCGCAACGTGAGCTCGATGCGCTGCGCCATGGCTCGGCGCTCGCCGCCGACGTCGCCGAAATTCGTGCCGAGATCGCGTGCTTCCGCGAACTGGCGGCACGGTCGCGACGCTCGGGCAAGGCCTGGCGGGCGCGCGGCAACGACCAACTCGCGACGTGCGCTCTCATGGACTGCCGTGTCTATCTCGGCGGATGGCGTGCGCGCCGGCGTCGGCTGACGGCGCTCGAACGCGCGCAGCGCCTCGACATCGCGTACGACCGCACCCGATCCGCCATCGACGGCCTGCTCGCGCCGCTCGCCGGAGTCCGGTCGGGAGATCGGCGATGAACATGGACCGGGCACACGCCGCGCTGTGCTACTGGTGCGCCAGCCGCCGGCTCCTGCTCGGCGACTCGCACGTCCGCATGTCGGGCGAAGGCGCCGAGATCGTTCTCATCGAGCTCGCGCTCGACGTCGGGTGGCCGCGTCTCAGCGTCGCCGCCACCGGGACGCTGGTTGTCGCACGGCGACGCGCGCGGGCGCCCGCCGCGTCCGCTCCTACATACGGCGGCCGATCCAGATCACGCGGCCGACAACGTCGACGTCCGAAGGGCTGATGTCGGAGTAGCTGCGATAGGACGTGTTGTCGGACGACACCGTCAGCAGGCCGTTGACCGGATGCGCCGACACCCGCTTCACCTGAAGCCCGCCGTCGACGAGCAGCACGTAGAGCCCATCCTTCTGGCGCGGGCGTCGCTCGGTGCGGTCGATCAGCGCGTGATCGCCCGAGCGCAGCGTCGGCTCCATCGAATCGCCGTCTACCTCGATCACCGCGAGTTCGTCCAAGGGCGCGTTGGTCACCTGGCGCAGCCACTGCTCCCGGAACACCAGGAAGTGCTTCACCATGTCGCTGCCGACGCCGCCTGCCCCGGCGGCGGCGCGGGCGTCGTAGACCGCGACCCGCGCGTAGGCGTCATCGTCGGCCGGCGCGGCGGGCGCGCTCTTGGCCCCGCGCACCGCCGGCATGGGCACCGCCTCGCCGAGGTAGCGCGCGACCTTGGCGATCTCGGCGGCCTTGAGCTGACGCTCGCCCTTGAGGAGCCGCGTCACCCCCGCCGGATCGATGCCGAGCGCCTCGGCCAGCCCCCGCTGCGACTTGCCGGGCTTGCCGAGCCCGCGCCGGATCCACGCCACGATGTCCATCAATTGCTCTCCTCCGCGCCCGTGGCGCACGTTATCGCTCTCATCGTCCGCGCCCTACTCCGAGCCGCGGCGCATCTCATGACCGGCTCCATACTCCGGGCCGCGGCGCACCTCATGACCGCCCCGTACCCCGCGCCGCAGCGCATCTCTTGACCGACGCCGTGCTGCGAGCCGCGGCACGTGGACTGGACAACCCCAAGTCATCACACCGCTTATCGCGACTTTCCACAGCTATTTGCGTTTATAGCAATTCGTCGTTGACGTCAACTTGCGATAATCGCAATATCCGGCCACGCCCCGCCGCGGCATTCCGCCAAAAAGGCAGTCGGGCGCCAGCGCAATTCCCCCAATGGCTTGGAGCAGAAGCTATGCCCGAGATAGACGAATTCATCTCCGCCGCGGCGGACCTGGAAGGGGCAACGCCCGACGAAGTTCGTGGCACGAACCGGCGACGACGCATCTCGCGCTCGCGCCAGGCGGCAATGTGGCTCGCCTTCAAGATGACCGCGAAATCCCTGCCCGCTCTCGGACGCGCCTTCCAGCGCCACCACACCACCGTGCTCTACGGCATCCAGGCTTACGAGCGGTATCTCGCCAACGATCCGAAGGCAGAGGCGCGCAGCATCGAACTGCTGACGCGTCTTCTGACCGAGGCGGCGCTCGCGAACGTGGCCAACGACAACCAACCCATCACCAAGGAGGACATCACACGATGAGGAGTCCCTACCGCTCGCCGCTCGGCCGCCTCGCGGTCTCGGCAATGAACGAAGAAGACCTGGTCGCACTTCGCCGTCGCGTCTGGCGCGAGACCGGCGTCGCCGTCATCAAGCCCGACGATCTCACCGACGACACCGCGCGCGCGGCGATCACCAAAACGGCGACCGAGTTGTTCGGCCCCCGCCTGATCCGCGCCACGAAGGAGGATCTGTGATGCGAATGCTCAAGACCTTGACGGCCGATGTTATCAAGGTGCGTTTCGAGGAGGCGGCCGAGACGCTGCGCGCGCTTCGCCTCACCACCCGCGATCGTCCCTCGGCGACGCTCACGCGCTGGCCCGACGTCGTGCATCAGGCGATGCTGGCCTACGGCTGGACGGCGACCCGCATGCGTCCGCCGGCGCCCTCTCCGGATGCGATTGATCGCCTCGACCAGACGCTCGAGTGGCTGTGGCCGCTCGCCGACGACGAGCGGCGCATCGTTATGGCCCGCGCCTTTCGCCTGCCGTGGCGACGCCTCGAAGACCTCGACGGACGCTCGGAACGCACATTGCGCGCGATCCATGCGCGGCTCTTGCATCGCATCGCCGCGGCGAAACCGAGCTGAGCCGTTCGGTTGGCGTGACCGGCGGCCTCGCTCGCTTATGACCGCGTCTTGTCTTTTCTTGCATGTCTTGCACACCGCCTGCCGGAATCGCTTCGACAGCGGCAACCTTCAGCTCCGGGGCGCCACGCATCGCCAAGTCACATACATCGTCAAAGAGACGCTGAGGCTGGCAGCTTGGCGAAACGGCAGAGCTTCGCTAGGATTCGGCGATGCGTCCCGTTGTACCACAAGCGCCATCCGATCCGGTCCGCCAGCAGCGGTGTCCGCGGTGCGGCTCCACCGCCGGGCTCCACTACGTGCACGGCCATGCGCAGTGCGCGACGTGCGGCGCCAATGTCGAGGATTGCTGTCAGGGCACTGCTTGCGATTTCTCGAAGCGGCCCGACGATCCGTCAGACGACTAGCTAGACGCCCTGGCCGACGACCCGCCAGCGGATCTCCCGATTGGCGAGGAACGGCGTCAGCTCGGAACCGGGCTCGTTGCCGATGCCGTAGAACTTCTCCGGCATGATCCACGCGCTGCGCTCGAGTTTGAGCCGTCCGGCGTTGGGCTGCAGGCCGTAGAACGCAGGCCCAGACGTCGAGGCGAAGCCTTCGAGCTTGTCCAGCGCCCCCTCCTCGTCGAACACCTGGGCGTAAGCCTCCATTGCGGCGGGCGCGTTGTAGATACCGGCACAGCCGCAGGCGGATTCCTTCGCATACCGCTGGTGCGGCGCGGAGTCAGTGCCGAGGAAGTATCGCGGGTTGCCGGACACCGCCGCCTTGCGAAGGGCAAGCCGATGGACCTCGCGCTTCGCCACCGGCAGGCAGTAGTGGTGCGGCCGGATCCCACCTTCGAACATCGCGTTGCGGTTGATCATCAGGTGATGCGGCGTGATCGTCGCGGCGATGCCGGGCGCGGCCTCAGCCACGTAGTCGGCGGCGTCCTTAGTCGTGATGTGCTCGAACACGATTTTCAGGCCGGGATGCCGCGCGCGCAGCGGCTCGAGAATCCGCTCGATGAACACCGCTTCGCGATCAAAGATATCCACCGTCGGATCGGTTACTTCGCCGTGCACACACAGCGGCATGCCGATCTCTTCCATACGCGCGACGACGTCCTCGATCTTAGCGATGTCGGTGACACCGTGGGTCGAGTTGGTCGTAGCGTGCGCCGGATACAGCTTGGCGGCAAGGAAGATGCGTTGACGGAATCCGAAGTCGAGCTCGTCGGGATTCGTATTGTCCGTCAGGTAGCAGGTCATCAGCGGGATGAAGAACGAGCCCTTCGGCAGCGCCAGCACGATGCGCTCGCGGTAACTGCGGACGTCGGCCACCGTCGCCACCGGAGGGCTGAGGTTCGGCATCACGAGCGCGCGCGAGAACACGCGCGCGGTCGGCGCGACCACCGCCTTAAGCATGGCGCCGTCGCGCAGATGCACGTGCCAGTCGTCGGGGGCGATGATCTCGATGGTGTTGGTCGTCATCTTCAGCTTTCCGCAAGGCAGTGCGCGATGTCGCCATCGGGCGTCTTGCCGAGAATATGCGCGCGATGCCACAGCGCGTAGAACAACATGGTCCAGGCGGCAAAGCGCTCGCGCTTACCGTCCGACGTGAACAGGCGCTTCACCGCGTCCGGTTCGGCGATCTCGCGCGCCGCCGGAGTGTTCGCCACCAGTGCGCCGAGCCGGCTGTCGGCCGCGATCCACGACCCGACTGGAACCGTGAACCCGCGCTTCGAGCCGAACGCGTTTGCCGCCGGCACGCGCTCGGCAAGCCAGCGCCGCAGCAGCCATTTGCCGAGGCCCTTCCGGACCTTGAGCTTGTCCGGCAGGCGGAAGGCGACCTGGGCAACAGCCGGATCGAGGAACGGCGTACGCCCCTCGAGACCATGGGCCATCAGGCAGCGATCGAGCTTGCCGAGAAGGTCGTTCGGCAGCCAGTCCGCGAAATCGACCGCCTG
>DATJIG010000115.1:0-27826 GCA_035493495.1 Alphaproteobacteria bacterium
AATTTTTCCACAGCGGCAAAGTCCCGGAAATCAGCGCTCTTTCGCGCCTGCGTCGTTTACCGCGCCAGGCGTCGGGACGGCGCGGCGCAGCGGGGCGGCGCGCACCGTTCGGAGTGGCGACGAGGAAACGTGTCCCAGACAGAGACCACGCAAGCCGTCGGCGGCGACGCCGAGACCTCGATTTTCCGCATCCGACCGTTCCAGTTGATGTTTTTCACGCGTCTGGCGTCGATGATGTCGAACCAGATGCTGGCCGTCGTCGTCGGCTGGCAGGTGCTCGCGCTCACCGACAGCCCGGTGGCGCTCGGCCTGATCGGTCTCGTGCAGCTGATGCCGGCGCTGTTCTTCGCCCTGTTCGCGGGCGAGGTCGCCGACCGCTACGACCGCCGCCTCGTGCTGCGCTGGGTCTATGTGGTTCAGACCAGTGTCGTCGTCGGCTTCCTGCTGGTGAGCCTGATGGATGAGCCGCACGTCGGGCTCCTCTACGCACTGCTGTTCGTCAACGCGCTGTCACGCACCTTCGAGAGTCCGGCGCTGCAGTCGCTGCTGCCGTCTCTGGTGCCGCCCTATCTCCTGAGCCGCGCGATCGCCGCCTATGCCTCGTCCGCGCGCACGGCGTCGCTGCTGGGGCCGTCGATCGGCGGCGCGATCTACGCGTTCGGCGTCGCCACCGATTACATCTGCTGTCTCGTGCTGATCTCGATCGCCGCGACCGTGAGCTTCATGCTGCCGCCGCCGCCCGCCGTTCCGGCCATGCGCCGCTCGAAGGTGACGTGGCAGACGATGAGCGCCGGGGTGTCGCTGATCTGGTCGAGCCCGCTGCTGTTCAGCGTCATATCGCTCGACCTGCTGGCGACGATCTTCGGCGGCCTGACTGCGCTTCTGCCGATCTTCGCCCGCGACATCCTCGAGATCGGACCGTGGGGACTCGGGATCCTGCGCAGCGCGCCGGCGGCGGGTGCACTCGTCATGGCGCTGGTGCTGTCGCAGGTGCCGGTGACTCGGTCCTGCGGTTGGGTGATCCTGGGCGGAGCAGCGGTCTACGGCGCGTCCAGCATCCTGTTCGGAGTGTCGACGAATACTATCTTCTCGCTGGCGATGCTGCTGCTGTTCGGCGCCAGCGACGCGATCAGCGCGGTCAACCGCAAGACACTGATGCAGACCACCACGCCCAACGAGCTGCTCGGCCGTGTCTCGGCGGTCAGCACGTTCTCGAACACCATGGGCAATCAGCTCGGCCAGCTCGAGTCCGGACTGACTGCGGCGGTGTTCGGCACCGTCGGCTCGGTGCTGTTCGGCGGCGTGTCAGTGCTGCTGATCGTCGCGGTCTGGGCCTGGCGCTATCCGCAGCTGCGCAGTCTGGAGCGTCCAGATGCGGTTGAGGCGTTCGCGCCGCGCCCGGCAGCGTAACGGCTACTTCAACGAGCGGCCGCGGCGGACCGCGCCGAGATCGACGAGATTGGCGTCGTCAGATCCCGACGCCTTCTTGGTTACCACGGCGATCGCGCGCGCAAGCTCCGGCAGATCGTAGGGCTTGCGCAGCACCGCGAACTCATCGTTGCCCTGCTCGAGCGGCGCGAAGCCGGTGGTCAGCAGCACCGGGATGTGCGGATACAGATCGCGGATGGCGCGGGCAAGACCCAGCCCGTTCATGTTGCCCGGCATCACGATGTCGGAGAACACTAGCTGTATGTTGGGCGTGTCGCGCAGCATCTCGAGCGCGGCATCGCTGTTCGCCGCGATCAGCGTCTTGTATCCAAGCTCCTCGATCAGGTCGGCGCTCGCCGACGCGACCTCGGGATTGTCGTCGACGACGAGGATCGTCCCCTCGGATCCCTCGATCACCGGATCCGACTCGGCGGGTCGGGGCGACGTCTCGACGGCGGCGCGCGGGAGATAGAGCGTCATCCGCGTGCCCTGTCCGACGTTGCTGTGCACGGTGATGGTGCCGCCCGATTGCTGCGCAAATCCGTACACCTGCGACAGCCCGAGTCCGGTGCCCTTGCCGACCTCCTTGGTCGTGAAGAACGGGTCGAAGATCTTCGGCAGGATGTCGGCGGGAATGCCGAGGCCGGTGTCGGCCACCGAGAGCGCGACGAAGTCGCCTTTGAGACCGGTTGCGGTGTCGTGGTTGAACGAAACGTTGTCCGCGGTGATGGTGATGCTACCTCCCGTCGGCATGGCGTCGCGCGAATTGATGGTCAGATTGACCAGCGCCAGCTCCAGCTCGCTGACGTCGACGTTGACGTGCCACAGGCGGGTAGGGAAGGCGATGTCAAGCTCGACCAGCGCGCCAGCCGAACTCGTGAGCAGATCGCGCAGCGGCTTGATCCGCTCGTGCAGGTTCACCGCGGCCGGGTTGAGTGGTTGCTGGCGCGAAAATGCGAGCATCTGGCGGGTAATGGTGGCACCGCGCTGGGTCGCGGTCTTGATCGCGTCGACCGCGCGCGTAAGTCGCTCGTCACCCTGCTGGCGCTTGCCGAGGAGCTGTGCGTGCGAGCTGATGATCATCAGCAGGTTGTTGAAGTCGTGGGCGAGCCCGGCGGTGAGCTTGCCGAGTGATTCCATCTTTTGCGAGCGCAGGAGCTGCTCTTGCGCGCTCTGGAGCGCCGCCCGTGCCTCTCGCCGCTCGGTGACGTCGCGGGTCATCTTGGCGAACCCGATAGGCGTGCCCTGCTCGTCGCGGATCAGCTCGATGACCACGTTGGCCCAGAACATCTGGCCGTCCTTGCGCACGCGCCAGCCTTCGGCCGTGTACTTGCCGGTGGTGAGTGCGGCGTGCAGGGCGCGCGTCGGCACGCCGGCGAGACGGTCGGACTCGGTGTAGAAGCGCGAAAAGTGCGAGCCGATCGCCTCGTCGGAGGTGTAGCCCTTGATCCGCTGTGCGCCGGCGTTCCAGCTCACCACGACGCCGTTGAGGTCGACCATATAGAGGGCGCAGTCGGTAATGTTGCTGGTCAGCATCCGGAATTGCCGCTCGCTCTGCGCGATCGCCTCCTGGGCGGCGCGGCGCTCGGTCATGTCGCGGGTGATATTGGCGTACCCGACGAGGATGCCCTTCTCGTCGCGGATCGCGTCGAGAACGACCGACGCCCAGAAGCGGCTGCCGTCCTTGCGGAGGCGCCAGCCCTCGGTTTCATGCCGGCCGGTCGTCGAGGCGGTTTCCAGCGCTTTCGCGGGCTTGCCGAGAGCGCGGTCCTCGTCGGTGAAGAACCGGCTGAAGTGCTGCCCGATGATCTTGGTCGCATGATAGCCCTTGATCCGCTCCGCGCCCGCGTTCCAGCTCGTCACGATGCCGCTCGGATCGAGCATGAACAGCGAGTAGTCGATGACGCCGTTGATGAGCAGCCGGAACTGTCGCTCGCTTTCGGCGAGTGCCCGCTGCGCCTCGTGGCGCACGGTGATGTCGCGGGTGACCTTGGCGAAGCCCACGATGTTGCCGCGCGGATCGCGGATGGTGTCGAGCACCGCCATGGCCCAGAAGCGGCCGCCGTCCTTGCGGACGCGCCAACCTTCCTCCTCGTAGCGCCCCTCGGCGCGTGCGCGCGCGAGGTTCTGTGCTGGCCGGCCGGCGCGCTGGTCCTCCGGCGTGTAGAAGCTGGAGAAATGCATCCCGACGGCTTCGGCGGGCGTGTAGCCCTTCAGCTTCTCGGCACCCGGGTTCCAGCTCACGATGAAGCCGTCGGCGTCCAGCATGTAGACGCCGTAATCGAGGACCGAATTGACGAGCAGCTCGAGTTGGTGGGCGCCGCTCTGAGGAGTGTCACGCCGAACGTTCATTTTTGGAATGTTTGATACGCAGATATGGGGGTGTGCGCATGTGTCAGTCTGCTGACAACGGGTCGAGAAGCAAGTGGTAACCACGATCGCGAAGCCCGCGCTCGGCTTATGTTATCGACCTGCCATTGCGTACGGTGAATTGACAGAACGGTGTCGTCCTTTTAAGGAATGCAGCGACCTTCCAACTGCTGGAATAGGGCCACGATGCTGTCGAGCGCCGCTCAACAACTGCTCCCCTCGGACAATCCCCGTGGAGGCGGTCCGGGCTCCGGAATTCCCTTCGGACTTAATCCGACCGAACGTGAGGACCTCCCGTACCACGTGGAGTTGTGGGACGAAACCAAGAAGAGCGTTGAGCTCATCCTCGCCGCGACCGCCAGCGCCAGCATTGGATACGCGGCGTATTTCGCCGCCACCAAGGAATTTCCGAGTCGCTTCGTCACGTTGCGTCACAAGCACACCATTATCAGTCGTTGGAACGGCCCATCCCACTAGCAAGGCCGTGCAAGAGCGGGATGCGTCCCATGCACGATCGCAAACGTCGGGAGGATGACGTTGGTGCCATCTGATGCGGATCGCACGAGCGACACGTCCCGCCTCGAATGTCCCGACGA
The DNA here is from genome assembly GCA_035493495.1 of Alphaproteobacteria bacterium. Taxonomy (GTDB): domain Bacteria; phylum Pseudomonadota; class Alphaproteobacteria; order SMXQ01; family SMXQ01; genus DATJIG01. The sequence continues at coordinate 4,395 of DATJIG010000115.1, forward strand.
AAAGGACGCTTTGCCGTTCACCGTCGAGATCCTCGACCGTGGTGCCGGCGACCGTGTTCTGGCGCGCGCCGCCAGCGCCTCGCTTGCGAGAGCGATCTTCGGCGCGGCGCGCTCCGAGTATCCGCACGTCCGCGTGGTTCTCAAGCGCGGTTCCGAGACTATTCTCGACAGCGGCATAGCCGGTTAACGACCGAAGCGGCGTGTCGTCGCGCCGCAATCGCGGATAAGCTTCGATCATGGATATCTCCCATGCCATGGGCCGCGGTTCCCGTGCGCCCAAGCTCCTGCCGTGACCGGACGCATGGGCCCGGCCGACGTTCCGGTTCTCGTCGTGGGCGCAGGTCCGGTCGGGCTCGCGCTCTCGGCCGAGCTTGGCCGTCTCGGCGTGCGCTGCCTGCTGATTGAGAAGCGCGACGGCTCGGTCACCGTGCCGAAGATGAGCCAAGTCAGCGCGCGGGCGATGGAGTTCTGCCGCCGCTGGGGTATCGCCGGTCAGGTCAAAGGCGCGGTGTGGCCGGAGGGCCGAGCGCTCGATTTCGTCTATGCCGAGAATCTGCGAGGCGCGGAACTCGCGCGCGTGCGCATGCCCTCCTACGCGACCCGCCAGCGCGACGATACTCCCGAGGGCGCCTGCCACTGCCCACAGATCTATTTCGATCCGATCCTCGCCGCGCACGTACGCTCCCTGCCGTCGGTCACTGTGCGTTACGGCACCGCTCTCGAGTCCTTCGCGCAGACAGCCGACGGCGTCCGCGTGCGCCTCGTCGATACCAACGGCAGGGAAAAGAGCATCGTTGCCGGCTATGTCGTGGGCTGCGACGGGCCTGGCGGCGTCGTCCGCGAGGCACTCGGCGCGCCGCTTGGCGGGCTCGGCGTGGTCGCCAACAGCATCAATGTGTTCTTCCGCTCGGCCGAACTGTCCTCGTTGCACGACAAGGGCTGGGCGCGTTTCTACCGCTTCATCGATCGGACCGGATGCTGGTCCGAGCTGATCCCGATCGACGGCCACGAGCTGTGGCGGCTCACGGTGTTCGACGATCCCGATCCCACGGTCGACGGCGACGTCTATCTCCGCCGTATGCTGGGCGACGACTTTCCCCATGAGACGCTGTCGGTGATGCGCTGGGAGCGGCGCGACTACGTTGCCGGCGCCTACGGCTTAGGTCGCGTCTTCATCGCCGGCGATGCTGCGCACCAGTGCTCTCCGACCGGCGGCCTCGGCATGCACACCGGCATCGAGGAGGCGGTCAACCTCGCGTGGAAGCTGGCGGCGATTCTCGCGGGCTGGGGAGGGGATGCGCTGCTCGCCTCATACGAGGCAGAGCGACGCCCGATCGCGCTGCGCAACGTGGCGCTCGCGACCAAGGCGTTCGAATCGATCCGCGCCATTCCGCCGCGTGCCGCCGGCGCGGAGCTAGACGCGCGGCTCTCCGGCCTGTCGGTGCCGGAGCCGGTGAAGACCCACATCTGCTACGAGCACTCGCCGGTGTGCGTTTCCGACGGCTCGGAACCCGACGCCCCGGCGACGCCGTCGTCGCGGCCGGGGGCGCGGGCGCCCCACGCCTGGCTGGGCGATGGCCACTCGACCCTCGACCTGTTCGGCAATGGGTTCACGCTTCTCCGCTTCGGCGCGACGGCGTCCGCGCTTGCATCGGCGGCCAAGGCGCGGAACGTGCCGTTGCGCGACGCGCCCATCGACGATCCGGCCATTGCCACTTTGTATGCCCGCAAGCTGGCGCTGGTGCGGCCCGACGGCCACGTCGCTTGGCGCGGCGACGAGGAACCCGGGAATTCGGCGGCCGTTATCGACCGGGTGCGCGGCGCCGTCTAGGCGGCGTCCATGGCCGTCTGATAGCTTGGCGCCCGCATGGAGGCCATTCCCACACCTCTGAAGCAGGCGACGGCGGCACACCAGAGCGGCGATTTGCCTGGTGCCGAGCGCCTGTATCGCTCGGTCCTGGCGACGGACCCGCGCCAGTTCGACGCGCTGCACCTGCTCGGCGTGCTCGAGGCCCAGCGCGGTCGCTTCACCGACGCCGACCGGCTGCTCGATTCGGCGCTGGCGGTGAATCCGGGCGCGATTCAGGCGCTGGCCCATCGCAGCTTCGTGCTCACCGAGCTCAAACGCTACGACGAGGCGCTCGCGAGCTGCGACCGCGTGCTCGCGGCGCGGCCCGACGATGCCGAGGTGCTGCGCAACAAGGCACTCGTGCTGACGGCGCTGGGGAGGCGCGAGGACGCGATCGCGACCTACGATCGGCTCGAGGCGATCTGGCCCGATCACCGGGTGCTGAATGATCGCGCCAACCTGCTGATGGAGATGAACTGCGCCGACGACGCGCTGGCCGATTACGACCGCGCACTGGCATTGACGCGGGATTCGACGGTGCAGGCCCAGGTATTGAACAACCGCGGCGTGGCGCTCGCGTCGGTGCAGCGCCACGAGGACGCGCTGGCGAGCTATGACCGGGCGCTGGCACTGCGCCCCGTGTTTCCCGAGGCCCTCAACAACCGGGGCAGCGCGCTGTTCGACCTCCGCCGCTTCGGCGAGGCGCTCGACAGCTTCGACCGCGCGCTCGCGCTCGAGGCCGACTACGTCGACGCGCTCAACAATCGCGCCAACACGCTGCTGGCGCTCGGCCGCTTCGAGGAGGGGCTCGCCGGCTACGACCGCGTGCTGTCGCTCCGGCCCGGCTGGGCACCGGCGCTCGCCAACCGCGGCAATGCGCTGATGGAGCTCCGCCGCTTCGACGGTGCGGTCGCGGATTTCGCCCGCGCGCTCGCCGCCGATCCCGCCGTTGCGTACGGGCGCGGCAAGCTCCTCTACTTACGGCTCAACTGCTGCGACTGGAGCACGCTGCCGAAGGACATCGCGGTCATCGAATCTGACATCGCCGGAGGCCGGCGCGCGGCGACGCCGTTCGCGACGCTCGCGTTCTCCGACTCGCCCGCGGCGCAGCTTACGGCGGCGCGGGTTTACGCCGAAGAGAAGTGCCCACCGACCGTCAATCCGCTATGGCGCGGCAAAAGTATTCCCACGAGCGCATCCGCGTCGCCTACATCTCATGCGACTTCCGCGAGCACGCCGTCGGATACTGATGAGCGACCTGCTGGAGCGTCACGACCGTGCCCGCTTCGAGACGTTCGGGATCGCGCTGATCGACGAGCCCACATCGCCGACCCGCCGCATCGCCGCCGCCGTCGAGCACTTCGTCCCGGTGAACCGTCTGAGCGACCGCGACGCGGCTCGCCTCATCCGCGACCACGAGATCGACATCGCGGTCGACCTCTCTGGCTTCACCCAGGGAGCGCGGCCAGAAATTCTCGCCTTCCGTCCGGCGCCGGTGCAGGTCAACTGGTTCGGCTATCCCGGCACGATGGGCATGGATGCCATCGACTACATCATGGCCGATCGCGCGATCATTCCGGCGGAGCATGAGCGCTGGTTCGCCGAAAAGGTCATCTGCCTGCCGGACGCGTATCAGCCCAACGACTCGAAGCGCCCTGTGGTTGCCGAGCCACCCACCCGCGTTGCCGCGGGCTTGCCGGAATCGGGTTTCGTGTTCTGCTCGTTCAACCAGAATTTCAAGATTTTGCCCGCGATGTTCGACATCTGGATGCGGCTGCTCAAGGCGGTCGACGGCAGCGTATTATGGCTGCTCGATGCGCCCGAGGTCGCCAAGCGGAATCTCCGGCGCGAGGCCGAGGCGCGTGGGATCGCCGGCGAGCGCATCGTGTTCGCGCCGCGCGTCGACAGTGCTGCGCACGTCGCGCGCCATGCGCTCGCCGACCTGTTCCTCGACACGCTGCCCTACAACGCCCACGTCACCGCGAGCGACGCGCTGTGGGCCGCGCTGCCGATCCTCACCTGCCCCGGGGACACCTTCGCGGCGCGGGTCGGCGGTAGCCTCCTGGCCGCCGCGGGGATCCCGGAGATGGTGACCGACTCGCTCCCCGGATATGAGGCGCTGGCGCTCAGGCTCGCGCGGGAGCCTGGGGAACTCGCGATCATTCGCGCGAAGCTCGGCGCCAACCGCGCGACGTGCGCGCTGTTCGACACCGATCGGCTCCGCCGCCACATCGAGGCGGCCTACGAGATCATGTGGCGGCGAACGCAGACCGGGCTTTCGCCCCAAGCCTTCTCCGTGCCGCCGGTGGCGTGAGCGCTACTCGGTCGCCGCCCGGGCCTCCAGCGCACGCGCCTTGACGTCGGGCGACACCGACAGCGTCTCGTCGACGATCTTCTGAAGACCTTCGCCGTCGAGCGCGCCGAGATCGATTTTCCGCTTGTCCGCCTCGGCGATCACCTCGGGGTCCTTCATCATCTTCATGAAGGCAGTGCGCAGGGCCTTGGTGCGGTCGGCGGGAAGCGCCGGCGGCGCGAAGGTCGCGCGGCCCATGGCGTTGCCGTAGGCGAAGAACTTGAGCGCCTGGCGATCGGCGTCGGTCGAGCCGATCTCCGTCATCAGCGGCACGTTCGGCAGGTCGTCCGGCTTGTCGAGCGCGAACTGCAGGATGAGGTTGACCTTGTGGTCCTTGAGCCAGTCGGGATTGTCGACCTTCATCGACGCCCACGACTTGATGGAGCCCTCGACCTCGCCGCGCTCCATCGCGAGATTGACCTCCGTCGTGCCGCCGAAACCCGGAATCGGCTTGAATTTGGTGCCGGCGAGGATGTTGAGCTGTTTGAGATACGTGATGGTGGGCGATGTCGGGCCCGTGCCGCCCATGATGGTCTCGCGCGTCTGCGCGTCCTTGAACGTCTTCGTCTTCGAGGTGTTCCATGTGTACATCACCTCGACCACGGGGGCGGCGCGGCCGATGTAGGTGAACTTGCCGGCGTCGTACTGGATGCCCTTCGACTCCAGAACCTGCTCGATGGCGAGCGCCTGGGGCGGGCTGGCGATCGCGGTGCCGTCACGCGGCGCTACGTTGTAGAGCCAGTTCGTCATGGTGAGGCCGCCGGCGCCCGGCATGTTCTTCGGCACCAGCGTCGGGTTGCCGGGGATGTGCTTCCCCATGTACTGGGCGACGAAGCGGCCATAGAGATCGTAGCCGCCGCCCGGCACCGTGCTGATGTAGTAGGTGACTGTCTTGCCCTTGAAGAAGTCCTCGACCGCATCGGCCGAGGCGGACATGGGCAGGAGTACCGAGGCGCCAATGACGGCCGCGGCGAGCGTACGCGTGAGCATTACAGGCCTCCCGTATCGTTTTTCTGGCCCAGAGCGTTCAGACTGAAGCGCGGATCGGGCCGTTTGGCAAGCGGCCGATGCCGTCGACGCCGACTAGCCGCGGACCGTGTCGGTGAGCGAATCCATCGGCAGGCGGACGGTGACCCGAGTGCCTCGGGGCACATTGGGGATGATGGCGATCCGACCGAGATGAGCTTCGACGATCTCCCGGCACAGCGCGAGTCCAAGCCCCGTGCCTTCGACCGCTCCGGTATTGGAGGCTCGGTAGAAGGCCTCGAATACCCGCGGTAACTCGTCGGATGGAATGCCGATGCCGCCATCCATTATCGCGACCTCGATGAAGGACTCGGCGCGGCGGGCTTCGACCACGATCAGTTCGTCTGGAGGAGAATACTTGATGGCGTTCGTTAGCAGGTTCGAGAACAGCTGCCGCAGCAGTTGCGGATTGCCGGGAATGAGCCGCTCAGGCCACTCGCCGGAGACGATGATGGTCCGCTCGGGTGCCGCGATTTTCTGAACGTCGCATACATCCGCCACGAGTGTGGCGATCTCGACGCGAGACATCCGAGGCTTGACGATCGCGCCGCGATGCAGTGCTCCTTCCTGAAGCGAGGTCAGAAGCTCGTTGACGCGCCGGATCTCGGCCCGGATCGTCTCGAGCGATGCGACGGTCCGGGTGTCCCCACGTTCGCGGGCGCCGCGCCGCTCGTTCTGAGCGATGAGATCGACGGTCGTCAGCGGCGTTCTGAACTCGTGACACATGGTGGCGACGAGGTTGCGCAGCGCGTCGCGCGCGTTGCGTTCACGCGTGAGCGCGGCGGTCAGTTCGCGGGTCTGGTCGATCAGCTCGTCACGAGTCCGACGCAGGCTACGTTGGGTGGTTCGCAGGTAGCGCGCGGCGCGCCCGGTGGCGATCGCCACCGCGGTCAGCATGAGGAGAGCATAGGTCACCTCCGGGCGCTCGATAGCGAACGACTCCGGCGGATCGGCGAAGTAGTAGGCATAGGCGAGCGCCGACAGCACGCTGGCGAGGAGCAAATATGGCGTCCCGTAGCGAAAGCCGATCGCGATGATCGCCGCCATGTAAAAGGTGTAGATCGTGGTGTCGCCGATGAAGTAGTCGGCGCCGGCGGTGAGTAGGGTTGCGAGCGACACCGCACCGATGACGATCAGGAGGGCATCGATCGAGCTCCGCACGACTCCGGGGCGGCTCGTTGCGCGGAGGTCCCGCCGGAGGACGCCGAGGCGTCTGCCCCACGAGGCGAGCGTCCATTTGAGCGTCGTCGTGGCGTGACGCCGTGTTGATCCCGGGACGCGTGCATTCGGTCGGTGAAGATCACCGGATTCCCGGTTCATTTTTTTCTGCCCCCCGGCCTGTTGTTTTTGCCTGCGCCGGAGTGCAAGGTATTTCACACTTGCCAAGTTCAGCTTAATCCCATTCGCGCGAGCACCTGGGGCCGGAAACGGGGTGGACGGACAGTGGCGTCCCGTCCCGGCCGCGGAGTATCCTCCAGCGTGGAGGGTCGCCATGCATAAGGTCGAGATTCCGCAGTCGCTGGTGGATCGCGTTGTCGCGCGGCGCGGCCGCAGGCATTGCTTCGCGGACATGATCGCGCCGCGCACCGCGCTGCTGGTGGTCGATATGCAGAACGCCTTTCTGATGGAGGGGGTCGGCCACAACGTCATCGCACCGGCGCGCGACATCGTGCCCAACGTCAACCGGCTGGCGTCCGCCATGCGCCGGCTCGGCGGCACCGTGATCTGGATCCAGGCGACCGCGGACGAAAGCGTCGTCGCCGACTGGACGGTGATGCACGACGACATGATGACGCCCGAGGCTCGCGAGCGGCGGATCCGCTCGACCTGGCGTGGCAGTCCCGGCCACAAGCTGTGGTCGGAGCTCGACGTACGGCCGGGCGATCCGATCATCGAGAAGTCGCGCTACAGCGCCTTCATCCAGGGCTCGTCGGACATCGAGCAGGTGCTGCGCGATCGCGGCATCGACACGGTGATTGTCACCGGGACCGTCACCGGCGTGTGCTGCGAGTCGACCGCGCGGGACGCGATGATGCGGAACTTCCGCACGGTCATGATCACCGATGCGAACGCGGCGCGCACCGACGAGGAGCACAACGCGGCGCTGTGCGCCTTCTATCACACCTTCGGCGACGTCATGTCGACCGACGAGGCCATCGGCTATCTCACCGTCAATGCCGCGGCGGCCCGCGCCGCCGGCTGATCGACAACCAATAACAAGCAACCAGATAATCGAGGAGAGCTATGGCTTACACCAGTTGGCGCGGCGTGGTCGGATGCGTGAAACCGACCATGCGTCCGGGTTCGATCGAGGAGCTGATCCGCATCCTGCCCGATGGCATCGGCGTGCTGCCGCTGTTCCTCGACATCCAGGAGGGGACGACCGACGAATTCAAGCGCGCGGTCGATCCCTATGTGCCGATGATCGAGAAGCTCGCCTCGAAGAAGGTCGATCTCATCCACCCCGAAGGGGCGCCGCCGTTCATGTTCCTCGGCTACAAGGGCGAGGAGAAACTCCTCAAGAAGTGGGAGGACAAGTACGGCATCCCGATGTTCACCTCGGGCACCAACCACATCCGTGCCCTAAAGGCGCTGGGCGTCAAGCGCTTCGTCGGCGCGACCTACTTCACCGGCAAGATTAACGACCTGTTCGCGAAGTATTTCGAGGACGCGGGTTTCGACGTGTTGGCGATGGAGGGCGTCGACGTGCCATTCGACCAGGTCGGGCATCTGTCGTCGCACGAAGTCTACGCCCACGTGAAGAAGGCCTTCCTGAAGCACCGCAAGAAGGCCGAGGCGATCTACCTCCTAGGCTCCGGCTGGCGCGTGATGGAGGTCATCGACACGCTCGAGCAGGACACGGGCGTACCGGTGATCCACCCGGTCCCGGCGCGGTGCTGGGAAATCCAGCGACGACTGTCGATTCACCAGCCGGTGAAGGGGTACGGCCGCCTGCTTTCGGAGATGATCGCCGACTGATGAAACATCCGTATGCGTTCCGGGCCGCGGCGCTTGCTGCGGCCCTTTTTGTTCTTCCGTTCGCGGGCGCGCCGGACGCGTTGGCGGCCGATGCCCTGCACGATGCCTGCAACTCACTCTCGCTCCAGCTCGAGAACGATCTGACGCAGGATACCGATCGGCATTACACCCACGGCTCGAAACTGACGTGCACGCAGCCCGAGGGCAGCGTGCCCGAGTGGATGGATGTCGGGCTTTTCCCCGAGGGCGGCAAGCAGCGGCTGTCGTTCTCGCTTGGCCAGAACATCTACACGCCGAACGATTTAAAATCCTTCAATCCGCCGACCACCGATCGGCCTTATGCGGGGTGGCTGTACGCCGGCATCGGTATGACGTCCGATACCGGAACGTACTTCGACTCGCTGGAACTCGATCTCGGCATCATCGGGCCGCAGTCCTATGCGGAGGAGACCCAGCGACTTTTCCACGGCATTTCCTGGATCCATGCGCGTACCCCGCATCCGAACGGCTGGGGTTTCCAGCTGAAGAACGAGCCCGGAATCGTCGCAACCTACGATCACGTCTGGAGGGCGGTGTCGAAGCCGATGCCGCTCGGTCTCACCGCCGAGGTGTTGCCCCAGACCGGCGCTGCGCTCGGCAACGTCTTCACCTATGCGGAAGGCGGCGCGATGGTACGCCTCGGCCAGAACATCGCGCCCGACGACTACGGACCGCCGCTGATCCGTCCGTCTCCGCCAGGCTCGGCGCCAGCGCGCGCCGAGCGCTTCGGCTGGTACGTGTTCGTGGCGGCGCAGGAGCGGGCCGTCGGCCAGAACATCTTCCTCGACGGCAACACGTTCGCCCATAGCCGCTCGGTCGACAAAAACACCTGGGTCGGCGAATTGACTTGGGGCGTCGTGTTCACGTGGGACTGGGCGCGGCTCGCGCTGGTCGAGGTCAACCGCACCCGGGAATTCGAAGGGCAGGAGCATCCCGACGCCTATGGCGCGATGACGCTGGGCGTCCGGTTCTGACGTCCAGGATCTGCTGAATTCTAAAATCCGCTATCGGTGCTGACGCGCAGCTTGCGGCCGTAGAGCAGAGTGATGTTGATCCGACGGTCCTCGTAGGAGTCGCGGAAGTCAATCGCATCGGTCTCGTGGAACAGCGCTGAGTTGAAGACCACGGCGCGGTTGGCGCGATACGGCACCTTGATCGCCTTGGCGCCGGACTCCTTGAGGAAGTTGCGCACCCTCTGGCCGGCGACGTTGTACTCCTGGAACGGCCAGTCGGGCGGGCTTTCCTTGTCCCACAGGATAAGGCCGCCCGAGCCCGGATCGAGGTTGGCCTCGTCGGGCGTGATCCAGAAGTTCACGTTCACCGCTGCGAAGTCGGCATGTAGGGGGATGCCGCGGAGCGTGCTGTCGTACTTGATGCCCCAGGCAAGATAGAGGGGATGCGGTCCGAAGATGCGCGGCAGCCGCACGCGCAGTTCCTCGGTGAGCTGCAGCAGCAGAGGCGTTGCGAAGCCGTCGTACAAGAGCGAGCTCAGGTAGCCGGGCGCGAACGACTTCTTGAACACCGTCGCCTCGCGGCAGTAACGCCGCAGCGCCTCCAGGGCCTCGGGCGTCAACAGATCGTCGATGACGACGACCTCGGGCTTCACGCCGAAATAGGTTTCCTCGATCGCCGGCAGGTCGAGGTCGGGGTTGATCACCACCGGCAGACGCGGGCAGGGGCCGCCGTCGTAGACGATTTCGTGGAACGAGGGGCCGAGCGCTTCGCGATCCTCCGGCGACAGCCTGATGCCGTCGGCGCGCGGCCGGTCCTTGTGGAGCGTCCACAGCTCGGCGAGCTTGGCGCGCCACGGCTCGCGATCTTTGGGCAGCTTGCCGAGCTTTGCCAGATGCTCGGCCTGCTGATGCTCGTGCAGCAACCGGAACGGCATGATCACGTCGTTGTTGTCGAACCGGCGCCGCAACTCCTGCTGGAGCGCCGTCGCCGTCTTGAACTGCTGGAGCGAGGCGTCGGTGTTGTGCTCGTAGAGCTCGATCATGCCGAGGTTGAACGCCGCGTAGGCGTGCAGCGGGTCGAGCTCGAGGATGCGCTCCAGTTCGACACGCGCTTCAGGCAGGCGGTCGAGAACGATCAGCGCGATCGCGAGGTTGAAGCGGACTTCGACGGCGGATCCATCGAGTGCCAGCGCGCGCCGGAACACGTCGACGGCTTCGGCGGTGTGGCCGCACTCCGCCAGGGCCACGCCGAGCGACTCGACCATGTTCACCCGGTCGGGAGCGAGTTCGACGGCACGCCGGTATGCCGCCAGCGCCTTATTGAAGCGGCCGAGGTATTTGAGCGCGGTGGCGAGACCGATGTAGGGCTGCGCCTCGTCCGGCGCGACCTTGATCGCCCACCGGAACGGCGTTAACGCTTCTTCGTATCGGCCGACGCTGGCGAGCACGGTGCCGAGCGCCGCGTGCGGCGAAGGGTCGTCGGGGGTGAGCACGGCGATGCGGGCCAGAGCGTCGATCGCCTGCTCGTGGTTTCCGACTTCTTCGGCGGATTTGACGATTCCGCGCAACCGGCGCAACTCGGCGTCGATGGCGGCCTGCTGGTTTTCGATCATGGATGAAGGTCTGTGAGCGGTCGTTCCGAAGTCGAGGTCCTGGCCGCGCACCAGGCTGTCTGATTTGCGGCTAGTATACCCCGAACGCCTCGATGTCTCGCCAGTCCGTTCCGCCATGATCGTCACGCGATTCGCGCCGTCTCCCACCGGGCCGCTGCACCGCGGGCACGCATACGCTGCGCTGTTCGCGCATCAGGCCGCCCAAGGCGGTCGCTTTCTGCTGCGCATTGAGGACATCGACGCGGCGCGCAGCCGCCAGGCGTTCGAGGGAGAGATCGAGCTGGATTTGCGCTGGCTCGGCCTCGACTGGGAGCGGCCGGTGCGGCGCCAATCGGAACATCTCGCCGACTACCGCGCGGCGCTGGATCGCCTGTCCGAGGAGGGACTCGTCTACCCGTGCTTCTGCACGCGGCGCACGGTTGCGGCGGAGATCGCCGCAGCGGGAGCCGCGCCACACGGGCATGGAACGATCTATCCGGGGACCTGCCGGACGCTATCGGTCGAGGAGCGCAAGCAGCGCATCGGCGAGGGCGCGCCCTACGCCCTGCGCTTCAATTCGGGCATGGCCGCACGCCGCGCCGGGCCGCTGACGTTCACCGATGGCGCGCGCGAAACGATCGCCGTGGATGCCGAGGTGATGGGCGACGCCGTGATCGCGCGCAAGGACGTGCCGGCCAGCTATCAGCTCGCGGTGGTCGTCGATGACGCCGCTCAGGGCGTGACGCTGGTGACGCGTGGGGTCGACCTGTTCGAGGCGACGCACCTGCAGCGCCTGCTGCAGGTGGCGCTTGGACTGCCGGAGCCCCGCTACCACCACCACAGGCTGATCCTGAACGAGGCGGGCGAGCGGTTGTCGAAGCGAGACGGCGCCCAGGCGCTGGCGGCGTTGCGGGCGGCGGGAGTCACGCCCGCCGACGTGCGGGCGCAGCTCGGCTTTAAGGAGCGCTAGGCTCGCGCCTTCGCGCTCTCGACGCCTTCGCGGCCCAGGGCCGCGGTCTTCGGGAACACCAAGGACTTGATGACCACCGGCACCGCGCCCGACGAGGGCAGGAGGGCGCCGATGTCGATGAAGTCGAACTCCTTGAGCTCGACGCCGTCGATCGACACCACGGCATTGTCGAGCTTCAGCTCCTCGCGGACGTGGATGCCGAGGAGGCCGCCGATGTCACCGTCGCTGACCAGCACCAGCGGGTGCACTTTGCCGAGAACGCTCTTCAGACCCTCGGCGACGCCGCTCGCGAAGGCGTGCAGGCGCTGGAAGGTCGCCGAGCCCTGCCAGTTGAAACAGACCGCGACCGCGGTGTCGCCGTGGTCGAGGTCGAGGCGGCGCAGTGCGCTCTCGGTCTCGCGGGCGATCACCTTGGCGTCGAGTTGATCGGCGTCGGGGTCGAGCGCGAAGTTGGGCGCGATCACCGGGATATTGCGCAGCGGCAGGGTGTCGGCCGGCGAGACGAAGATCGTGCTGCCCGAGACCTGGATGGTGTACTGCGACGCGCCGATCACGGTGGCGCGGATGCCCTCGACCGGCTCCATCAGCTTGAGGCCCGAGGCATCGACATGGGCGCGGATCGCCGCGGCGAGATAGGGGCCGAGATCGCCGAAGTTGGACGTCTCGTAGCCGTAGACGAACTCGGAGACGCCGCCGGAGAAGGTGATGGCGTCGACCTTGCCCTGGAACTGCATGGCGGGCAGGCGGAGCAGAGCCTCGGTGTCGGCCGACAGCGGCTTGAGCGAAATCACCTCCATCAGGCGCGCCGCCATACGGTCGGCCATCGCCTTCATCGCGTCCTGGCTAAGCGGCTTGCCGAGCGCGAGGTCGACGCCCGCTTCCTTGGCGAAGCGGCGACCGGCCTCCTCGATGCGGGTGACGAGGCCGTCGCGGTTGAAGGCGACAAGGCGCGCGCCGACGTCGATCGCCGTCAGGTCGGCGACCTTGCCGTTGGAGCACACCGCGATCTTCGAGGTGCCACCGCCGATGTCGACGTTCATGACGGTCGCGCCGACCGCCTCGGAATTGCCGACGGCGCCGGAGCCGTACGCGGCCATCGTCGTCTCGAGGTTGTCCCCCGCCGAGACGGAGACGAACTTGCCGGCTTCCTTGGCGAACAGCTCGCCGATGGCGCGCGCGTTCTGGCGGCGCACGGCGACGCCGGTGAGGATCAGGGCGCCGGTGTCGATCTGGCTCGGGTCGATGCCAACCGCCTCGTACTGCTCGGCGATGAAACGGCCGAGCTTGTCGGAGTCGATGGTGTTCTCGTCGCGGTACGGTGTCAGCAGGATGTCCGACTCATAGAGAACCTCGCGGTTCTTGACCACGTAGCGGCTGTCGCGCTGCTCGAGCTCGAGGCGCGAGAAGACGAGGTGCGATGTCGACGAGCCGATGTCGACGCCGACGCTGGTGAGCTCGATTTCGTCTTCGTCGACGATGTGGCGGTTGGCATTGGAGAAGAAAACGCGCCCGCCCTCTTGCTCGGTCTTGGGGCCTTCCTCGGTCATCGTGGTCTCGCTCTACTACGGTCTCGAACAAACGACGGAGGGCGGGTTGCCCCGCCCTCCGATACTCACGTGGTGGATCGCGGTCAGTCCGCGAACGAGAAGGTCGAACCCTTCTCGTAGAACTTGTCTTCCATCCGGTTCTCGACGCCTTCTTTCTTGAGGGTCTCGTTGTACTCCTTACGGATGGCGGGATCCTCCATCCAGTAGGGAATCGCCGTGCCACCCTCGGTGATGTCGATGGCACCGTAGTCGGTGTGCGGCGAGCCCGGCGCGCCCGGCTCCTTGCCCGGCGCGTTGGGGCCGAACCACGCCGTGAGGCGGAACGGCTCCTTCGAGACGCCGAAGTGCTGATGGTACCAGCGCAGGCCGCCCGGAGCGGCCGTCACCATGCCGACCGGCTCGTAGTCGAGTCGGCGGACCTGGTCGGCCTTGCCGTCCTTCCACGGATTCGGGCCGAGTTGCTCGGGCCAGCTGTAGGTGTAGCCCTTGCCCTTGATGCAGATCAGGACCGCCGCCGAAGTGTGGGCGTGGGCCTTCGAGTAGCGGCCGTTCTCGTGCTGACCGATCCACAGATAGAACGAGTTGTCGGTCATGTACGGCTCGATGCGGCGGTAGCCGGGCGAGCGGCGATTGTCGAGCGGCAGCTCGCAGTTCACGACGTCCGGGAACAGGTTCGAGCGGCGCATGGCGAGGCCGCGCACCGGATCCGGCTCGATGTCGTCCTTCGGCTTGAAGAAGTCGTCGGCGCCGTTGAAACGGTCGCGGAACACGTACGGGCTGTTGAACACAGCGTCGGTGCTGTTCAGCAGGTTGATCAGGTTCGGCGCCGTGGTGCCGCACAGGAGCAGTGCGGGCGACGAGGTCGCGTTGACGATGCGGTGGTAGGCGTTCACGGGAATCGAGAACAGCGAGCCCTTCTGCCACTCGAAGACGTGGCGCTTCTTGTCGCCCTCCTGCCACACCTCGGTGGTGCCGCGGCCTTCGACGACGAGGCAGATCTTCTCGTAGAGGTGCTTCTCGACGTTGAGCGCGCCGGCGCCCGGCACCTCTACGATGTAGGAGCCCCACTTGCCCTCGGTGCCGTAGAGCTGGATGTAGCTGCCCTTGCCGCCGAGGCGCTTCCACGGCTTGGTCGGCAGGTTCTGGACCTTGCTGATGCCGATGTCGCGGAACACGGGAATCTCTTCCGAGTCCATGAACAGGTCGTAGGCGGACTTGGGACGGGCGAACTTCCCGTAGCCGGCCTTCTTGTCGGCACTTGGCTCGTGCCAGTGGGTTTCGGTGGCCGTATCGTGCGGCATCGTGCTTCTCCTAGAAAAGGCGGCGCGGCGCACCCGGTTCGGTCCGGGGCTTCGTGCGCGCGACGCGAGGCTGTGCCTCGGACAGCGTGTGGCGGAGGGGCGCTACCGTAATGCCGCCCCTGAACGAAGACAACGGGGCCGAACACAACACGGGGCGGCCCGGCAGCGCCGGGGTCACGCGGGTGCGATAAGCCCGTACCCTAACCCCGCAGACCCATATCAATCCAATGCATTCGGACGCTGAAATGATATCTTCAGCGCATAAGGATATCGCCATGGATCGCCCGACTGACAGCCGATCACCGCGCCCGAGCGGCCTGGGCGCCGATGCCGTGTCTCCGCGCAAGCCGCTCGACTGGCGGCAGCTCGAATGCTTCCGCGTCGCCGGACGGCTGCAGCACGTCACCCGCGCGGCACAGCAACTCGGCACCAGCCAGCCGGCGTTGAGCCGGGCGCTGGCGCGGCTCGAGGCCGAACTTGGCATCCCGTTATTCGAGCGGGTTGGTCGGTCGATCCGGCTCACGCGCCACGGCGAGATGTTCCTGAAGCGGGTCGAGGGCGCGTTCCAGCAGATCGAGGAGGGGCGGCTCGAGCTCGCCGATCTCGCGACGCCCGGGCGCGGCACCGTGGCTCTCGGGTTCTTGCGCTCGCTCGGCGCCAAGTACGTGCCGGAGGTTGTTCGCCGCTTCGGCGCGGTGCATCCCGAGGTGCGCTTCACCTTCACGCCCAACAACAGCCAGGAGCTCGAGGCGTTGCTCGATCGCGGCCACCTCGATCTCGCGTTCACGACGGTACCTGTGACGAGCCCGAAGCTTGCGTGGGCGCGCGTGACCGATCAGGAGATGGTGCTGCTGGTGCCGGAGAATCATCGCCTCGCGCGGCGGCGGCAGGTCACGCTGCGCGAGGTTCAACACGAACCGTTCGTCACCTTCAAACGCGGGCACGCGTTTCGGCGCCTGACGGAGGGCTTGTGCGAGGAGGCGGGCTTCGTGCCCTCGATCACCTTTGAGGGCGACGATTCGAGCAGCATCCCGGGATTCGTTGCCGCCGGATTCGGGGTTGCGATCGCCTCTGCCGAGAGCGGTGGCTTCAAGGGTGTGGTCGGACTGAGGATCACCCAGCCGACGGCAAAGCGTGCGATCGGTCTCGCGTGGGCGCGGGACCGCTACCTGCCCGCAGGGGCGCGGACCTTCCGCGACTTCGCGGTGGCGGAGACTCCGCGCCGGCGGGACTGATTGCGCGGTTTTGCCCGCGCATAGCAAATACGCCCGGCACGTGGTGCCGGGCGTATCGCCGTCGAGTTCTTTGCGTCAGTCGTTGTCGAGCGTTTCGCGGACCTTGTCCTTCGCGCCGCCGACGGCATTCTCGACCTTGCCCTTGGCCTGATCCAGCTTGCCTTCGGATTTCAGCTTCTCATCGCCAGTGAGCTTTCCGGCGCCCTCCTTGATCTTGCCTTTCATCTGGTCGCCGGCACCTTTGATGCGATCATGATCCATGTGCGCTCTCCTATTGCGGTGATAACCAACCAACGCGAGCAGGCGGCGCTTGTTCCGGTCCGATGATCACGGGGCCACGACATCGCTCGAGAAAAAAAGCGTGCACTCCAGGGAACAAAAAAAGGGAGCGCCGCGGCGCTCCCTTTGTCGTTTAATGCAGAGTGTGAATGTCGATCAGGGGCCGGCGTTGGCGAATTCCGGCTCCTCGGCATCCGCGTTCGCCGGATCGTAGATCGACGGCGGCATGCGCGTCTCGGCGCCGTTCTTGCGCAGCGTCTCCTCGAACTCCTTGCGCAGGTACGGATCCTCCATCCAGTACGGGACCGCGCTGCCGCCCCGACCGATGTCGATCGCGCCGTAGTCCTTGAGGTCCTCGCCGGGAATGCCGGCCTTGCGCGAACGCTGGTTGTTGGGCCCGAACCACGCGGTGAGACGCAGCGGCTCCTTCGACACGCCGAAGTGCTGGTGGAACCAGTCGCCCGACATCGGTGCGGCGGTGACCATGCCGACCGGCTCGTACTCCTGCCGCTTCACGAACGCGGCCTTGCCGTCCTTCCACGGCGTTGGCCCATGCTCCGCCGGCCAGGTGTAGGTGTAGCCCTTGCCCTTGACGCAGATCAGGACGGCGGCCGAGGCGTGCGCGTGCGCCTTTGAGTAGCGGCCGGTCTCGTGCTGGCCGATCCACATGTAGAAGCGGTTGCCGGCCATCGACGGCTCCATGCGGCGGTAGCCCGGCGACCGGCGGTTGTCGAGCGGCAGCTCGCAGTTGACGATGTCGGCGATCAGGTTGGTCTTCTTCATCGCCAGTCCGCGCACCGGGTCCGGCGCGATGTCGTCGTTCGGCTTGAAGTAGTCCTCGGCGCCCGTGTAGCGGTCGGTGAAGTTGTACGGGGCGTTGTAGACGAAGTGCGCGTTGTTGAAGAGGTTCATCACGTTCGGCGCCGACGTGCCGCCGAGCAGAAGCGCGGGCGAGTTCGTCGCGTTGACGATGCGATGCCAGGCGTTGACCGGAATTGAGAACATCGAGCCCTGCTGCCATTCGAACGTCTGGCGCTTGGTCGAGCCCTCCTGCCACACCTCGACGGTGCCGCGGCCTTCGACGACCAGGTACTGCTCTTCGTAAAGATGGCGCTCGGCATTGAGCGCGCCGGCCGCCGGCACTTCGACGACGTAGGAACCCCACAGGCCTTCGGTTCCGTAGAGCTGGATGTACGTTCCTTTGCCGCCCATGCGCTTCCACGGCTTCGTCGGCAGGTCCTGGACGCGGTGCACGCCGATGCCGCGATAGACGGGAATGCCCTCCGCCTCCATGAACTGGTCATAGGGCATCGGCGGACGCTTGAAAGCGCCGAAGCCCGCCTTCTGGTTCGCGGACGGCTCGTGCCAATGGCTTCCTTGCTCGGCTGCGTCGTGCGGCATCGGTGTCTCCCCTGATCGATGATTTGTGGCTGGGGAATTTAGGACGCGTAGCGCGCGCCGTCAAAAACCGCAAAACGGGGCCGGCGTCTGCGGAGCGCCGCGCCGGCGAGCATTCCCCGAGTGAAATGCCACTCGCGCAATCGAAATCGCTTGATAATCTTCGCGCGAGTTGGGGGCGTTACTCAGAGCTTGATGGTGGATCTCAACACCAAAATTCTCATTCTCCGCGATGCGATCTACGGTCGGCACGCGGTGCGCTTTAGCGTTTCGTCCTTGGGACGGAGCTTGTGTCCGCACGCGCTCGGCACCACCCGCCGGGGCGTTTGGCGGGTCCTCGGCTGGCAATTCGACGGCGAATCGGACGGCGGCGCGATCCCCGACTGGCGATGTTTCGACCTCGGCGACATCGCGTCCGAGATCGAAAGCAGCGTGGGGCCCTGGCATCGCGGCTGGCGCGTGCGCGGCGCTCAGCAGACGTGGATCGAGTTCATCTACGCGGAGGTTGATCCGGCGTTCGGAGCTCAAATCCGGGATACTTCTCTGCTGCGTATTCGAGCGCCCGCTCTCTCGCTCGAGGTCCCGAAAAAACGGTGAGGTAGGCGTCACAGCCGCCGTCCGCGTCGAAGCTCTCGACGACCCAGTCGTCCTGCGCGACGTATCCCTGATAGACGGTGGCGAAGGCGGCGACACGCCGGAGCGATCCGGTGTCGCCGAGCATTGCCTTGGCTTCCTGCGCGTTGCGCCGTTGATGGTTCATGGTGATCAAACGTTGTCGGTCGCCGCGGCGTTCCGCACGGGTCGTACCACCCACCTTCGGGGATTGGACACCATCCCGCGCCGCGCCGCTGCGGATGCCGCGTGGATTTTTTGTTGCCGTGCCGTGGAAAGGGACAGGAACGTGTCACCGCGGGTTGCGTTGGCAAATGACCCGGCCGCGAATGTCAGCCCGGTGCGCGCCGTCACAGGAAGAAGCGGAGAATAGAGATGGCCGACGTCAGTCCGATGATCGCGATTATCCGCGACGCCATTCTCAAGCGACAGCAACTGTCCTTCGTCGCGTCCGAGCGCCGGCGCGAGCTATGCCCGCACGTCCTCGGCACGCGCCAGGGCGTCTGGCACGTCTATGGATGGCAGTTCGGCGGCGACAGCAGGGAAGGCGACATCCCGGACTGGCGTTGCATCGACCTCAACTCCATCACGTCCCATATCCTGGCCCGCGACGGCGAGTGGCATAGGGGATGGCGTCCGACGCACGCGATGCAGACGTGCATCGACGTCATTCATGCAGAGGTTGATCCCGCATACGGACCTCGACCCCGGAATACTTCTCTCCTGCGTATTCGAGGGCACGCTCTTTCGCTTGAGGTCCCACGAAAACGGTGACGTAGATGCCGCCGTCGCCGTGCGAATCCAGCGCCTCGACGACCCAGTCGTCCTCGTTGACATAGCCCCGATAGACGACCGCGAACGCCGTGACCCGGCCGACCGTGCCGATGTCGCCAAGGATGGCCTTGGCCTCCTTCGCCTTGCGTCGCAGTTCGCTCTTGCTCATGTCCAAAGAACGCTTGGTCATTTCAGGCCGTTCCTGTCAGGGGCCGTGTGGAGCACGTGACTCCAGTCATGAGACTTCGACAATTTGGCGGCGCGATCTTGTGCGCACTGTGGCGACTATCTACAGTGGCCTGCAACTAGTGCTAAAAAACGAGGCGCGGGGAGGCCATATCAATGTCCCGTAGCATCGCGTGGGGAGTGGCGCTGGCCCTTCTGGCGCTCGGTAGCGCACCGGCGGCGCGCGGCGACGCGGTCTCCGATTTTTACAAAGACAAGCAACTCAAACTGGTCGTCGGCTACGGCACCGGCGGCGGCTACGACGTCTACGCACGGCAGCTTGCCCGTTACCTCGGCAAGTACGTTCCCGGAGCGCCGGCGGTCATCGTGCAGAACATGCCCGGCGCCGGCAGCCTGCGCGCTGCGAACTTCATCTACTCGGTGGCACCGAAGGACGGCACGACCCTCGGCACCTTCTCGCGCAACATGCCGCTCATGGGGCTGGTTGGGAAGAACGAGAACGTTCAGTACGACCCGCGGCGCTTCACCTGGCTCGGCTCGTCGTCGAGCTACGCCAACGATGCCTACGTAATGTTCGTGCGGGCCGATACGCCGTTCCGCAGCATCGAGGACCTTCGCAAGACGAACGAACGTCCGCTGGTGCTCGGAGGCACCGCCGAAGGGGCGACCGGCAACGACGTGCCGGTGATCCTGCGCGACGCCCTCGGCCTCAATCTCAAGATGATCACCGGCTATCCCGACGGCAACGCGATCTTCCTTGCGGTCGATCGCAAGGAGGTCGACGGACGTACGGTCGGGATGTCGGCGGTGCAGTCGTCCCATGCCGAATGGCTGAAGCCGGGCGTGATGCGGATGCTCGTCCAGTTCGGGCGCGCGACCCGGCTGCCGTCGCTCGCCGACGTGCCCACTGCGCGTGAGCTCGCGACCACAGAGACCAACCGCGCGCTGATTGAACTCGCCGAATTGCCGTACAGCCTGGCGCGACCCTATGCGGCGCCACCGGGAATTCCGCCGGAACGCGCGAAGGCGTTGCAGGACGCTTTCCTTGCGGCGCATCGCGACCCGCAGTACCTCGATGAGGCGGCGAAGCTGAAGATCGACGTGAGCCCGATCGACGGTGCTGCCGTCCTCGCCGCACTCGACCGTATCGCCGACGCGCCGCCCGACGTGCTCGCTTACATCGGCAAGCTGCTGGCATCGGCGAAGGAGTAATAACTTTATATTTCTGTAGTCAGCTAGGTAATTACAGTTTTAAATTGACAAAAAGCGCGCGGAGGAGCAGAGTGGGCTTCATCCGTCGGCCTGCGCCGACGACGTGAGGCCAATATGCCGCGCATCGTCCTCGATATCCGCACCACTGCCGCGCTGAGCCACGCCGTCTACGGTCGCGCTGCGCCTGCCTGTCGCTCCTGCCTCTGTTGACGTGAGATCCACACGGCTTTCAGGGCCGTGAGACTCCGTCCTGTCACGACATTTCGGCATACGCATGCGCGTGAATGCGCAGGAGCACACCATGTCCACTTTCACCGATCATGATCCCACTGCCGTCGCCAATGACAACCAGGGCGGCGATGCCTTCATCATCGAAACCGGCGGGATCGCCGCCGGCATCGTTGTGCGCGAGGGGCGGCGCTACCGCTTCTATTCGGCGCACGCCGATTTCAGGTCGCTCGACGGCCAGCCCTACGCGACGGCGCGCGCGGCACAGAAGGCCGCGGATCTCCTTCGGGGGACGATCGACCGCAAGGCCGAGGCGCGTTCCAATCGCTGGGCGGTGCTGACGCTGTAGCCTCGGTTCGGCACAGGCTAAGACCCGGCGGGTGATCCCGCCCGGTCTTCATTTCGGGTGTAAGCTCGGCCGCGAATCCTTGCCTCCGATGACCGAACCGCAAACCCTTTCGGCGCCGCATTTCGATGCGCCGTTCCGCGACCGCCTCGCCGAGCTGATCCGCTGGCGGCGAGACGTGCGACGTTTTCGCCGCGACCCGCTGCCCGAAGATGCGCTCGAGCGCCTGATCGCGCTCGCGACCCGGGCGCCGTCGGTCGGCTACAGCCAACCCTGGCGATGGGTTCGCGTCGTCACGCCGGAACGGCGCGCGGCCGTCGCCGAGAGCTTCGCGCGCTGCAACGCGGACGCGCTCGGCGGCTATCGCGGCGAGCGCGCCCGCCTCTACGCGAGCCTGAAGCTCTCCGGGATGGATGAGGCGCCAGAGCACCTCGCGGTGTTCTCGGAGGAGGAGCCGGCTGGCCATGGTCTCGGCCGGACGACCATGCCGGAGACGTTGGCTTACTCGGCGGTCATGGCGATTCACACGCTCTGGCTTGCCGCGCGTGCCGAGGGCATCGGGCTCGGCTGGGTGTCGATTCTCGACCCCGAAACGATCGTGCGCTCACTCGAGACGCCTCCGACCTGGCGCTTCATCGCCTATCTCTGCCTCGGCTATCCTTCGGAGGACAATTCCGCACCCGAGCTCGCCCGTCGCGGCTGGGAACATGCCGATCCGCGCGCCACGACCATTCATCTGCGCTGAGATCACGCGGACGGCCACCGTTGCGACCTGCTCCTGATTTCAGTGTATCTTCTGCTGCAAAAGAACAGGGGGCTCGAGTGAAGTACGCGGTTGTCATAGCGGCACTGGCTCTTGCAGTGGCCACGTCGGCGCAGGCGCAGAGCGGCGCCGGTGACGCCTTCAAGGGCAAGGAAGTCCGGATCGTCGTGGGGTACGCCACAGGCGGCGGCTATGACAATTACGCTCGCATCGTTGGGCCGTTTCTCGGCAAGCACATTCCCGGCAATCCGACGGTCGTGGTGCAGAACATGCCCGGCGGCGACGGACTCGCGGTGGCCAACTACATGGCGCAGCGCGCACCGCGCGACGGCACGGCGATCGCGCTTACCAATCGCAATCTCGCCGTCGCTCCGCTGCTCGGCATGATCGAGCCGGCGAACGTCCAGTACGATCCAAAGCAGTTCGTGTGGCTCGCCAACCTCAATTCGGAGGTCAGCGTCCTCATCGTCCGCTCCGATGTCGGAGTGAAGACGCTCGACGATGTGCGCTCGCATCAGGTCGTGGTCGGCGCGACGGGCCTCACCGCCAACAACGCCGTCTATCCGTACGTCGCCAACAACGTGCTCGGCACGAAGTTCAAGGTCGTCAGCGGGTATCCGGGAACGAGCCATCTCCTGCTCGCGCTCGAGCGCAAGGAGGTCGACGGCATCGGCGGGCTCGCCTGGTCGAGCCTCAAGGTGCAGCGGCCCGACTGGATCGACAAACGCACGATCGTGCCGGTGCTCCAACTCGGCCTGAGCAAGGTGCCCGAGCTCACGAACGTGCCGCTGATCCTCGATCTTGCGGCGTCGGACAGGGATCGTCGCGCGCTCGAGCTGGTGTTTGCGCCTGAGGAGCTGGGGCGCCCGTTCTTCGCTGCGCCGCAGACTCCCAACGCGACCGCGCGGGCGCTGCGCGCGGCCTTCGCGGCTGCGGTCGCCGACGAAGGGTTCAAGGCTGCCGCCGAAAAGGCGCAACTCGAAGTGTCGTTCATGGACGGTGCCAAGCTGGATGGCATCGTCCAGCGTCTCAACGGCGCATCGCCCGATGTCGTCGACCTCGCCAAGCGCGTGATGCAGCGCGGGCGAACGGAAGTCGAAGAACGCTAATTATCTACAGGGTTACAGGAGCGCACGCATGACGCTGATCATCAGCAACGCCGACGTCGAGAAGGTCCTGACGATGAAGGACACCATCGCCGCGTTGGAGGAATCCTATCGCAAGATCGCGACCGAAGAGGCCGTGTGCCGGCCGCGCATTGACATCCAGATCCCGACCAAGGATCCGAAGAAGGTCTACCAGTGGGGGACGATGGAAGGCGGCGCGATCGGCAACTACTTCGCTATCCGCATGAAGTCAGATGTCATCTACGAGCAGGAGTACAACGGCGCGATCACGCAGGAGAAATACTGCACCAAGCCGGGTCTCTACTGCGGCTTGATCCTGCTGGTGTCGACCGAGAACGGCGAGCCCGTCGCAATCCTCAACGACGGCGTGCTGCAGCACATGCGGGTCGGCGCCGACGGCGGCATCGGCGTCAAGTACATGTCGCGCGAGGATTCGCACGTCGTCGGCATCCTGGGCTCCGGCGGAATGGCGCGCAGCCACATGGATGCCTTCATGGAGGTGCGCGACATCAAGAAAATCCAGGTCTACAGCCCGACACCCGCCAATCGTGAGCGTTTCGCCTCGGAAATGCGCGAGAAATATGGAGTCGAGGCGAAGGTCTGTGACACCCCGCGCGACGTCTACAAGGGGGCCGACATCGTCGCCGGCCTCACCGATTCCGC
>DATJIG010000116.1:0-7270 GCA_035493495.1 Alphaproteobacteria bacterium
GTGGCTGTGGCGCGCGCCCTACGGCCCGAAGTTCCGCAAGGAGGCGCCGCGCGGACGGCCAATGAAGGGATTGAGCGACGTCGTCGTCACCATCCGCGAGATGGCGAGCAACCGGGTGCTGTCGTCGATGACGATGGTGGCGGGCGTGTCGTCCTTCATTGTCGGCAACGCCTACCAGGCGCAGATGCCGGAGTTCGCCCACGATCTTGGCCATGGCGATCCCGGCATGTACTACAGCATGCTGCTCGCCGCCAATGCGGCGGGCGCGCTCGCGGGCGGTACGCTGCTCGAGTCGTTCGGCCTGCTCGAAGCGCGGCCGCGCTCGGCGTTCGTGCTGGTGATCCTGTGGTGCGCCTGCATCGCCGGATTCGCGCTGTCGAACGTCTATGCGCTGTCGGTCGTGCTGATGTTCGGCGCCGGCGTGTTCAATCTCGCGTTCAGCTCGATGTCGCAGACGCTCGTCCAGCTCAACGCGCCCGACCACAGCCGCGGCCGGATGATCGGCCTCTACAATCTGGCGTCGAACGGCATGCGCGCCTTCTCGGGCGTGACCGTCGGCATCGGCGGCAGCCTGATCGGCGTCCACCTGTCGCTGGGACTGAGCGCACTCCTGCTGCTGGTCGTCAGCCTCGGGCTGTTCGCCGCCTACGGCCGGGAACGCCGGGCCCGGGCCGCTGAATAACCGAACGGCGGACCGAAATTTATCCCGACCGGTCAGGTTTCGGCCTGGCCGGGAGCTTTGCTACCATGGCCCAACCGGCGGCCACGCGCCGGACAAAAAGGGAGGCGGCCATGGCGGATCCTAACGACGGACGCATTCTTGTCGGCACCGGCGAGACACCGCTTTATCTCACGCTCTCGGTCGCCAATCGCCACGGCCTGATCGCAGGGGCCACCGGCACCGGCAAGTCAGTGACCCTGCGGGTGCTCGCCGAAGGGCTGTCGTCCAAGGGCATCCCGGTGTTCATGGCCGACGTGAAGGGCGACCTCGCGGGCATCGCCGAGGCCGGCCAGCCCAATCCCAAGATCGAGCAGCGGGCGAAGGACCAGAACATCGCCGGGTTCCAGTACACCGCCTTTCCGACGGTGTTCTGGGACGTGTTCGGCGAGCAGGGTCATCCGGTGCGCGCCACCATCTCGGAGATGGGGCCGTTCCTGCTCGCGCGCCTGATGCAGCTCAACGAGACCCAGACCGGCGTGCTCAACCTCGTGTTCAAGCTCGCGGACGACGAGGGCCTGCTGCTGATCGACCTCAAGGATTTGCGCGCGCTCCTCGCCCACGTCGGCGATCGTGCCAAGGAGTTGACGACTGAATACGGCAACGTGTCGGCTGCGTCGCTCGGCGCCATCCAGAGGGCACTTCTGGTGCTCGAGCAACAGGGCGCCGAGAAGTTCTTCGGCGAGCCCGCGCTGTCGCTCGCCGACCTGATGATGACCGACGCCCACGGGCGCGGCGCCATCAACGTGCTCGCCGCCGACAAGCTGATGCAGAACCCGCGGCTCTACGCAACGTTCCTGCTGTGGCTCCTGTCGGAGCTGTTCGAGGAACTGCCCGAGATCGGCGATCCCGACAAGCCGAAACTGGTGTTCTTCTTCGACGAAGCGCATCTGCTGTTCGAGGACGCACCCAAGGCGCTGGTCGACAAGGTCGAGCAGGTTGTGCGCCTGATCCGCTCGAAGGGCGTCGGGGTCTACTTCGTGACACAGAACCCACTCGACCTGCCTGATACCGTGCTCGGCCAACTCGGCAACCGCGTGCAGCACGCGCTGCGCGCCTTCACGCCGCGCGACCAGAAGGCGGTTCGCGCCGCCGCCGAGACCTTCCGCGCCAACAAGGGCCTCGACGTGGCATCGGTGATCTCCGAGCTCGGCGTCGGCGAGGCACTGGTCTCGATGCTCGACGAGAAGGGCACGCCGGCCATCGTCCAGCGCGCGTGGATCCGGCCGCCGGAATCGCGTCTCGGCGCGATCGCGCCGGACGAGCGCAAGGCGGTAATCGCCGCAAGCCCGTTCAAGGGCCGCTACGAGCAGGCGGTCGACCGCGCCTCGGCCTACGAGGCGCTGAACCAGCAGCAGGGGCAGCAGCGCCAACAGCCGGTTCCGGCGAACGCCGGCCCATGGGGCGGCGGGCGCACGGTCGACTGGGGCGCTCCGCCGCCGCCGAAGCCGGTGTGGGGCCAGGGCGGCGTCGGCCCGACGGGCTCGGGCGGCGTCGGCACGGTCCCGCGCATGCCGCAACAGCAGCGGGACGACACGTCCCGGCGCGGCGGGCGCCAGCCGCAGTCCGTTGCCGAGGCGGTGACGAAGAGTCTCGCGCGCAGCGTCGCGAGCTCGATCGGCAGCTCGATCGGTCGTCAGATTATCCGCGGCGTGCTGGGTTCGATCGCCGGCAGCGGCCGGCGCTGAGCGCTCACGCGGGCTTGGCGCGCCGTGGTGCCGCGCGCGACTTCACCGCCGCGCGCGGCTGGCGCAGGCGCCACACGAACCGCATGCCTTCGACCAGGCGCGGGAGCGCCAGGGTCGCTGCGACTGCGGACCATGCCAGAGCCTGCGTGTTCCACGGGTGCTCATTGACGACGGTGGCGGCCGCGGTCACGGCGAGAACGAGTGTCAGGCCGTGGGCCAGCGGGTTGCGGTCGCCGGCGACGCGACTACCGCCGATCCACAGCGCCATGAACGACAGCGCCGGGACGAGATAGACGAAGGTCGGGAAGTCGCGCTGGCGGCCGTCGAACAGGATGCCGAGTGCCGCGGCGAGCGCGAACACGAGCACGACGACCTCGAGCGCTTCGAGCAGGCACGCGCCGGTCGGCTCGATGCGTCGCGACATCAGCGCGGCGAGAATGTGCTGCGAGTTGCCGCACAGCGCGTTCGCTCCGCCTTCGCCGCGCGCGAGCATGCCCTGAATCGCGATCACCGCGAGGGCGGCGGCCATGGCGAAGGCGGCGCCGGCGGGCAGCCAGCCGACGGCGCTGCGCACGGTCTCGCTGGCGTAGATCGCCTGGGCTTCGAGGGCGGCACCCGACACTGCCGCGAGGAGTCCCGCGGTGACGATCCAGCGGGCCTTGCCGGTCGGCAACGGTCGTCCGACCATGGCGGTCGCCAGAATCAGCGCGCCGAGCGCGGTGCCGACCCACCAGTGAATCGGCCAGCGCGGATCGTCGCTGACGGGGCCCGCGAGCTCGACCTTCGGTTTGCGATTCGAGTCGTAGAGGCCCCAGTGGCCGCCGACCGTGCCCTCGGAGCGTCGCTTCCACTTCTGGTCGAAGGCTTCGATCAGGTTGTAGCCGACGCCGAGATCGCGGGCGACGGTGATGAAGCCGCGCAGGAACCGCGCCTGATCCGACGGGCTTGGCCGCGCGTCCTCGCGCATGCGACCGAGACTCGGCCAGCCGACTTCGCCGACGAAGATCTTCTTGCCAGGGAACTTCGCCTGCACCTTCTTCACGGTCGCGGCGACGTGGCGCAGCGCGCGCGGCACGGCCATTGGCTCGCCTTCCCAGTACGGCAGCAGATGGACGGTGACGAAGTCGACCTCGCGCGCGAGTTCCGGCGCGTCGATCCAGAACTCCCACACGTCGGCGAAGGTGACGGGAACCTTCACCGATGCCTTCACCTGCCGGATATAGCGCGCTAGGTCCTTCGGCTCCTGGTCGCCGCGCAGCAGCACCTCGTTGCCGACGATCACCGCGCTCACCGTATCCGGATACGCGTTGGCGAGCTTGATAACCGCGGCGACCTCGCGCTTGTTCTGCTCGTCGTCGCGGCCGATCCAGGCGCCCGCCAGCACCTTGAGGCCATGGCGTTTCGCGATCGGCACGACCTCGGTCAGGTCCTGGCCGGTCGAGTACGTCCGCACGCACGCCGTGTGTCCTGCGAGCACCGTCAGGTCTTCGTCGATCTGCTCCGGGCTGACGTGGAAGTCCGCGGTGAACGGCGACTGGTCGTCGCGATAGGGCGCGTAGGAGACGCAGTTGATGCGGCCGTTATTGAGGCCATCGAGCGGCGCCGCGGGCACGGCGATCGGCCGGCCGTGCAGCCACCACGCGCCGAAGGTCGCCGCGCTGCCGCAGGCGAATACGGCGACGAGAAGGGCCAGTTTGCGAACGTTTTTCGGGAGCGACATTGCGCGCTCGTATGGGGTGGAGCGCGACGATCATGCCGGGCGGCATCCGTACCGTCCCTGACATCTTCGCGTCCGCGAAGGACGGGCGGCCACCGGAATCATCCCGAAAAGGCGGTGAACGGTCGCGCCCCAGCGACGTTGGCGCGGGCCTCGGGGCGGCCCGCGCCCTTGTCCGCCGCCGCGCGAGCGCCCATGCTGGGCCCAGGCTTCACGTGGGGAGGCAAGAGTCGTGGCAAGAGCGACCGTGGTGATTCTGTGCGTGCTTGCGATGGCCGTGGGCCTCAGTCGGCCCGCCGCGGCGGACGACGTCGCCGAGTTCTACAAAGGCAGGACGCTGACCATGGTGGTCGGGTTCCCGCCCGGCGGCCTCAACGACCTCAGCGCGCGGCTGGTTGCGCGGTACATGGTCAAGTACCTTCCGGGCAGTCCGCGGCAGGTGGTGCAGAACATGCCGGGCGCGGGCGGCCTCACCTCGACCAACTATCTCTACAATGTGGCGCCGAAGGACGGCACGGTCGTGGCCGGCATCCTGCGCTCGATCCCGCAGACCGCCTATCTCGGCGATCCGAACATCCGCTTCGACCCGGCGAAGTTCAACTGGCTGGGAAGCACGTCGTCGTTCGCGGACGACGCGTACGCGCTGTTCATCATGAGCGATCGCCCGGTGAAGTCGTGGGCCGCTCTCAAGGCGACGCAGAAGCCGGTGATGATCGGCGCCGTCGGCGTCGACATCAAGCTGACCTTCTCGCTGTTCGTGCGCGACATCCTGAAGGGCAATGTCGCGGTGACCCACGGCTATCGCGGCGCCGCCGAGCTGTTCCTCGCCATGCAGACCGGCGAGATCGACAGCCAGTTCAACAGCCTGTCGTCGACCAAGGCGGCACAGGGCACGCTGTGGCGCGACGGAAAATTCCGGGCGCTCGTGCAGTTTGGCCGGCAGACGCGGCATCCTGAACTGCCCGACGCGCCGACGGGGCAGGAGCTTGTCTCCAATCCCGACGATCTCGCCCTGCTCAAGTTCACCGAGGCGCCGCTCTACATGTCGCTGCCGTTCGCGGCGCCGCCCGGCGTGCCGGCCGAGCGCATCAAGGCGCTGCGCGCCGCGTTCGACAAGGCCCACAAGGATCCCGACTTCCTCGCCGAGGCCGCGAAGTCGGAACTCGACGTGAGTCCGATCGACGGCGATGCCATCGCGCGCCTGGTCGAGGACATGAGCAAGGCGCCGCCGGCCATTGTGAAGAAGTTCGAGGCGATCTCGACGCTGCGCTAGGCAAACGTCCGCTCGGGGTGGGCGTTTAGCCCGCGCGCTTCGCGCGCTTCATCTCGTACATCCGTTCGTCGGCACGATCGAGCAGCTCAAGCATGTTGGAGCCGTCGTGCGGGAAGATTACCGCGCCGATGCTGACGTCGAGCGAGAGCGCGCGGCCCTCGAATTCGAACGGTGCGCGGACCCGCTCGCGCAGCCGCGTGCTCTGGGTATCGGCGTCGGCCGGACCGCGGATGTTCGGCAGAATGATCGCGAATTCGTCGCCGCCCATGCGTGCCACGGTGTCGGTCTTCCGCGCCGAGGCGCGCATCCGCTGCGCAGCCTCCTTGATCGCGGCATCGCCGGCGCGATGGCCATGGGCGTCGTTGATCGGCTTCAGGCCGTCCATGTCGACGTTGAGGACTCCGACCGCAGTCGACGCGCGCTTCGCCATCTCGATCGACTGGCGAAGGCGGTCGTGGAACAGGGCGCGGTTCGGCAGCCCGCTCAGCGCGTCGTGGGTCGCCTTGAGGTAGAGCTCGTTCGTCTCGTACTTGGCGGCGTGGAACATCGCCGCGGCGATGAGCTCCGACATCAACTCGAGCACGTGGACGTCGTCCTCCGCAAAGGCATTCGTCTCGGAGGCGATAACCTTCAGCACGCCGACGTTGATGCCGAGATGCTTGAGGGGAGAGACCAGCATCGAGCGCAGGCCGACGTGCCGGCAGGCCTCGCGATCGACGCGCTGGTCGAGTTCCGAATCGGCACAGTTCAGAACCGTGCCGCTATCGATACACAGGCCCGAGAGGCTGCCCTTGCGCTGAAGCCTGAGGCCAAGCGCCGAGGCCGATGCACCGGAAGCGGCGCGGTACACCATATCCTCGCCCTCGGCGAGCTCGATGATTGCGCCGCTTGCGTTGGTGAGGCGGGGCGCATGGTCGCAGACGAAGCTCATCACGCCGCCGAGATCGAGCCCCAGTTTGGCGATCTGCGTTTGCATGCGGATGATTTTGAGAAGCGTCTCGCTGTTTGGCGAAGGCACGCGGGCGGCTGTGCTCACGATGGCACCGGATCGAACAAGTATTGGGATCCAGAACCACCCCGCTCTGGACGGCGGAGTAAACCACAAGTCGTTTGCGGGTGTGTTAACGGGCGAGGCATTTGGGCGGTGGCCGGGGCCCGTGGTTTCTGCAATGCTTGAACCTCACGCGAATGTGAAGCGCTCGGCGCCGGCCTGCCCGCCAATACGGGATGCCGCAAGCCGGGAGAGAAGCCGGTGCGAGACCGATGCGGGAGTTGAACAAGCTCAACACGTTCGTGCGCGTGGCGGAGCATCTCAGCTTCACCAAGGCCGCCCGCGACCTGCGGATGACACCGTCGGCGGTCAGCAAGCACGTCCACGAGTTCGAGACCAAGCTCGGTTTCGCACTACTGAACCGCTCGACCCATGGCGTCGTGCTGACCGAGGTCGGCGAGAGCTTCGCCAGGCGGTGCGCCAGCGTCCTCGGCAATCTCGACAGTGCCGTGATCGACGCGCGCAATCGGCAGAAGACCCTGCATGGAACGCTGCGGATACACCGCGGGTACCGGCTATGCCCACTGGGTGCTCGGGCGGTGCTCGCGGGACCGCATCTATCTGCGGGGCGGCGCGCCCCACCGTTCGGCCTACGACGTGCCGGCCTACATCGATGCCTATCAGCCCTAACCTTCGACAAGCCAGGCGCTCGACGTTCACGATGATGCCAAATTTCCGGGGTAGGGGAGGCGTGTCGTCACGTCTGTCCGGAGTGTCCCCGTGTCTTTTTACCTCAGTCGCCGCCGCCTGCTCGTCGCAGCATCGATGCTCTTTCCGTTCCTGTCTGCGCGTCATGCCGTATCAGCGGACAAGCTGGCGGAGG
>DATJIG010000117.1:0-10883 GCA_035493495.1 Alphaproteobacteria bacterium
TCGAAGGCGAAGTGATGATCGACCTCCGGCGGCTGGTACAGCGGCCCGATACGCAGATTCGAGGTGATCGGATACGGATCCACCACTTTGCCGGGATTCATCATGCCGCGCGGATCCCAGATCGCCTTGAACTCGCGGAAGGCCTCGATCAGGTCGGCGCCGTACATCTTCTCGAGCAGGGCCGCGCGCGCCTGACCGTCGCCGTGCTCGCCGGACAGCGAGCCGCCGTAGCGGACGACTAGATCGGCGGCTTCGTCGAGGAAATGCTGCCAGTCGACGAGTCCGGCCTCGGTCCGCAGATTGAACGGCACGCGGCAGTGGACGAGGCCGTCGCCGAAGTGGCCGTAGACCGACGCCACATAGCCGTGCTGCCGAAACAGCGCCTTGAGCTCGCGCAGATAGTTGCCGAGCTTGTCGCGTGGCACCGCCGAATCCTCCCAGCCGGGCGCGCCCTCGGGATAACCCGGCACGTGCGCGGTGGCACCGAGGGCCGCCTCGCGCAGCGACCACAGCTCGGCCTGCTGCTGCTTGGTCCGCAGGACCTCGCCGCTGCCGCCCTTGCGCCGGAAGGCATCCACCAGGCGATTGGCCTTGTGCAGCGCTTCCTCAGGCGTTTCGCCGCCGAACTCGACGACCAGCCAGCCGTTGCCCGGCGGCAGCTCGCCCGGCCGATACGACATGTGCTTGAGACGCACGAACTTGATCAACAGGTCGTCGATCGCCTCAAGGCCGATGGGGCCGAATTGCAGCACCTCCGGCACCGCGTCGGCGGCGCGGAAGATGTCGTCGTAGCCGAGCACCGCGAGCTCGCGGTGCGGCGGGCTGTGGACGAGATTGAGGGTCGCATTGAGGATGACGACGCAGCTGCATTCGGTGCCGACCAGCGCGCGGGCGACGTTGAATCCGTTCTCCGGCAAAAGGTCGTCGAGATTCTCGTATCCCGAGACACGTCGCGGAATTTTGGGATAGCGCGCGCGGATCATGTCGCCGTAGCGCGCGCGGAATTCGTCGAGGGCGCGGTAGATCTCGGCACGCCGCCCGCCAGTGCCCCTGTAGGCGCGGAGATCAGCGTCGCTGGTCGGGCCGACGGTCATGCGCAGGCCGTCGTAGGTCAGGATGTCGAGCGATTGGACGTTGTCGGAGGTGCGGCCCGCCATGATCGAATGCACGCCGCAGGAATTGTTGCCGAGCATGCCGCCCAGCGTGTTGTGGTCGTGGGTGGCGGGATCGGGACCGAAGGTCAGATTGTGCTTTTCGGCGGCATCGCGCAGCGTGTCGAGGATGCAGCCGGGCTCGACCGTGGCAAGACGCCGCTCCGCGTCGAGGGACACGACATTGTGCAGGTACTTCGAGAAGTCGATCAGCAGCGCCACGTTGCAGCCCTGACCGGCGAGACTCGTGCCGCCGCCACGCATCACCAGCGGCACATGATGGTTGCGGGCGCAGCCCACAGCGGCGACGACATCGTCGACCGTCCGCGGCACGACCACGCCGAGCGGCACCTGCCGGTAGTTGGAGGCGTCGGTCGCGTAAAGGGCGCGGCTCCCGGTATCGAACCGCACCTCACCGCGGACCACCGCGCTGAGGTCCCTGCCCAGCGCCTTCCGCACATCCTCGGAGACGAGATCAGCCTCGGCGGAGATGCGCCCGGTCGGTGAGCGTCGGATGAAGCGCGCAGTATCGTCCATCGGGACCTCCCGTGGGTCAGATGGCATATCTCCGGGCATCCGCTTCCTTGAGCGTCAGCCCGAAGCCAGGACGTTGGGGATCAGGCGCGATCGCGCCGGCATGGGGCAGCGGAGCGCCGTCGAACAGCATCTGCTCGATGCGCACGTGATCGTGGAACCACTCGATGTTCCTGAGGCGCGGCGCGGCGCAGGCGATCGGCAGGTGGAGCGACGGCGCGGTGTGCGCCGACACCGGCACCGCGAAGGCGTCGGCCAGCGCGGCAGCGCGGAGGAAGCCGGTGACTCCGCCGCACCGGGTGGCGTCGGCCTGCATCACGTCGACCGCGCGGGATTCCAGCATGCGGCGGAAATAGAACGGCTCGTAGCCGTACTCGCCGGCCGCGATCTCCATCCCCGCCGGCGCGTGCTCGCGGACCAGCCTGAGACCGTCGAGATCGTCGCTCGAGACCGGCTCCTCGAACCACGCCACGCCGAAGTCGGCGAACTCGACCGCGAAGGCCATCGCCTGCTTCGAGGTGAACGCGCCGTTAGCGTCGACATAGAGCTCGGCCTCGCCGATCGCCTCCCGGGCCACCGCGACGCGCCGCAGGTCCTGGTCCGGATGGCTGCCGATCTTCATCTTCACCGCGCGGCAGCCCGACATCTCGACCCAGTCGGAGAGCTGGCCGGCGAGATGGTCGTCGTCGTACGAGGTGAAGCCGCCGCTGCCGTAGATCGTCACCGAGTGACGCGCGGCACCGAGGAGGGCGGCAAGCGGAAGCCCGACGAGCTTCGCCTTCAGGTCCCACACGGCGCAGTCGATCGCCGAGATGGCGTTGGCACACGCGCCCCGCGACCCGAGGTTTCGGACCGCCGCCATCATCGCCTCATAGAGGCGCTCGGTGTCGAACGGATCCTGATCGCGGATGACGCCGGTGAGCTCGCGCTGGATCACATCGGCCGCCGCCGGGCTCGCGTAGGTATACCCAAGCCCGATCGCTCGCCCGGCAGCCACCTCGGCGACGACCAGCGTGGTCGCGTTCCAGGCAAACGTGCCGTCCGCCTCGGGGCTGTCGGTCGGGATGCGGAAGCAGCGCACCGTGACCTTCTCCACGGTCTCCCGACTGGCCGCGTATGCCGGCCGCGTACTCATACCAGCTCGCGGACCGTATCGGAGGCGACGGTGAGCGCGATCTTGCCGGCCGCCGGCGTGCCGCGGGCGAGCGATTCGGCGAAATGCAGCGCCTGCTTCGCCGTGATCCTCGGTGGCATCGGCGGCTCGTTCGGATCGACCACCGCCTCGACCAAGGTTGGCCCGCGCGTCGCGAAGGCTTCCCGCAGAACATGTCCGCAGGTCTTTGGATCTTCTGCGACGAATGCGTTCATGCCGAACCCACGGGCGACGGTCGCGAAATCGATCGGCTGCAGATCGCACACGTATTCCGGGTTGCCGAGGAACACCATCTGCTCCCATTTGATCTGGCCGAGCAGATTGTTCTTGATGACGATGATCTTGATGTTGAGACCGTATTTGACGCACGTCGCGAGCTCGCCCATCAGCATGGTGAGGCCGCCGTCGCCGACGAAACACACCACCTGGCGGTCGGGGTATGCGAGGGACGCGGCCACCGCGTACGGCAGGCCGCAGGCCATCGTCGCGAGGTTGCCCGAGCACGAGAACATCATGTTCCCGCGCATCTTGATGTGACGCGCGGCCCAGGTCGTGATCGTCCCGGAATCGGTCGTGACGATGGCATCCGGCTCGAGAATGCCGCTCACCTCGTGCGCGACGACCTGGGGCTTCATCGGCATCTCGCGGCGGGTGCCGCGCTCGGTCATCAGCTTCTCCCAGTCGTCGACGCCCTTCTGCGCCTGCTGGAGGAACGAGCGGTCCCGGCGCTGCTCCAGCATCGACACGAGGGCGCGCAGCACGGTCGCCGTGTCGCCGACGAGGCCCGCTTCGACCGGATAGCGCAGGCCGATCCGCTGCGGATCGACGTCGATCTGGACCGCCCGCGCCGCTCCCGGCTTGGGGTAGAACTCGATGTAGGGGAAGTTGCTGCCGGCGATCAGCAGCGTGTCGCACTCTTCCAGCGCCTCCTGCGACGGCTTGGTGCCGAGCAGGCCGATGCCGCCGGTAACATAGGGGTTGTCGTCGGGCACCGCCGCCTTGCCGAGCAGCGCCTTGATCACCGGCGCGCCGAGGCGTTCGGCGACCTCTAGCAGCTCCGGCCCCGCGCCGATCGCGCCGCGTCCCGCGAGGATGGCCGTCCGCTTGCCGCCGTTGAGCAGAGCGGCGGCGCTTGCCAATTGATTCTCGTCGGGCAGTCGCGCCGAACGCGCCATCATGTCGGAGACGTGATGCGGCACGTTGCGCGGCGACCGAATCGCGGACTTCATCGGCGTCGACTGCATGTCGACCGGGATCGTGACGTGGGCGACGCCCCGGTACGCCAGCGCGCTTCGGCAAGCCAATTCGACCACGTTCTCGACGTGGGCCGGGCCCATCACCCGCACGTTGTAGACCGCGACGTCCATGAACAGCTTGTCGAGCTCGACGTCCTGCTGCGTGTGGGTGTGCAACAGGTCGTGGAACTGCAGTCCGGTGATTGCGAGGACCGGCTGCCCGTCGAGCTTGGCGTCGTAGAGGCCGTTGAGCAGATGGATGCCTCCGGGACCGGACGTGGCGACGCAAACGCCGAGCTTGCCCGTCCATTTGGCATAGCCGCAGGCGGCGAACGCAGCGGCCTCCTCGTGGCGCACCTGTATGAAGCGAACCCGATCCTTCTTCTTACGGAACGACTCAATGAGCCCGTTGATTCCATCGCCTGGAATGCCGAACACCGTGTCGACTCCCCAAGCGATCAGCGTTTCCACAAGAACGTCACTGGCGGTCGTAGTGGCCATTCGACTCTCCCGATGACTGGCAATCTCCGGGCGAAACGGGACAGCCGCGATCGGGTTCCGAATCGCTTCTTCAGCTAGTTAATGGTGGGATAACGGAACGAATCGCCGCGCTGCCGACTTTTTGGGCGACACGATTTGCAAGCGAAAGAGGATCGGCGTGCCGGCCGTCGGAGCACACGTTTGGGCGATCCCGGAGGGCTATATTCCGGGCGAAAGTGTGAGCACGGACCGCGCGCTCGTCTCCCACGAGGCCGCCTGTATCCTCAACGCAGGAGACAAGGATGCGGACATCACCATAACGATCTTCTTCGCGGACCGTGAGCCGATCCGCTCGTATCGTCTGACTGTCGGTGCGCGCCGGACGCGCCACCTACGCTTCAACGATCTCAGCGACCCCGAGCGAATTCCCCGCGATACGAGCTACGCCTCGCTGATCGAGTCAACCCAACCGATCGTCGTGCAACACACGCGCCTCGATTCACGCGATCCCAGCATTGCGCTGCTGTCGACCGTCGCCTTCGCTTGCGCCTGAGCGGGACTGCGGGCGGTGACGGTTCGCGCTACTCCGCTCATTCCTTGTCGAGAGCCGCGGAGGCCTCCGGGCCGAGAGCGATGTCGCGCAGATCGCGAATGACGTCCTTCGGCACCGACGACATGCGGCCGACGATCGCCTGGATACGCTCGCCGCTCACCGCCTCGACTTCGAGCTGCTGCGTCTTGGCCGCGGCCAGGAAGGCGGGGTCCCTCGGCAAGGCCATGAAGGCATCGCGCATCGCCTTCACCCGGTCGGCCGGAACCGCCGGCGGCGCCGCGAACGGGCGCGCCATGACCTGGCTCGACAGGATCAGATCGATCATCTGGCGATCACGATCGTTCCGCGCGAGTTCCGTCACCAGCGGCACGTTGGGCAGGTCCGGATGCTTCTCCTCGGCGAATTGCAGGATCACGTTGATCTTGTGATCGCGCACCCACTCCGGCCGGGTGCTGATCACCGACGACCACGACCAGTTGCAACGCCCCTGCACTTCCCCGCGCTCGAGGGCGAGCAGGACGTCATTGCCACCGGGATATCCCGTGACCTGCTTGAGCTTGGCGCCGAACAGCGAGTTGAGCAGATTGGCGTGGTAGATCGCGGTCGAACCGAGGACGATCTCCTGTGTCATAAATTTCCCGAGCGTGTCGATGCCGGTCGTGTACCAGGTGACGCAGGTGCTCGAATCGACATTGGCGCTGCCGATCCAGTTCATCTCCGTGGCGACGAAGTGTGCCTTGGGGTTCCGCCAGATCGCATGCATGACCGCGTTGCGGTCGAACGTGCCAAGCGCTGTGCCGTCCTTGGGCAGGACCTTGTAGAGGGCGTTCGTCAGATTGAGTCCGTTGGCGCCCGGCATGTTGCTGGCAAAGACCGTCGGATTGCCCGGGATGTGGCGGCCGATGAACTGCGCCACGATGCGGCCGTAGAAGTCGGTGCCGCCGCCGGCGGATGAGCCGATGTAAACGGTGATCCGCTTCCCCTTGTAAAAGTCTTCCACGGTGTCGGCGGCGGCCGGGCGGGCAGCGCACACGGCGACGAGAGCACCGACCGCAATCCAAAGCGCATTCCTCTTCATCACGTCTCTTATCCCCGTATGTGTCTGGGCCTCCGCCCGATTGCGGGCGCGCACAGCCATCAATCCTCGAATCCGTGCAACCGCGCCGGGTTGTTCACCAGGATCTCTTCGATCAGCGCCGGGTCGTGGTCGACGTACCGGTAGAACAGCTCGACCAACTCGGCGTCATTGGGCATCCGGGTCTTGCGCCAGCGGACGTGCGGCCAATCCGAGCCCCAAATCAGACGGTCGGGCGCGGCCTCGACGTAGGCGCGACCGAACGGCACGGCGTCGTCCCAGTCATCAGTCATACGCGATAGCCGGCTGCCGTTCGACAGCATGAGCCACCATCCGTGATTCTTGATGCGGTCGAGAATCCACCGGAAGGTCGGCGATTCCAGGCCTTCGCTGAAATCGATATGCCCCATGTGGTCGACGACCAATGTGAGATCCTTGATGGAGCTCAGCATGTCGGCATATTCGAGCAAGTGCGGCCCGGCAATGTGGAGCCGAGCGTGCCAACCGATCTCGCGGGCGCGTTCCATCGACCGCTTGATCGCCGCGCTCGACTGGAGCTCGTTGTAATACTTGCCGATGTTGAAGCGTGCGCCGCGGACGCCAAGGCTGTTCAGCTTGTCGAGCTCCGCGTCGCTGACGTTGTCCTTGATGATGGCGACGGCGCGGATGTTCTCCTTGTCCGGGACAGCCGCCAGCGTGTCGATCAACAAGCGATGATCGGTGTCATACGGCATCGGAAAGACGATGACGCCGCGCTGAAACCCCATCGTCTTGAGGACGCCGCGCATATCCGCAAAAGTCGCATTCGGCGGTTCGTAGAGTGCACCCGGCTTTGGCGGATATTTCTTCGGATCGTCGTAGATGTGGAACTGGCAATCGCAGCTCTTCGCCGGCGCGGCCGGCACCGGCGCGCGTGTCTCGCGGTTCCACTCCAAGTATGTCTCG
The DNA here is from genome assembly GCA_035493495.1 of Alphaproteobacteria bacterium. Classification (GTDB taxonomy): domain Bacteria; phylum Pseudomonadota; class Alphaproteobacteria; order SMXQ01; family SMXQ01; genus DATJIG01. The sequence continues at coordinate 7,127 of DATJIG010000117.1, forward strand.
TGATCTGCGTCGGGCATGTCGTTCCTCGTTGAGCCGGCGCCATACTGATGTTGCATGGCATAAGGATCAAATATCGATTTGTCCTCATCCCATAACCAAGACCGATGCGACAAACCGATCGTCCGAATTCACTCGGAGCGCCCGCCTGCCGAGTCCGCATATCCGGGGATGGTCAGGACTTCGATGACATGACAACCGCCGGCGCGAACGATATCGACGCCGCGACGCAGCGCGTCGGGCAATGCGTCGAGCGTCGCAATCGCTCCTTCGGCCGTGAAGCCCTGCGCCCGTGCCATGGCAACGAGGTCGACGGCGGGATCGTCGATCTTCTGACCGATCCACTTGTTTTCGACCGGGCGCCCTCGCGTTCGTGCCATATGGGCCTGATGCACTTCGTCATTGTGATAGGCGCGATTGTTGGCGACCACGACGAGCAGCGGAATGCGGCCGCGTGCCGCCGTCCACAATGCATTCACCCCCATCAGATAATCGCCGTCGCCAAGGATCGCGACGGGAATACGCCCGCTCCCTCTCAGCGCCAGCGCCGCGCCCACCGAAACTCCCGGCCCCGAACCGACACCACCACCGCCGTCGTTGCCGAGATAATCGAGCGGGCCCTCGAAACGACAGACATGGCCGGGCCAGCCGAGCGAGAATCTCGTATAGCTCACCGGAATATCCCGAAGCGTCATCGAAACGCACTCGGCAAAATCGCGCAGCCCGATCGTATCGGGCGAGGCCTTATCCTCGGAGTAACCGATCGTCGACCGCGTCGATTCCAAGCACCACTTCGGAACGTCGAACTGTCGTCCGCCGTTGCGACGTTCGACCGCCTCGCGAAGCGGCCGGGTGACCGCATCCGGCGTTGCCTGGATCGGCAGATCGCTCGGCGCGAGTGCCTGATGATCCATTGACCATCCGTTGTGAATGTAGCTGTCTGCCGAAACGTTGATGATCCTGCCGGTGATCGGCCCGGCCTTCTCGCAGACCTTCAGCAAACCGGCGAGATCGAGCCAATCCAACGCGAGAATGACGTCCGCCTTCGACACCGCTTCGATCGTTGCCGCCGACGGGCGTGCGCGCGGCTCCACGACGTGGAGCGGATGCTCGCTTGGAAAGGCCGCCGAGTTACGCAAGTCGGTGAGCACAATTCCGCCAATCGCCTCGCACAAGGCGACCCGCGCGGCCCAGTCACCCTCGTCACGCGAAACCCGACCGCACAGCACCAGCGGCCGCTCGGCCTGCGCGAGCCAGTCTGCCGCTGTCTCGATCGCCTCCGTTGGCGCGGCCGCGGCCTGAGCGGGCCGATAGCGCTCGGGCGCCGGAAGCGTCGCGCCGGATTCGAGCCGCTCCTCCTGCATCTCCACGTCGAGACAGATGTACGTCGGGCCGAACGGCGGCGTCAGCGCGATCTGACGCGCCCGCAGGATCGACTGGAGAGCCGCCGGGACCGAGCGCGGCTCGTCGTCCCATTTCGTGTAGTGGCGCACGAGCGCGCCCTGATCCTTGGAGGTGTGGATCCAATCGATCCACGGGCGACGTGCATTGGCGTCTCCGGGACCGGTCGCGCCGAGGATGACCATCGGCATGCGATCGCACCAGGCGTTGTAGATCGCCATCGTCGCGTGCATCAGCCCGACGTTGCTATGGACACATGCCAGCATCGGCTTGTCCGTCACCTTGGCATAGCCCTGGGCGATCGCGATGGCATGCTCCTCATGGAGGCAGACCAGCATCTGCGGGTTGCGATTGCCGAGATAGTTCACCAGGCTGTCGTGCAGCCCGCGATAGCTCGCGCCGGGAACGAGAGCGACGTACTTGAAGTCAAGCTCCGACAAGAGTGCCGCGATCGCGTCCGATCCCCAGCCCAATGTGGGGTTCTCGCCCGCTTGTGGTCGATCGATATCCTCGAGACTGCCGAAAGTACGCCCATCCATGTGCGATAGCTCTCTCCAATGCCGCAGCAATCCGCGGCGGAGCGACCATCATTCGGGGTGGGGGCGTCGCCGACAAATACCGATTTGTCGAACCGCCATAACGGGTGCTTATGCGGGCGTCTGCCGCGCGACAGCCCGCTCCGGAGCCGTCTTCTTGCGGTAACCGCGCTCGGTGCACACGGTCTCGATGATGCGGATGAACGCGTTGATCGCGGGCGACGGCATGTCGCTCTCGCGCTGAACGATGCCGACCGGCCGCATCATCAGGGGCGAGTCGAATTCGATCGCGCTCAGGAGTCCTTCCGCGATCTCCTTCTCGACGCCGAGCTTGGCGATCACACCGATGTGGTCGCTCTGCATGATTACCGACTTGAGGATGGCCGGCTCACGGCTCTCGATGCTGGCGCGCGGCATGCCGAGGCCGTCCTGCTCGAAGAACAGCTCGAGGCGGCGCCGATGCCAGGTCGTGCCGTCGGCGATCGCCCATTGATAGCCGAGCAGGTCGCGCGGCCGTACTTTCTTGAGCTTCGCCACCGGATGATTGGGCCGCGTCACCAGCACGAGGCGATCGTCGAACAGCCACCGCTTGGTGAGGCCGACCTTCGGCATCTCGTTGTAGAGCATCGCCACGACGAGATTGAACTCGCCGGCGAGCAGCGCCGTGAACAGCTCCTGGTTCTGCGCCACGATGCGGAACTGGAGGTTCGGGCGCTCCGCCGCCAGACGCACCGAGGCTTCGGTCAGCAACTCGGTGGCGATGAGCGGCGGACCGGCGACGGTGATCACGCCCTCGGTCCCGCTCTTCAGCGCATGGATTTCCTTGAGCGCCTGGGTCATGCCGACGCAGGCCGACTGCGCATAGGCGCGGAGACTGTCGGCATATGAAGTCGCCTCCATGCCGCGCGCCTTGCGCTCGAACAGCTTGACGCCGAGCTGCTCCTCGAGCCGCTGTATGCTCTTCGTCAGCGCCGGCTGCGAGATGTTGAGCTTCTCGGCCGCCTTGCCGAGGCTCCCCTCTTCGATCACCGCCAGCATGTTACGCAGGTGGCGCAGATCCATAGATCACCTGTTATGGCGTAAAGTAGAACCCATAACGTACGATGATGGGCGTCGCGGAGGCGAGATCAAAACGCCCCGAATCCGAACAACCGGGCGGGATTGCGGACCAGCACCTGCTCCACCGCCTTGTCGTCCGGCAGATACCGCAACAGCAGATTCACAAGGTCGCCGTCATCGGGCAACGGCCCGCCGCGCGAGCCGATGTGGGGCCAGTCGCTGCCCCAAATGCAACGGTCCGGCGCGGCCTCGTAGAACGCCCGCCCGAACGGCACGGCGTCGTCCCACGGATACCCGGCCTTCGAGCCGCGATGACCGTTCGACAGCATGATCCAGCGATCTTCGCGCTCGAGCATGTCGAGGAGGAGCCGCATGCCCGGCTGCTCCAGGCCCTGGCTGAAATCGAGATGGCCCATGTGATCGACGACCACCGGCAGATCGCAGCGCGCGAGCTCCGGCGCGAGGTCGACCATCTCAGCGGGGCCGACGAAGACCTTCACGAACCAGCCGAGCTCGCGGATGCGGGCGACCGAACGGCGGAAGGAGTCCGGCGATGGCACCAGCCCGAGGCGCTTCTGGAAGTTGAATCGCGCGGCTCGGACGCCGGAATCGTCGAGGCGCCGCAACTCGGCGTCGCTGACGTTGTCGTCGACGATGGCGACGCCGCGCGCCCGGTTGGTCGGCAGTTGCCGCAGCGAATCGAGCAGCAGCGTGTGATCGGTCGTGTAGACCGTCGCCTGCACGATCACCGCCCGCTCGAGTCC
>DATJIG010000118.1:0-25030 GCA_035493495.1 Alphaproteobacteria bacterium
TTGTAGCTCTCGAGTGCGGCCTTGGTCTCGTCGTAGAGCTTCTGGGCCTCGTCGATGTTGCGTGCGATCTCGGCGGCGCGGGTGTCGAGCGCGCCGGTGACGGCGCGGGCGACCGGACGCGAGATCGCGATAATGAAAAGCAGGAAAGCGACGCCGAGCCAGAACTCGGGCGACTGGTAGAAGGCTTCCTCGCCGTGGCCGGCGGCTTCGGCGGCAAACGCCGTGGAAATCAGTCCGAACATCTAGCGCTTCTCCCCGCGGGCGGCGGCAACGGCCGCGTTCGCGGCATTGGCGTCGACCGGAGCGCCGAGCAGCTTCTCGGCGGCGGCCTTGGCGATGTCCGCCGCGGCCTGGTTGATGCCGGTCAGCGACTGGGCCTTGGCCCGCTCGACGTTCTGTTCGGCCTCGCGGCTCTTGGCGGCGAGCGCGTGCGTCTGGGCGTCGGTTTTGGCGTTGGCGTCGGCCTTCGCCTTCTCGACCGCCTGGATGACCTTGTCGTGAGCCTTGGCGCGGGCCTCGGCAATAGCCTTGTCGTAGTTGTCGCGCGCCGCTTCGGCTTCCGCCCGCAGCGCCTGGGCGCTGGCCAGCGTGCCCTCGGTGCGCACCTTGCGCTCCTTCAGCACGCTGCCGATGCGCGGCAGCACCAGCCCCGTCAACAGCACATAGAGGCCGATGAAGGTGATGGCGAGCCACACCAGCTGCGGAAGGAAGGTCGATACGTCGAGTTGCGGCATCTACGTGATCCTAGTGACCCGGAACCGAAGGGGGGCCGAAGCCCCCCGCCGGATATCAGGAGAACAGGATGAGGAACGAGATCAGCAGCGCGTACAGCGCGACCGCCTCGACGAGCGCGAAGCCCAGCATCGTGTACGGGAACACCACCGGACGGGCGGCCGGGTTACGGGCGACCGACGAGATGAACGAGGCAAACACGTTGCCGATACCGACACCGACACCGGCGAGACCGATGACGGCGAGACCGGCGCCAATGAGCTTAGCGGCAGCAGCATCCATGACTTTTATCCTTAGCTTTCGTGGTGGTGGTGGTGGTGGTTGCGGGTGGGTCGGCGCCGATCAGTGCAGATGCAGCGCGTCGTGGAGATAGAGGCAGGTGAGGATCGCGAACACGTAGGCCTGGAGCAGCGCGACCAGCAGTTCGAGCACGTAGAGCGCGACGATGACCGCGAGCGGCGCGATGCCGAAGACGCCGAGCAGGATCACGAAGCCCGCGAACACGTGCAGCATCGTGTGGCCGGCCATCATGTTGGCGAACAGTCGCAGCGCCAGCGTCACCGGGCGCGCGAGGTAGGAGATGACCTCGATCGGCACCAGCAGCGGCGCCATGTAGAGCGGCGTGTCCGGCGGCAGGAAGTAGCTGAAGAACTTGACGCCGTGCTTGGCCAGCGCAACCAGCGTCACGCCGAGGAAGACGACGGCGGCGAGCGCGAAGGTGACGACGATGTGGCTGGTGACCGCGAACGCGCCCGGGATCAGGCCGATCAGGTTCGCGAACAGGATGAACATGAACAGGGTGAACACGAACGGGAAGAACGGCCGCGCGTCGTGTCCGGCGTTGTCGCGGATCATGCCGCCGACGAAGTCGTAGAGGATCTCGGCCATCGACTGCCAGCGGCCGGGAACCAGCGCCGCCTTGCGCATGCCGAGGACGAGGAACGCGGTCACGGCCACGACGGCGAGCGCCATGTAGAACGACGCGTTGGTGAACGAGGCGTTGATGCCGCCGATCTGGATCGGAGCGAGGGTGTGGACTTCGAATTGCTCTAGCGGCGACGCCACGCGCGTTTCCCCTCAAGGGCCTGTCGTTTCCGTCCGGCCTAATGGCCGTCCGTCTCGTCGTCCTTCTCCACGACCGGGCGGTAGCCGGGTCCGGGACCGATCCCGGACATCGCGCGCCAGACGTTGAGAACGCCGGCGGCCGAGCCGAGAAAGAAGAACACCACCATCAGCCACGGCTTGGTGCCGAGCCAGCGATCGAGCAACCACCCGATGCCGACGCCGACCGCCAGGGCCGAGACGAGCTCGATACCGACGCGGAACGCGAGCCCAAGTCCGCTCATCGGCTGCCCGTTGTCCTTCTTGCCGCCGTTGGCCCGGGAATCGACCCGTTCCTGAACGGCCCGCAAGCGGGCATCGAGGTCCTCCAGGGAAGGCGGTTTGCGCTCGTCCATGGGAAGGTGTGCGCCGTGAGCGCGAGGCCGTATGGCCGCGCCGGAAAAGCGCGCGCACATTATAAAGGGGTCCCCTTTGTGTCAAGGACGATCGGCCCCGCCAAGGGCGCCAAGAAGCTCGGAAAATCAGGGGTTTCCGGCCCGCGCGGCGGCGGTCGCGGCGGCTCCGCTTTGGGTAGCTTCACCGACCGTCGTGGCGCCGCCCAAGCCGGGGTCCGGACAGGAAAAACCCCGGGGGATCGCCCCGGGGTTTTTGGTCCGCTTGGCCGAGACGGCAGGCGCCGCCTAGGCTATGGCGCGGAGCTTGGTCACGCCCTGAAGGTCGACCGACACCAGCTGCGACACGCCGCGCTCCGGCATGGTGACGCCGTAAAGGCGGTCCATGCGGGCCATCGTGATGCGGTGGTGGGTGACGATCAGAAACCGCGTCTTGGTGACGTTGCCGATCTCCTCGATCAGGTTGCAGAACCGACCGATGTTGGAGTCGTCCAGCGGCGCGTCCACCTCGTCCAGCACGCAGATCGGCGCCGGGTTGGTGAGGAACACCGCGAACAGCAAGGCGGTGGTGGTCAGGGCCTTCTCGCCGCCCGAGAGCAGCGACAGCACCTGCAGCTTCTTGCCCGGCGGGCTCGCCATGATCTCGAGGCCTGCCTCGAGCGGATCCTCGGCCTCGGTGAGCTCGAGGTGCGCCCGGCCGCCGCCGAACAGCCGCGTGAACAGCATCTGGAAGTGGCCGTTGACCTTCTCGAAGGCGGCAAGGAAGCGCTCGCGGCCTTCGCGGTTGAGCTCGTTGATGCCGTGACGGAGGCGGGCGATGGCGGCGACCAGATCGTCGCGCTCGCTCGTCATGCCGGTGATCTGCTCGCTGAGCTCCCGGGCTTCCTCCTCGGCGCGCAGGTTCACCGGGCCCATGTTGTCGCGCTCGCGGGTCAACCGGTTGAGCCGGGCCTCGGCCTCGGGCAGCGCCTCGAGCTCTTCCTCGGTCTTCTCGCAGACCGCGAGCAGCTCGGTCGGAAGGCATGAGACGCGCTCGGCGATGCGCTCCTCGATCTGGGTCAGGGATTGCGTCGCCTGGCCGACGATGCCCTCGGTGCGCACGCGATCCTCGCGGGTGTCTCGCAGGGCGCTGTCGACCTTCTTGAGGTGCGCGGCGGCCTCGTTGAGGGTCGCCTCGGCGGCGGCGAGGGCATCGGCGCGCGCCTGACGCTCCTGCGCGGCCTCGTCGATGCGATCGCCCAGGGCGTGGCGCTCGGACATGATCTCGGCCGGACGCGCGGCGAAACGGGCGCGCTCCTCCTCGGCCGCGGCACGGCGAGACTCGAGTTCCTCGATCTGCGTCTGGGCATGGCTCGCGCGCTGCTGCCAGCCTTCGCGCTCGCTGACGATCTCGACGAGACGCTCACGGCGGGCGGCGGCCTGACGAACCACCTCCTCGTGGGCACGTGTCGCGTCGGCCTCGGCGGCGTGACGGGTCGACAGTTCCTCGTGGGCGCGCTCGGTCTCCTCGCGTCGCGCGGCGAGGTTCGATTCGTCGTCGGGGCCGGGCTGTGCCGCATCCGCCGCCGCGACGGCTTCGTCGCGATCGGTGGTGAGCTGGGTGATCAGGTTCCGCACCGCCTCGAGCTTGGTCGCGATCTGCGCCGCCGTCTGGGCGAGAGCCGCGTGGGCTTCGCGCGACGCGCGCTCGCTGGCGTCGGCGCGGCGCACGGCCTCGCGCGCGGCACCGGTATTGGCCTCGGCGGCCTGCTGCCGTGCCCGAGCCTCGGCACGCACGGCATTGAGCGTGTCGGCGGCCGCCTGCTGACGCTGACGGATCTCGGCGCGGACCGCGTTGACGGCGTCCGTCGCGGCCTGCTCGCGCTCGCGCGCGGCGGCACGGACGGCGTTGACCGCGTCCGCCGCGGCCTGCTCGTGCTCACGCGCGGCGGCACGGACGGTGTTGACCGCGTCCGCCGCGGCCTGCTCGCGCTCACGCGCGGCGGCACGGACGGCGTTGACGCCGTCGAGCGCTTCCTGCTGGCGCTGGCGAACCTCGGCGCGCACCGCGTTCACGCCCTCGAGCGCTTCCTGGTGACGTTCGCGGGCGACTTCGCGGGCGGCGTTGGCCGCATCGACCGCTCCCTGCTGGCGCTCGCGGGCGGCATCACGCGCGGTGTTGACCGCGCCGGCTGCTTCCTGCTGGCGCTCGCGCGCGGCCTCGACGGCGGCGCGCATGTCGGCGGAGCTGGCCTCGGCGGCGGCGATCAGCGGCGCGAGCTCGGCGCGGCGGTTGCGCTGGCCAAGCCGCACCGCGGCGGCGGTGGGCGCACCGGCGCTGACGGTGTAGCCGTCCCAGCGATACAGCGCGCCGTCGCGCGTCACCAGTCGCTGGCCGACCTGCAGCTCGGGCGCCAGTGCCGCGCCGTCGGCCGACGTCTCGACGACGCCGATCTGCGACAGGCGGCGGGCGAGCGCGGCAGGCGCCTGGGCGAAGTCCGACAGCGGGCGCACGCCGCCCGGCAGCGGCGTCGCGGCCGCGAACGGCGGCAGCGCGCGCCAGTGGATCGGCGCCGACTCGTTGAGCGGCGCGATCAGGTCGTCGCCGAGCGCCACGCCGAGCGCGGTCTCGTAACCCGGGGTGACGCTGATGTGGTCGATCAGCGGCTCGTAGCCTTCGCCCTCGCTGTGGGCGAGCAGATTGCGCAGCGCCGAATCCTCGGCGGCGAACTTGGCGAGCATGGCGTCGGTCGCCTGCGCCTCCTCGGCGCGGCGCCGCGCTTCGGCGTCGACCCGTTCGCGCTCGGCCTCGGCAGCGGCGATGTCGGCACGCGCGGATTCGGCAACCTGTTGCGCCTCGGCCTCGGCGGCGGCGATGGTCGCGCGACCGGCTTCCGCCACCTGCTGGGCGTCGGCTTCGGCGGCGGCAATCTTCCGGCTCTCGGCCTCCGCAAGCGCCTGTGCCTCGGCTTCCGCCGCGGCGATGGTGCGCAATTCGGCCTCGGCGACCTGCTGCTCCTCGGCCTCGGCGGCGGCGATCTTCCGGGATTCCTCCTCGGCGACCTGCTGCTCCTCGGCCTCGGCGGTGGCGATCTTCCGGGTCTCGGCCTCGCCGATGGCCTGGGCCTCCGCCTCGGCGGCGGCAAGCTGCTCGCGCCCGGCCTCGGCGACGCGCGCGCCCTCCGCCTCGGCGGCGGCGATGTTCTGCGCCTCGGCTTCGGTCACGCGCTGGGCTTCCGCTTCGGCGGCGGCGAGCTCGGCGCGGGCCGCTTCCGCTTCGCGCTGTGCCGCGGCAAGGCGCGCTTCGGCGGCTTCGATCTCGGCGCGGTCGCGAACCGCGACTTCAAGCCGCTCGGCCTCGGCCTCGGCATCGCGAAGACGCTCGTTGAGACGCTGGGCGCGGGCCTCGGCCTCGGCGCGACGGCGCGCGAGCTCGGCGAGACGCGCTTCGGCGGCGGCGACTTCCGCGGTCAGGCGCGCGAGCGTCTCCTCGGCGGCAACGCGCTCGGCGGTTGCCTGCTCGAGGGCCTGCCGCGCCGCCGTCTCGGCCGTTTCCTCGGCGAGCTGCTCGGTGGCGATGCGCTCGGCTTCCTGGTTGAGGCCGGCCATCGCCGAGCCGGCGTCCTCGGCGCGGATGCGCTCGCGCTCGGTGTCGCCGGCGATCTGATAAAGGCGCTGGCTGAGCTGGGCCTCGGCCGCGCGCACCCGCTCCTCTTCGCGATCGAGTTCCTCGCTCGCGAGCTTGAGGCGCTGCAGCTTCGCGGCGGCCTCGGCCTCGGCTTCGCGCAGCGGCGGCAGTGCCGACGATGCCTCCGCCTCGCGTGTGGTCGCGACGGCGACCTCGGAGGTCAGGCGGGCGACTTCGGCCTCGAGCGCCTGGAGACGTTCGGTCGACTCGCGAACCTGGGTCACCGCCGACGTGTAGCGGTGATACAGAACCTGGGCCTCGGCGCGGCGGATGTGGTCCGAGAGGTTGCGATAGCGCGACGCCTGACGCGCCTGCTTCTTCAGCGTCTGGAGCTGGGCTTCGAGCGTGCGGATGACGTCCTCGAGCCGGGTGAGGTTGGTCTCGGCGGCCTTCAGCCGGAGCTCGGCCTCATGGCGGCGCGAGTAGAGGCCGGTGATGCCGGCGGCTTCCTCGAGGATGGTGCGGCGCTCGGACGGCTTTGCCGCGATGAGCGCGCCGATCTGGCCCTGGCTGACGATCGCGGTCGAGCGCGCGCCCGTCGCCGCATCGGCGAACAGCGTCTGCACGTCGCGCAGCCGCGACTCGGCGCCGTTCACGCGGTAAGCGGTGCCCTCGCCGCGCTCGATGCGGCGGATGATCTCGATTTCGTCCTGATCGTTGAACTGCGACGGCGCCTTGCGGTCGCCGTTGTCCATCACGATTCCGACCTCGGCGATGTTGCGCGCCGGGCGGTTCTGGGTGCCGGCGAAAATGATGTCGTCCATCTCGGAGCCGCGGAGCTGCCGCGCCGAGTGTTCGCCCATTGCCCAGCGCAGCGCGTCGATCAGGTTCGACTTGCCGCAGCCGTTCGGGCCGACGATGCCGGTGAGGCCCGGTTCGATGACGAGTTCGGTGGTTTCGACGAAGGACTTGAAGCCGGAGAGTTTGAGCTTTGCGAACTGCACGTGGGCTACCGCGCTGGCGTGGAAGGACTGGACGACGTCGGGGCTGCCGGTGCGCCGGCGGCCGCGGCCTCGACCATTTTGATGAACTCGGGCGCCTCGTAGGCGCCGACGACCAGCTGGCCGTTGATCAGGAAGCTCGGCGTGCTGTTGATGCCGTAAGTATTCTCGGCATCGGTGCGGCTCTGCACCACGGCGTTGAGGACGGTCTGGTTCTCGACGCAGGCCTTGAAGTCGTCGCCGCTCATTCCGGCCTGGGCGGCGATCGTGCCGAGCGCCGCGATCGGGTCCTGGGCGCCGGCCCACTGCGCCTGGCGCGAGAACAGCAGGTCGATCATGCCGAACGCGCGGTCGTTGCCGACGCAGCGCACCAGCATGGCGCCGCGCAGCGCGAGGCCGTCGAGCGGGAAGTCGCGGAACACGAGCCGCGCCTTGCCGCTGTCGATCAGCGTCGACTTGATCTGGGGCAGGATCTCGACATCGAAGTGCGCGCAGTGGGGGCAGGTCATCGAGGCGTACTCGATGACGGTCACGGGGGCATCCGGGCTGCCGAGCACGCGGTCGTCGGCGGTGACCGTGAACGGCTTCGCCTCAGATGCCTGGCCGCCGGCCGGGGTGGCTGCGGTTTTCGATCCGGGCTGCCACTCGCGGTAAGCGACCACCGCGATCGCCGCGGCGGCCACTATCAGTAATGCGATCAATATCTTCCGCATAAAACCCTCTGCCCACACTACCTATAGCGGGTAGCGGCCGTTACCGTCCACGATTCCGCCCGCCCCCGCAAGGCTGGATTTTCACTTATCCCCAAACGTTTTCGCACGGTTAGGCGGCGGAGCGGAGCGGGCCGCGGCCGTGGTCTTGAGCGCCTTCGCCAGGCGCTCGAGCGCCGCCCGGAGACCCTCGTCGGGGACGTTGGCGATGTCGGCCAGGGTCGACTCGTCGGGCGGCGGCGGGGCGGGTTCGAGAGGAGGCGGAACCCGTCGCTCGGGCATCGTGCCGGGCAGGATCTTGAGCTGGGCGACGGCGGGGTAGCCGAAGTGCACGTTCACCCGCTCGATGATCTGCGGCGACAGGTGTTGGACCTCGGGTCCGAACGCCGGGGCGACGCGCACCATCAGCGTGCCGTGATCGCGGCGGTCGCGCTCGAAGGCGAGGCGCTCCGGCGTCACGATCGACGAAAGATGCGCGCCGACGATCGCCGGCCAGTCGGTGATGATCGCGCCCTCGGCGAACCCGCGCCTGCGGAACAGCGGCTTGGCGATCCGCGCGACCGCCGAGGCAGCGGTCGCGAGGCCGCGTCGCGTGTCCTTGTTCCTGGGGTCCGCCATGCTTTTAGATCCTTGCGGTTTGGGCGGTTTTCGCGCCGCAGCAATTGCCCGCATGCTACTTGTCGGGCCGATGAACGGCAAACCACGAGCGGTCACTTCTTCGGGACGGCCCGCGCCCGGCGCGGCGCAGCCCGACGGCATCGCTGCGCGCCTGCTCGCCTGGTACGACCGCCACCGCCGCGTCCTGCCGTGGCGCGCTCCTCCGGGCCAGCGCTCCGATCCGTACCGCGTCTGGATCTCGGAGATCATGCTGCAGCAGACCACGGTCGCCGCGGCGGGCCCTTATTTTCAGCGCTTTCTCGCGCGTTTCCCGACCGTCGCGGCGCTCGCCACGGCGCCGGTCGAGGACGTCATGACGGCGTGGAGCGGGCTTGGCTACTACGCCCGCGCCCGCAACCTGCACAAGGCGGCGCAGGCGATCGTCGCCGCCCATGGAGGCAAGCTGCCGGACACCGAGCAGGCGCTGCTGGCACTTCCCGGTATCGGGCCGTACACCGCAGGCGCGATCGCGGCGATCGCGTTCGATCGCAAGGCCGCTGCGGTCGATGGCAATGCGGAGCGAGTGATCGCGCGGCTGTTCGCGATCACCGAGCCGCTGCCCGGCGCCAAGGTGGCGATGCGCGCGCGCGCCGCGGAGATCGTGCCCGATGTGCGACCGGGCGACTTCGCCCAGGCGCTGATGGATCTCGGCTCCGGCATCTGCACGCCGGTCGCGCCGAAATGCATGCTGTGCCCGATCGCCGACTCGTGCGCGGCGCGCGCGCAAGGCAACGCCGAGACGCTGCCCGCGCGGGCGGCGAAGGCCGAGCGGCCGACGCGGCGCGGCATTGCGTTCTGGATCACCGACAGCAAGGGCCGCGTGCTGCTGCGGCGACGTCCGCCGTCGGGATTGCTCGGCGGCATGATGGAGGTGCCGTCGAGCGCGTGGCGCGAAGGCCGGCTCGATCGTGCGTCAGCTCTTGCCGACGCGCCGCTCGCTCTCGACTACCGCGAGTTGAAGGGGCGCGTGCGCCACGTCTTCAGCCACTTCGCGCTCGAATTGTCGGTGATGAGCGCCGAGGCGCCGGCGGCGCGCGCGCGGAGGCTGAAAGCGCCCTATCGCTGGTGCGCGATCGCGGCGCTCGGCGAGGAGGCGTTGCCGTCGGTGATGGCGAAGGTCGTCGCGGCCGCTCTCGGGACGACGAAGAAGGAAACGCGCTAGACCTCGCGGCCCTTCACGTACTTGACCGGCGCGTTGGTGACGAGACCGGCCTGGGCGAGCTCGGCGCGCAGCTGTTGGCGCAGCACGTCGATCGAGATCTTCTTGCCGTCGACCTCGAAGTGCCAGAACGTCCAGCCGTTGCAGGCGGTCGCGTGCTGCACGTGGGCGCCTGCCTTGTGAATCGAGCCGGAGAAGTCGGTGGTCGCGAGCGTTCCGTCGGCACGGACGCGCGCGGTGTGACGGCCGCGCTCGTCCGACAGAACGTCGCCCGGATTGAGCAGCCCGCGCTCGACGACCCAGCCGAACGGAATGCGCGGTTCGGCGCGCGCCTCGCGCGCCACCGTCACCGCGGCGTCGTCGGTCGGCCAGGCGATCGCTTCGACGCGGGCACGCGCCGCCGTGGCGTAACGCGGGTCGCGCTCGACGCCGATGAAGCCGCGTCCGAGCTTCTTGGCGACGGCGCCGGTGGTGCCGGTGCCGAAGAACGGATCGAGCACGACCTCGCCCGGCTTCGTCGTCGCGAGCAGGATGCGATGGAGCAGCGCTTCCGGCTTCTGCGTCGGATGAACCTTCTCGCCGTTCTGTTTCAGGCGCTCAGGCCCGGTGCAGATCGGCAGCACCCAGTCGGAGCGCATCTGCACGTCGTCGTTGAGCGCTTTCATCGCCGCGTAGTTGAAGGTGTAGCGCGCGTCCTTCGACTTCGCGGCCCAGATCAGCGTCTCGTGCGCGTTGGTGAAGCGACGGCCGCGGAAATTCGGCATCGGATTGGTCTTCACCCAGGCGACGTCATTGAGGATCCAGAAGCCGAGGTCCTGGAGGATCGCGCCGACGCGGAAAATGTTGTGGTAGCTGCCGATCACCCACAGCGCTCCGTCGTCCTTGAGCGCGCGCTTGGCCGCCTTGAGCCAGCGCTCGGTGAAACGGTCGTAGGTCCCGAAATCGTCGAAGCGGTCCCAGGCGTCGTCGACGCCGTCGACGCGGCTCTGGTTCGGTCGGGTGAGCTCGCCCTTGAGCTGCAGGTTGTACGGGGGATCGGCGAACACGAGGTCGACCGAGCCAGGGGCGAGGCAGTTCATGGCGTCTACGCAGTCGCCCTCGATGATCTGGGCGGGGCGGAGGTCGCGGGATTGGGCGAGGCCTGACGGTGTCATGCCCCCGATCCTGTGGATAACGGGAGAATCCGTCAATAACTCTTTTGAATCAATGTGTTATAAACTACAGGTGGGAGTCGCTGGACTCCGGGGACTCAAGATGTAGCGGTAGATGAGACGGTCTGAGCCTGAACCGAGAACAGGGTGACGGCCTCTGCGACCGGCGCGAACGAGCGGCGGTGGTGCACGGTTGGGCCGTGGCGCGACAGCGCCTCAGCGTGGATTTCGGTGCCATAACCCGCGTTTCGATCCCAGCCGAACGCCGGATAGAACGGCGAAAGCCGCGTCATCAGCCGGTCGCGCGCCACCTTGGCGACGATCGACGCCGCGGCGATCGACATCGAGCGGTGATCGCCGCCGACGACCGCGCGGATCGGGCAGCCGAAATCGGGCGCGCGGTTGCCGTCGACCAGGATGTGGTCGGGCACGAACGGGAGGCGCGCGAGTGCCCTGCGCATCGCGAGCTCGGTCGCGTGCAGAATGTTGATGCGGTCGATTTCGGCGACGCTCGCAGCGGCAATGCCGAAGATCACGCCATCGCTGGCCTTGGCGCGGGCGATCAGCTCGGCGGCTACCGCCTCGCGCTTCTTCGCCGTCAGCGCCTTGGAATCGTCGATGCGGTCGCGGAGATCCTTCGGCAGTTTGCGGCGCTCGAGCACGCAGGCGCACGCGACTACCGGTCCCGCCCAGGGACCGCGGCCCACTTCATCGATACCGGCAACGCGCCCTTCCTTGCCCGCCACTTCGATCTCCAGCCGAAACGTCGGCATCCGCCGAATCCCCCTCCAGTCCCCTGAGCGGGAATTTAACCGGAAGCGGCGGCGAGGGCAGCGCCAGAATCTCAGCCGGTCTTCAAAGAGATTTGACCGGGAGACTTGACCGGCTAGAGCAGCGACATCTGCCGTGTATCGCCTTTCGGCGGCGGAGCCGGCGGGCGGAACAGGTCGCGCCTGAGGTCGCGACGCTCCTGGTTGAGGCCAAGCTTCTTAACCGCGAGTTTGAAGCGGTGCTGGATCAGCTCGGCGTAGGCGCCGGTGCCGCGCTGGCGCGAGAACCACGCCGAATTGTAGAGCTTGCCGCCGCGCACATCGCGCATAAGCGTCAGCACGTGCTTGGCGCGATCGGGGAAATGCTCGGTCAGCCACTCGTAGAACAGATCCTTGATCTCGTGCGGCATGCGCAGCATGACGAAGCCCGCGCCCTTGGCGCCGGCGTCGCGCACCGCCTCGAGGATCGATTCGAGCTCGGGATCGGTGAGGCCGGGGATGATCGGCGCCACCATCACCCGCATCGGCACGCCGACCTCGGCGAGCGTCTTGATCGCGGCGATGCGGTTGGCCGGCGTCGAGGCGCGCGGCTCCATGACGCGCGCGAGCTTGGGATCGAGCGTCGTCACCGACAGCGCAGCGGAGACGAGATTGAGCTTCGCCGCCTCGGCGAGCAGGTCGGCGTCGCGCGCCATCAGCGCATTCTTGCTGATCAGCGTGAAGGGATGGCGATGCTCGACCAGCACTTCGATGATGCCGCGGGTGATGCGGAGCTCGCGCTCCACCGGCTGATAGCAGTCGGTGACGCCCGAGATCATGAACGGCTCCGGCTTGTAGTTCGGCGCCGCGAGCTCGGCCTTGAGCCGCTCGACCGCATCGAACTTCCCGTAGAGCTTGGTCTCGAAGTCGAGCCCCGGCGAATGCCCGAGGTAAGCGTGGCCCGGCCGCGCGTAGCAGTAGATGCAGCCGTGCTCGCAGCCGCGATACGGGTTGATCGAGCGATCGAAGCTGATGTCGGGCGACTCGTTGTGCGCGATCACCGTGCGGCTGGTGTCGCGCATGACCGACGTCACAAGCTTCGACGGCGCTTCGCCGTCGTCGGGAACAAGGCCGTTGAAATCGCGCCACCCGTCGTCGACCGCCTCCGACGTGAACCGCTCGAACCGGCCGGTGCGATTGCTCACCGCACCACGGCCCTTGCGGGACCGATCGGGAAGGATGTCCGGATTGTCAGCCATCGAACAAGGGTACGAGACCATAGAGAACAAATCAAGAACAAGCTCGCACCGATCGGTCTGGCGAAGCTCGACCGCGGATGCGCGGGACCACGCAATCGATTTGTTAACCGAGACGGCCGCACACTGCGGAAACAACGAGCTTCACAGGATGAGCGTCATGTTGCTGAGCGTCGTGATCCCGACCGAAA
This sequence comes from Alphaproteobacteria bacterium, assembly GCA_035493495.1. GTDB lineage: Bacteria > Pseudomonadota > Alphaproteobacteria > SMXQ01 > SMXQ01 > DATJIG01. The sequence continues at coordinate 12,668 of DATJIG010000118.1, forward strand.
ACGCGGCCGCCGAGTTGCCGGCGACGGTCTCCGCCCTGCGCGACGAGGTGGTGCGCGCCTGTGGCGTGAAGGGTCTCCAGGTCCCCGAGATCGAGATCATCGTCAGCGACGCGAACTCGACCGATCGCACCGTTGCCGTTGCCGAAGGACTCGGCGCCCGTGTCGTCTCCGTTCCCGCCGGCCGTGGCGCGCAGGCGCGCGCCGGCGCCCGGGCCGCGCGCGGCGAGTGGCTGTTGTTCCTCCATTCGGAGACGCGTCTCGGCGAAGGCTGGGCCGCGCGCGTGGCCGGCTTCATTGCCAATCCCGCCAACCTCGGCAAGGCCGCCGCGTTCCGCTTCCGCGTCAGCGACGAACGCAAATGGGCGCGCCGCCTCGAGGCGATCTTCGAACGCCGCTCGCGCTGGCTGCGCCTGCCGTCGGGGGATCAGGGCTTGCTGATCAGTCGGCCGTTCTACGATTCACTCGGCGGCTATCCCGAGGTGCCGATGATGGAGGACGTCGAGATGGTCCGCCGTATCGGTGCCGATCGCCTGCGCGTTCTTCCGATCGCCGCCATCAACTCCGCCGCGCGCTATCAGGGCGACGGCTGGTGGAAGCGTATGGCGCAGGACACGCTGTGCGTCGGGCTGTGGTTCGCGGGCGTGCCGGCGAATCAGGTCACGCGGCTTTACCGCTAGCGACGATTCGAATTCGAGGACGTGAGCGGCCCGGGCGCTAGCGCCCGAGGTGCTCCTTGAGGCGCGGCATCAGCTCGACCAGGTTGCACGGGCGGTACCGTGCGTCGAGCTGGAGACGGAGAATCTCGTCCCAGCCGTCCCGGCATGCCGACGGCGAACCCGGAAGCGAGAAGATATAGGTGCCGCGCACGACGCCGCCGGTGGCGCGCGACTGGATCGTCGAGGTTCCGACCTTGCCATAGGAGATCCAGCGGAACAGCTCGCCGAAGCCCTCGATCTTCTTTTCGTAGAGCGCCTCGACGGCTTCGGGCGTGACGTCGCGGCCGGTCATTCCGGTGCCGCCTGTCGTGATCACAACGTCGATCTTGGGGTCGTCGATCCAGGCGTTCACCTGGGCGCGGATCTGCGCGACATCGTCCTTGACCACGGCGCGTGCGGCGAGCGTATGCCCGGCGCCCTCAAGACGGTCGATCAGCGTCTTGCCGGACTCGTCTTCCTTGGGACCACGACTGTCCGAGACGGTGAGAACGGCGATGGCGACTGGAAGAAACTTACGAGTCTCGTCAATTCCCGCCATTGGGGAGGCGGCCATAATCGCCGCTGCTGACGGTGCCGTCTTCGCCCACGAAGCGTTCGGCCACCGATGTGTTTGATGAATCGAGGGCAGCGTAGAGCGGCCACTTGCCCTCGGCAAGGGCGATGAGCTCGGGCGCAGGCTGACCGAGACGCGTGCGATAGATCCACAGGTTCGCGAACACGCGCTCGATGAACTGCCGAGTTTCCTTCGCCGGGATCGTGGCGATGTAGAGCAGCGGATCGTCCTTGTAGTCGACGTTGCGCTGCCACTTCGCGACGTTGCCCGGGCCGCCGTTGTAGGCCGCGGTCATGACGATCACGTCGTTCGAGATGCCGCGGTCGGCGAGCAGGTGCGCGACGTAGCGCTGGCCGAGTGTGATGTTGAGGGTCGGATCGAAGAGATCGGTCTTCGATTTGGTCGCGAGGCGCTTGTCGTTGGCGATGAAGCCTGCGGTCGCCGGCATCAACTGCATCAGGCCGCGTGCCCCGACCGGGCTCAGGGCCTGCGGATTGAACGCCGATTCCTGGCGCATCAGCGCATAGACCAGCGCGCGATCGACGCGGAAGCCGCCCTCGGGCTGCCACCCCGGGATCGGGAACAGCGCGGCATCTAGCGAGATGCCCTTGTCGATGAGCTGCCGGCCGATTTTCATCGACAGCGCCGGGAGGTGCGCCTCCTGCGAAATCGCCGCCAGCGCGAGGAGCTCGCCGTTCGAAGCATTCGGGCGCAGGCCGAGGAGCTCGCGCTCGGCGCGATCGTTGTCCTGCGCCTCGATCAGCGCCAGCGCCCGCTTGCCCGATGCTTCATTCAGAACCTGTTTGAAACCCTCGTCGCCGACGCCCGGCATCTTCCAGTTGAGCGGCGGCTCGACGCCGAGCGAATGGAGGGCGAGGAGACCATAGAATGTGCGCGGCTGCTGGGCCGCGACCGTCATCCAGTGGTTGACCTTATCCGGCTCGCCGGCGCGGAGATACGACCGGGCCGCCCAGAACGCGCCTGCGGACGCGGTCCACGGCGACAGTTTTGGCGTCATCGCCACTTTCTCGAACTGCTGCGCGGCCTCGGCGTACTTGCCGGCGCGGAAGCGCTCGAGACCCGAATCCCATGGGCCCTGCGCGGCGCGCGCGGCCGAGGCGAATGCCTGCAGCTCGACGGTGTCGGGAAGGTTGCCGGAGGAATAGGTCGGCGGATGGGGAAGGGGCGCGCCACCGCGCTTCTTCAGCGCGAGGGCATAGACTTTTCCGGCATCGGGGTGATCGGAGTACTGCGCGAGCCAGGACTTGAGGTCGGAGTACTTGGCGCGGAACGACGGATGGAGGTAACGCTGGGCCAGCACGTGGCCCATCAGAACCTTGTTGTTGAGGGACCCGATCAGGCGATCGGCCTCTTGGAAGCGCCCCCGCTCCTGGAAATCGAAGATCTCGCGATAGCGCTCGGCGTCGGCCGCCGTCAGCACGCGCGGAAGACTCGAAGACGACGACTGGCGTGTGGCGGGCTTCGACGAAGTCGGTTTGGACGGCGCTGACGCCGCGGCGGCAGCTTTCGCCGGCGCTTTTGACTTCTGGACCGGCGCCGAAAGCGCCGTCGTGGAAAGGAGTGCAATCGCTCCGGCGGTCGCGATGACCGCCGTCAACCAGCCCGTCGATTTCTTGACGTCATGCCGTTGGGTCGGGCTGGGTCGTCGATCGTTTGCAAGCATCCCGGCGTTCTTAACCGAGCCGTTGGCGGAACGGCAAGCTATTAACGTTAAAAGTAGACCGACCCGTACGCTCTTTTTCGGGGCACAGCCGTCTCTTTAATGGCCCGTCTTTCGTTAATTTCTCTTTAAAGCCGGCTTGAAAGCCGATGAAAACGCCGACTCAAACTTCCGCGAGCCTGCGTCGCACGGCGAGAAAGTCCTGCCAGGCCAGACGCTTCTGTCCGGGCGATCGCAGCAGGTAGGCGGGATGAAAGGTGGCGATGGTCGGCACCGGACGCGCCATTTTCGGGGTGCGGAATTCGAGCCAGCGCCCCCTGAGTCTCATGATGCCTTCGGCGCGCGCGAGCATGGTCTTGGCGGCGATGCCGCCCACCAGCATCAGCACCGCGGGATCGACGATCTCGATCATACGCTCGATGAACGGCAGGCACGCCGCGATCTCCGCCGGGGTCGGCGTGCGATTGCCGGGCGGACGCCAGAACAGCACGTTGGTGATCAGCGTGTTGCCGCGGTCCTGTCCGACGGCGCCCAGCATGCGGTCGAGAAGTTGCCCGGACACGCCGACGAACGGCTTGCCGAGGCGGTCTTCGTCGCCGCCCGGCGCCTCGCCGATCACCATCAGCCGCGATTCCGGGTTTCCGTCGGAGAACACCAGATTCGTCGCGGTCTTCTTGAGCGCGCAGCCCTCGAATGCGGCCACCGCGGCGCGCAGTTCCTCGAACGTGGTCGCGGCCTCGGCGAGATGCGCCGCGGTTGCGTCCTGGACGATCGGAAGCGGTGCCGCGACGGGCGGCGGCGCAGCGCGACCCGGCGTTGGGCGTGGCGCCGGCACATCGGGCGCCGACGGGCGCGCGATCGACGGCGGTGCCGGTCGCGCGCTGGGCGCGGCCACGGGCGGAGTTGGGGTGGTTGCCGGCGACGGTTGCGGGCGCTCGAGCCGGTTCACCGGCACGTTGCCGATGACGTCGATCGCGCCGGCGTCGACCTGCCACGCCAGCAGCGCGACGAGCGGATCGATGGCGGGTTTTCCCCCGTTTGGATTCGGCGGCGCGGTCATGGCGGCAAGCTATCACACCGAACGCTGGATTCGGCGCGGCCCTGTTTCCCTCATCGTCTCAATGAAGTAAGCAAGTCCCATGACACGTGAAACCATGACGTTCGACGTCGTGATCGTCGGCGCCGGGCCCGCCGGTCTGTCGGCGGCGATCCGGCTCAAGCAGCTTGCCGCCGGGCGCGGCCAGGATATCTCGGTGTGCGTGGTCGAGAAGGGGTCCGAGGTGGGCGCCCATATCCTGTCCGGCGCGGTGCTCGAGCCGCGCGCGCTCGACGAGCTGTTCCCCGACTGGAAGGAGCGCGGTGCGCCGCTCAACACGCCGGCGGAGAGTGACCGCTTCCTCTTCCTCACCGAGCGCAGCGCGATCCGCCTGCCGACGCCTCCGCAGATGCACAACCGCGGCAACTACATCATCTCGCTCGGCAACCTGTGCCGCTGGCTGGCCAAGGAAGCCGAGGCGCTTGGCGTCGAGATCTACCCCGGATTCGCCGCGGCCGAGGTTCTCACCGACGGCGGCAGCGTCGTCGGCGTCGCCACCGGCGACATGGGCATCGGCAAAAACGGCGAGCCGACCGAGAATTACCAGCCCGGCGTCGAGCTTCGCGCGCGGCTCACGCTTCTCGCGGAGGGTTGCCGCGGCTCGCTGTCGGAGCAGGTGATCAAGCGATACGACCTACGCGCCCACTCGGACCCGCAGACCTACGGCATCGGCATCAAGGAGCTGTGGGAGGTCGATCCCGCGCGACATCGCCGCGGCACCGTCGTCCACAGCGTCGGCTGGCCGCTCGATCGGGCGACCTACGGCGGGTCGTTCCTGTACCACCTTGAGAACAACCAGGTCGCGGTCGGATTCGTCGTCGGACTCGACTACGCCAATCCCTATCTGTCGCCGTTCGAGGAGTTCCAGCGCTTCAAGCTGCATCCGGCGATTCGCCCGACGTTCGAGGGCGCCCGCCGCATCGCCTATGGCGCGCGCGCGCTCAACGAGGGCGGATACCAATCGATCCCGGCGCTCATCGTCCCCGGCGCGGCGCTGATCGGGTGCTCCGCCGGGTTCCTCAACGTCGCCAAGATCAAGGGCATCCACACCGCGATGAAGTCGGCGATGGTTGCGGCGGAGGCGGCGATCGATGTCCTCCAATCGGAGGATGGCCCGGCGACGATCACCGCGTATCCTGAGCAACTGAAGCGGAGCTGGGTGTACGAGGAGCTCGCGCGCGTGCGCAATATCCGTCCCGGTTTCCACTTCGGACTTCTGCCGGGTCTTGCCAACGCCGCGTTCGAGACGCTCACCGGCGGGCGCGCGCCGTGGACACTCCATCACCGTCGCGACAACGAAACGCTGAAGCCGGCGAATGCTGCGACAGCGATTACCTATCCGAAACCCGACGGCAAGATCACCTTCGATCGGCTGTCGTCGGTGTTCGTGTCGAACACCAATCACGAGGAGAACCAGCCCGCGCATCTCAAGCTGCGCGAGCCGGGTCTCGCGATCTCTCTCAACCTCGCGGCGTACGATTCTCCGGAGTCGCGCTATTGCCCCGCCGGCGTCTACGAGATCGTTCGCGACGCGAGCGGCGAGGCGCGGTTGCAGATCAACGCCCAGAATTGCGTCCACTGCAAGACGTGCGACATCAAGGATCCGGCGCAGAACATCGTCTGGACAGTGCCCGAGGGCGGCGGCGGACCGAATTATCCGAACATGTAATAAGTCTTTTAGGTGGCAAGGCGCAGTTGCGCCGCGTTGGGGTGCGCCCCGACTCGTGCGCCGGGACGGCCATGCTGTATAGTTCAACCATGATGTCCCCGACCCGCTTCAAATCGCGCTTCGGCGTCAGCGCGTCCCTTGCGTGCGTGCTGCTCGTTGCCGCCTGCTCTCAGGCCCAGACCCGCCCGCAGGTGATCGTTCCCACCGAGCCGCTCGGCACGGCCGGCGGCTATCTCGCCGCGCGTCACGCGCAGCTCGCGCAGGACACGCGCCTCGCCGCCGACCTGTACGGCAAGGCATTGGCCGAGGATCCCGACAATCCCGAGCTCCAGCGCCGCACGTTTCAGCTTCTCGCTGCCGATGGACGCTTCGACGAGGGGGTGCCGATCGCGCGTCAAATCACCGCGACCACTCCCAATGCGGCGCTGCCGCTGCTGACGCTGATCGTCGAGGACGTTCGCCAGCGCCGCTACGCCGACGCATCGACACGGATCAACGCGTTGCCGGGCGAAGGGTTGACCGCGTTCGTCCGCCCGATCGTCTCTGCATGGGTCGAGGCCGGCCGCGGCAACAAGGTTGCCGCCGAGACGGCGCTCAAGGATCTCGCCAGCAAGTCGGGGTTCGAGCTGTTCGCCTACTTCCATACCGCGCTCGTCGACGATCTCCTCGGTGACACGGACGGCGCGCGACTCGCCTACGCCGCCGCGGTCGACGTCAACAAGGCGCAATTCGTTCGCGTCACCGAGGCCGCGGGTTCGTTCTACGAGCGCACCGGCGACCGTGCCGCGGCACAGAAACTGTATGAGAGCTACGAGCGGGCTCATCCTGATACGCTGGTGATGAAGCCTGCGCTCGAGCGCCTCGCCGGCGGCAGTGCGCCGCCGCGCACCATCGCCTCGGTCGACGCCGGACTCGCCGAAGGGCTGTTCGACATCGCCAGTCTGCTGCACCAGGAGCGGATCGACGACGTCGGCATCATCCTCGGGCAGCTCGCGCTGCGCCTGCGCCCGGACTTCACGATGGCGAAGCTTCTGATCGCCGACATCTACGAGGCGCAGGGGCACATCGACGCCGCGATCAATGCCTATCAGAGCGTCGATCCGAACGCGCCTGTCGCGTGGTCGGCGCGGCTGCGCTCGGCGGTGCTGCTCGCCACCAACGGCAACGTCGATGCGTCGGTGCGCCGGCTCGAGGCGATGGCGGACGAGCGGCCGGAACGCCCGGACGCGCTCGTCGCGCTCGGCGACGTGCTGCGGACCTCCGACCGCTACAGCGATGCCGTCGCCGCCTACGACCGCGCGCTCGAGCGCATTCCTCATCTCGAGGAGCGTCACTGGGCGATCCTCTACTCGCGCGGCATGGCGCTCGAGCGGGCGAAGCAGTGGCCGCGCGCCGAGGCCGACTTCCTGAAGGCGATCCAGCTCAGTCCGGATCAGCCGTATCTCCTCAACTATCTCGCCTACTCGTGGACCGAGCAGGGCACGAACCTCGATCGCGCCCAGGGCATGCTCGAGCGCGCGCTCAAGCTGCGGCCGAAGGATCCGCAGATCATCGACAGCATGGGCTGGGTGCAGTACCGGCTCGGGCATTACGACAACGCCGTGAAGCACCTCGAGCAGGCGGTGGAGCTGAAGCCGCAGGACGCGGTCATCAACGATCACCTGGGCGACGCCTACTGGCGGGTCGGCCGCTACAACGAGGCGCGCTACCAGTGGCAGCGCGCGTTGCGCATGGATCCGGAGCCGAACCTCGTGGCCTCGCTCGAATCCAAGCTTCAGAACGGTCTCAAGCCCTCTTCTTCCAGGCAGGGGGTTTCGCGCGGCACGTCGGCGCCCCCGTCAAACCCGACCGCACGTCGCGGTTCGTGATCGCGTGACCGACGCTCCGGCGACCCCCGGCATCGATCTCGCCCAGCGCGAGCCGGCGCCGGCCAAGATCAATCTCTTTCTCCACGTGGTCGGCCGTGCCGAGAGCGGCCACCACATCCTCGATTCGCTGGTTGGCTTCACTGCGTTCGGCGACGCGCTCGCGGCGGGACCGGCAGCGGCCGAGGATCCCGAGGCGCTCACCCTCGACATCGATGGCCCGTTCGGCCCCGCGCTCTCCCGCGAGGCGGGTGAGGACAACCTCGTGCTGCGCGCCGCGCGCGCGCTGCGCCGCGAGGCCGGCCTCGAACGCGGCGCGCATCTCAGGCTGGTCAAGCGGGTGCCGATCGCGTCGGGCATCGGCGGCGGCTCGGCCGACGCGGCGGCGGCGCTGCGCGCCCTCGCGCGCCTGTGGGGAGTCGACCTGCCGCGCGACCGCTTCGACCAGATCGCGCTCTCGCTCGGCGCCGACGTGCCGGCGTGCTTCGCCTCGCGCCCGGCGCGCATGGCGGGCATCGGCGAGCGTCTCACGCCGATGCAGCTTCCCGACGTCGGCGTGCTGCTCGCCAACTCCGGCCCGCCGCTGTCGACCGCCCGCGTGTTCGAGGCGTATGCCGCAGGGCACGAGCGCAGTGGTACCCGATATCGCCGCACGCTGGCGATGATTCCGGCCTTCGCCGACGGCCGCGTGTTCGCCGAATGGCTCGACGAGGCGACCGACAACGATCTCACCGAGGCCGCGGCCGAACTCGAGCCGCAGGTCGCGGCGACGCTGATCGCGCTGTCGGAAGTTCCCGAGGCGCTGATGGTGCGGATGAGCGGCAGCGGCGCGACCTGCTTCGCCCTGTTCGCCGATGCCGAGGCTGCGGCGCGTGGCGCGCGCTGGCTGGCGCAGCGCCGGCCCCGCTGGTGGATCGCGGCGACGACGCTGATTCCGTGTCTCGACACGCCGCTGCCGGGCGAAGTCGAACCCGACTAGATCCACGCATCAAAGACGGGGCCGGCGGTTGCCGTGCTTGCCGCCGGGCGGTAGTTTACGGCCCGCCATTGGGGCGTAGCCAAGCGGTAAGGCAGCGGATTTTGATTCCGCCATTCCCAGGTTCGAATCCTGGCGCCCCAGCCACTCCCGATCCTCCGTATTCCCACCCGCCGCCGCCGTAGAGGTTCGTTTCCGTGGCTGCGAGCCTCAGCGGCCGTTGCCCGTGATCGGCGCCCGTCGCAGGTGTGTGGCACACCGCGTGGGAAAATCGCGTCCTCACCGATTCGGCAGAACAAATCCCCGTCGGGCGACGTTGTACGCGGTCGGGCAAGACAGCCGAAGGGAGGACAAGATGCGTGCATTACTTTTGGCCCCGCTGGGGCTCGCACTGCTGGTCGCCGCCTGTGGCGAGACCACAGGCGAACGTGCCACGACCGGTGCGGCGGGCGGCGCCGTGACCGGCGCCGCTATTGGTGGCCCCGTGGGTGCGGTGGTCGGCGGCGGAGTTGGAGCGGCCGGCGGCGCCTACCGTCCGGAGGTCGATCAGAAGACCAACGAGGTTGCGCAGAATGCCACCAGCACCACATCGGGCAGCACTGCTCAGAACCGCCGGGCACGCGGCGCGGCCGCGTCGTCGGGCGGCGTGTCGCATGACCAGGTGCGGCAGGCGCAGACCGCACTGCAGAAGGCGGGCTACTACCACGGCAAGATCGACGGCCTGTATGGGCCGCAGACCCGCGCCGCGGTCCGCGACTATCAGGCGAAAGAGAACCTGAGCCAGACGGGCAGGCTCGATCGGACGACGATGCAGCATCTGCGGAATGTCGCATCGAACTCGGGTGCCGGCTCGGGTTCTGCCAGCCCGAGCAGCACCTCCGGCAGCAGCATGCCGAGCTCAAGCAGCCCGAGTGCGACCAGCCCCAACGCGGGCAGCAGTCCGGCCAACTCGGGGCCCAATGCACCCGGTGGCTCGGGCAGCAGCTCGGGGACATCCGCGGGTGAACCGCAAACCAACAGGTAGTCCTGCGGCGGAAACACCGTGATCGCAGCGTGCGACTGAGGAGAGCCCATGCCGCCCAACGGCATGGGCTCTTTTTCGACTCATTCCGTCAGAGGGGACGCACCACGATCGCCTGCCATGGTGGGCTCTGCCAGCGTGCGAAACGTGATCGAATAGCGCTTCTCCTTCACCGGCGCGATGCTGTGCTCCCACACCGCGCGCGCGGCGCCGCGCAGGATGTAGATCGAGCGCGGCGCGCAGGTCTGCGCGTATCGCTGCCACGTGCTGCCGGACTTGCGGCGGAAGCGGATGTCGCAGGTCGATGCCAGCGACAGCCCGAACACCTCGTCGAAGTGCTTCTTGTCGCGGTGCCAGCCGATGGCGGCGCCGACGTCGTATTCGGTGAACAGCGCGTGACGGATAGCGCCCTTTGGCAGACTGGCGAACGCCTCGGTCCGCCGCACCAGCGGCATGATCCAGTCCGGCAGATCCTCGGCCGGCTCGAGCCGCTGATGGGTGAAGTCGTAGCGGGCGCCGAAGTAGACGACGCGCCGCTTGCCCTCGTAGATGCCGAACTGGAACGGCGCCAGCGGCAGGGCGGCCGTGCGCTCGATCAGCTCGCGTTCTTCGGCTATCGTCAGGAAATCCGCGGCGTACGACAGGCCCTTGGGCGAGGACCGATCGTCGGAGAACAGGGGAAGTTGTCCGGGCATTTGTATCCACGAATACGCTGGCGCCAGGGCCCGACGATCGGGAATTCTAGGGCCGGCCGGACGCTGCGGGTGCGGCATTCTTGCGTTCCCCGTCTTTAGCGCTCGCATGGCGGCCGACCGGCCGTCCTGATGTCATCATCTCGCTTTCGCCAAGAGGTCGCCATGCAACAGCGTACGTTGGGTCGTTCGGGTCTGCGCGTTTCGATCGTCGGGCTCGGCTGCAACCAGTTCGGCGGCCGTCTCGATGCCGAGGGCTCGCGCAAGGTCATCCACAAGGCGCTCGATCTCGGGGTGACGCTGTTCGACACCGCCGACACCTACGGCAACCGCGGCGGCTCGGAGGAGATCCTCGGCGCTGTGCTGGGCAATCGGCGCAAGGATATCGTGCTGGCGTCGAAGTTCGGCCTGCCGATGGACGACGCCGGCACGCTCAGGGGCGGCTCGAGGCGCTACGTCATGCGGGCGGTCGAGGATTCGCTGCGCCGCCTCAAGACCGACTGGATCGATCTTTATCAGTTGCATCGACCCGACCCGATGACGCCGATCGAGGAGACGCTGCGCGCACTCGACGATCTCGTGCGCCAGGGCAAGGTCCGCTACATCGGCTGCTCGAACCTGCCGGCGTGGCAGGTGGTTGAGGCGCAGTGGACGTCGCGCGACCGCAACCTGAATCACTTCGTCTCCTGCCAGGATGAGTACAGCCTGCTGGTGCGCGACATCGAGCGCGAGCTCGTCCCGGCGATGAGCGCCTACGGCATGGGCCTGCTTCCGTTCTTCCCGCTGGCCGGCGGACTGCTCACCGGCAAGTACACGCGCGGCGCGCCGCTGCCCAAGGACGCGCGCTACGCGTCGTCGAAGAACATGGCCGAGCGCTTCATGACCCAGGCGGGCTGGACCGCGGTCGAGGGGCTCGAGGATTACGCCAAGGCGCGCGGCAAGGCGCTGCTCGATCTTGCTGTCGCCTGGCTGGTTGCGCGCAAGCCGGTCTCCAGTGTCATCGCCGGCGCGACCAAGCCCGAGCAGGTGGAGCAGAACGTGCGCGCCGCCGAATGGACGCTGAGCGAAGCCGAGATCACCGAGATCAACGCTCTCGCTCCCGTCGGCACCGTGTCCTCACGATGATCGGGAGGCGCTGATGAAGACCCGGCTGCTTGGCCCCGAGCGGGTCGCGTTCTCGGCGATCGGCTACGGCTGCCCGCCGTTCCAGGGAAGGCTCGCGCCCGACGCCGAGGCGAATGCGCTGCGTGTGCTGGAGCGCGCCGTCGAACGCGGCATCACCTACATCGACGCCGCCGACCACAACGGCGGCAACAACGAGGAGCTGCTGGCCGGATTTCTGCGCGGCCGGCGCGGCAAGATCCTGCTGTCGACCAAGTTCGGCAATCGTAAAGGCTACAAGGGCGAGGAGGCGCGGCCCGCCGACGGCCGGCCCGAGATGGTGGCGCGCTACGTCGAGGCGAGCCTCGCGCGCCTCAGGACGGATCACGTCGACATTCTCTATCTCCACCGCGTCGATCCGCAGGTGCCGATCGAGGACACCGTCGGCGCGATGAAGCGGCTGGTGGAGCAGGGCAAGGCGCGGCACCTCGGGCTGTCCGAGGCCGGGCCCGAGACGCTGCGCCGTGCCAGTGCCGTGCATCCCATCACTGCGGTGCAGAGCGAGTATTCGCTGATGCAGCGCGATTACGAGCGCGACACGCTGCCCGTTTGCCGCGAGCTCGGCATCGGCTTCGTCGCCTACTACCCGACCGGCCGCGGGTTTCTTGCCGGGAAATTCCATTCGCTCGACGAACTCGGGCCGAAGGACGGCCGCCGCTCGGCGCCGCGCTTCAAGGACGAAAATCTCGCCCGCAACCTGAAGCTGCTCGACGAGCTCGAGTCGTTCGCGCGCGGGAAAAGTTCCACGCCGGCGCAGATCGCACTCGCCTGGCTCTTGGCGAAGGGCGACTTCATCGTGCCGATCCCGGGAACGATGAGCGTGCAGCACGTCGAGGAGAACGCGGCAGCGGCGGACATCGTACTGAGCGTCAACGAAGTCGCGGCGCTCGACCGCCTGTTCGCGCCGGATGCGGTGGCCGGCGCCCGCTTCGA
>DATJIG010000119.1:0-4706 GCA_035493495.1 Alphaproteobacteria bacterium
CGCGCTATGGCCCGGCTGCCAGCCATGGGATTCGTCGTTCGGCGATTCCATCGGGCATCCCTATGGCTACGTCGAATCGCTCAGCCGCCAGCAGCAGGTCGAGCTCTGGCACAAGATCCTCGACGAGAACGACATCGAGAAAGCGGTGCTCTATCCCACCGGCTCCCACAGCATCCCGAAGCTGCAGGAGAAGGAGTACGCGATCGCTGCGTGCCGCGCCGTCAACACCCACTTTTCCAAGGACTACGCCAACAAGCGCCTCTTTCCGGTCGGCGTGCTGCCGGTGAAGTCGCCGAAGGCGGCCGCCGAGGAGCTCCGCCGCGCCGTCGAGGAGCTGGGCCTCAAGGCCTTCGAGGTGGCGCCGACGGGCCTTCCCGTGGCGCTCGGCGACGAGAGCTACGATCCGATCTATGCCGAAGCCGAGCGGCTTGGTGCCGCGATCGTTGTCCACGGCACGCGTCACTGGGGACATGAGGTCGGTGCCGACAAGCTGCGCACGTTCTCCGAGGTCCACAGTTACGCGTTCATCGCCGCGATGATGCTGCAGTTCACCAGCATGATGGCGAGCGGCATCACCGTGCGCTTCCCCAACCTCCATCTCGGCTTCCTCGAGGTCGGCGGTACCTGGCTGCCGTACTACCTCGACCGCATGGACGAGCATTGGGAGAAGCGCGGCAAGGCCGACATGCCGCTCCTCAAGGAGCCGCCGAGCGAGACCTTCAAGAAATCGAACATCAAGGTGAGCATCGAGGCGAGCGAGCGCACGCTGCCGGCGACCATCGAATACTGCGGCATCCAGCACTTCATGTTCGCGTCGGACGTGCCGCACTGGGACTGCGAGTTCCCGGCCAACCTCCTACACATCCGTCGAGACAAGCACCTGACTGACGAACAGAAGCGCAAGATTCTCTACGACAACGCCAAGGAGTTTTATCGCTTCTGAGTTCCACAACGGCGAGCCCCGCCGACAGAGCGGGGCCGACAGGGAGTGAGCATGGCTGAGATGACGTGGCGCGCCGCCGTCGTGGCGGCGGCCGTGATTCTGGGCGGCGGGAGTGCTCTCGCGGCAGACGGTTTCTACAAGGGCAAGGTCGTGTCGGTGTACGTCGGTGCGAGCCCCGGCGGCACCAATGACCTGGCGACGCGGCTCGTCGTCAAGCATATGCCGAAGCACCTCGACGGCCATCCGACGATGGTGGTCAAGAACATGCCCGGCGCGGGAAGCCGCAAGCTCGCGTCGTACCTCTACAGCGTGTCGCCGCGCGACGGGACGGAGTTCGGCACCGTCGATCGCAACGTCTTCACCGACTGGCTGCTCCAGACCGACCGCTCGAATCTCGTCGATCCCCGCGAGCTGATCTGGATCGGCAGCCCGGTGCAGGAGACGCTGACCTGCGTGAGCTGGAAGACGTCCGAGGTGCAGGGCCTCGACGACCTCAAGTCGAAGCCGTTCGTCATCGGCAGCACCGGTGCCGCCTCGGGCGAGACGCTCCATGCCAACATCCTCAACACGTTCCTCGGCGCCAAGGTGAAAACGATCACCGGCTATCCCGGCGGTGCCGAGATGAATTTGGCGATGCAGCGCGGCGAGACCGACGGCCGCTGCGGCCTCGGCTGGGGCGCGATCAAGGCCGGTTACCACGCGTGGATCGAGGCCAAGGACATGAAGGTGCTGATCCAGAACTCGCTCGAGAGCCACCCCGAGCTCGAGGGCGTGCCGGTGCTGGCCGACCTCGTTCCTGACGGTCCCGACAAGCAGGCGCTGGCGCTGCTGCTCGCCGACCAGAAGGTCGGACGGCCGATGGTCGCGCCGCCCGGACTGTCGGCGGCCCGTCGTGACGAGCTGCGCAAGGCGCTCGACGACACTATCGCCGATCCCGAATTCCGCGCCGAGGCGGCGGCGTCGAAGTACGAGGTCCGGCCCATTTCGGGCGCGGAGATCACGAAGCTGCTCGACTCGCTGTTCGCGATTCCGCAGCCGGTGATCGAGCGGGCGCAGAAGATCGCCAATTACTGAGCGAGATCACGGTACGCGAACAACGGGGGTGCGGTTATGAGTGGTGCGATCGGGCGGGGCGTAGCGGCGATGATGACGGTGGGCGCGCTGGGCGCGTTCGCTCCGGCGGGCGCCCAGGTGCCGGCCGCCGAGTTCTACAAGAACCTGAAAGAGTTCAATGTCTATATCGGCTCGGCGCCGGGCGGCGGCTACGACCAGTACGGCCGTCTGCTCGCGCGTCACATTGGCCCCCATCTCGGAAGCGCGACGACCGTCATCCCGCGCAACATGCCGGCGGGCAGCGGGCGCGCCGTGCTCAATTATATCTTCAACGTCGCGCCGAAGGACGGCAGCGCCGTCGGCACGACGCTGCGCAACATACCGTTCGATCCGCTGATGGGAATCACCGAGACCAAGATCGATCCCGAGCGGCTGACCTGGATCGGCAGCCTCAACGCCGAGACCAGTCTCTGCGTGTCGTGGCACACGACGCCGTTCCGCACCATCGAGGACACCAAGAAGAAGGAGATCCTTATGGGCTCGAGCGGGCCGAGTGCGGCCGACTCGACCCACGTCAAGCTCCTCAACCGCGTCGTCGGCACCAAGATGAAGATCGTCCCGGGCTATCTCGGGTCGAGCGAGGTCCATCTGGCGATGGAGCGCGGCGAGGTCGAGGGTCGCTGCGGCTTGGGGTGGGACAGCATCGTCTCGCGCTACAAGAACTGGCTCGACGAGAAGAAGATCAACCTGCTGGTCCAACTCGCGGTCGACAAGCACCCCGATATCCCCGACGTGCCGTGGATCATGGATTTCGCCAAGACCGAGGCCGACCGTCAGCTGGTTGCGCTGTCGCTCGGCCCCAACAAGATGGGCCGACCGGTGTTCGCGCCGCCGGATATGGCGTCCGATCGTGTCGCATTCCTGCGCACCGCCTTCGTCGCGACGATGAAGGATCCCGAGCTGATCGCCGACGCCAAGAAGATGGAAATCGACATCGTCTACATGGACGGCGCCGCGACCGACGCGCTCTATCGCCAGCTTTACGCCACGCCCAAGGCGGTGGTCGAGGATGCCCGCGCGATCATGGAGGGCAAATGAGGCTGGTCGCCGCCCTCGCGCTGTCACTGACGCTCGCTGGGGCCGCCGTCGCGCAGCCCGCCGCCGACTTCTATCGCGGCAAGACCGTGCGGGTGTTGATCGGCGTGGGCGTCGGCGGCGATTACGACGTGCAGGGACGGTTCCTGGCGCGTCACATCGGCCGGCACATTCCAGGGACGCCCTCGGTCGTCGCCGAGAACATGACCGGCGCCGGCGGCCTCAAGATGACCAACTGGCTCTACGAGGTGGCGCCGAAGGACGGGACGGTGTTCGGCATCATCGCCAATAACTTTCCGGCGCTGCAGGCGGCGGGCGGTGCCGGCGTGCAGTTCGAAGCGGCGAAGTTCCAGTGGCTCGGCGCCATGACTCGCGAGACCAACACGATGGTGGTGTGGCACACCGCGGGCGTGAAGACCGTCGAGGACGTCCGCCGCATCGAGGTCGCGGCGGGGGCGAGCGGCCGCGGCGCCATCACCTACACGTTCCCGGCGATGATGAACGAGCTGCTGGGGACGAAGTTCAGGATCGTCACCGGCTACGCCGGCGGCAACGAGATCAATCTCGCCATGGAGCGCGGCGAGGTCGCGGCGCGCATCAACTCATGGTCGAGCTGGAAGGCGACGCGTCCCGACTGGGTGCGCGACGGCAAGATCGTCATCATCGCCCAGGGCGGACGGCGCTCGCCCGAGCTGCCCAACGTGCCGTCGGTCGAGGAACTGGCGCGCAACGACGCCGATCGCCAGGTGATCGAGATGCTGATGTCGGGGGCTTCGCTCGGCCGGCCGTTTGCCGCACCGCCCGGCGTGCCCGCGGACCGTATTGCCGCACTGCGCGCGGCGTTCGCGGCGATGGTCGAGGACCCGACGGTCAAGGCCGAGGCCGCCGCGACAAAACTGGAGCTCGACCCGCTGTCGGGCGAGCAGATGCAGGCGATGATCGAGAAGCTGCTCGCCACCAGTCCCGATGTCGCTGCCCGTGCCAAAAATTTTCTGCAATAGAGTCGAGGAGGTTCCGATGACCGCAACGCAACCCGCCGAAGCGTCGGCGCCCGAGGCCCAGACCTTTCGGCTGCGCACCCAGCTTCTGAGCGAGGGCCGCGCCCACACGATCCTCGCCTCGACCAAGAACGATCGCGCGGGCATGAACATCGCCATCAAGAGCTACGCCAACGGCGGCGAGAACGAGTTCCACACCCACGCGGTCGAGGATCACACGTTCATCATCCTGCAGGGGCGCGCGACGTTCCAGCAGCCGAACAAGGCGCCGGTGACGATCGGTCGCAATGAGGGCATCCTGCTGCCCGCCGGCTCCTACTACAAATTCGAGGCGATCGGCGGCGAGCCGCTGGTGATCCTGCGCGTCGGCAACGTCTGCCAGCCGGTGGGCGGCGGTGTGATCAAGGCGAGCGCCAGCGGACGGCGCGGGCTCGGCGGCGCGATGCTGCCGGCGGCTTCGAAGGAGAACAAGCACATCGAGCCGGTGCCGATCGACGGTGTCTGGTACGAATAGCGGAACAAAAAACCGGGAGGACAGCGATGAGCACGACCACCGCGAGGCCGCAGGTCTCCGAGGATACCCACATCGCCGCGGAGGCGGCGATCAAGCGGTTCAA
>DATJIG010000120.1:0-3226 GCA_035493495.1 Alphaproteobacteria bacterium
CAAGGATCCGGCGCTGCTCGCCGACGCCGAGCGCCAGCGCCTCGACATCAACCAGCCGATGACCGGCGAGGAGGTCGACGCGCTGATCGCGAGCCTCTACCGCACGCCGCCCGCCGTGGTCGACAAGGCGATCCGCATCACCGACATGAGCAACTTCAAATGACCGTACGCGGGCCGCGTTAACCGATCGCTAACCATAACCACGGCCCGCTACCGTGCCGCGGCTGACGCAAATGACACAGCACCGTGGGCGCCCGGTTAACCTCTTGGAAACCGTAACTCGCCGATAGTTTTCGCGGAATTTCCGGCACCCGAGGGATGCCGGCAAAGGCGAGATTGCGATGTTTGGCGCGGCACTCAAGCGTGTGCGGCAGGAGGATCCCGAGGACGTGGATTCCGGCGAGGATGACATGCGCCCGCCGGTCGCCCGAATCGTTCCCGAGCCGGCACCCGAGCCCGACGACGCGGACGCCCCTGCGGAGTCGCGCATCCAGAAGCTGCGACGCCGTGTGAAGGAGTGGTGGGCGGGCCCGTGTCCCGGTCGCCATCCGTTCAAGGTGCGTCTCCATGCATGGTGGGAGGGGCTGATCCTTCCGCCTCCCCCGCCTGCCGTCGAGGCCGACGACCGCCGGGCGAGCGACCCGGTGCTGTCGCATTCCGAAGGCGCGGGCGACGATGACGAAAAAAACAGGGAACAGTGGACGCAGGAACGCGTCGACGTTCTCGAATCGGTGTTCGGCGGCGGAGCGCTGACGCCGGGCGGTATTCCCGCGATCATGCAGCTCGTGAAGCCGCTCGGACTCGATCCGACGATGAGCGTGCTCGAGTTCGGCGCCGGGATCGGCGGCGCGACCCGCGCCATGGCCGAGGAATTCGGCGCCTGGATCACGGGCATCGAGAGTTCCCCGGTGCTGGTCGAGATCGCCCGGCTTCGCGCCCAGATGTCGGGCATGCAGAAGAAGGCCCCGGTGCTCCAGGAGAGCCTGGAGTCGCCCGAGGTCCGCGCCCGCTACTACAACGCGATCTACGCCCGCGACGTTCTCTACACCGTCGGCAAGAAGGACGCGCTGCTCGCGATCCTCGTGCAGGCGCTGCGCCCGCGCGGCCAGCTCACCTTCATCGACTATGTCGCGGCCGACGACCTTGCGCTGGTGTCGACCGAGATCAACGACTGGAAGGCGCGCGAGCCGGTGCCGGTGTCGCTGTGGACGGCGGAGCGCTACCGCCAGGCGCTGACGGTGCAGAAGCTCGACGTCCGTACCATCGAGGACCTGTCCGACGAGGTCATGCGCGACATCCTCGCGGCCTGGGGCAACTATCTGAAGACCCTCGACATCAAGGGCTTCGGCGTGTCGTCGACCAATGCCGGGATCCTGATGAAGGAAGCGGAGCTGTGGGTTTCGCGCTACAACGCGCTCCACAGCGGCCGGTTGCGCGCCATGCGCGTCTACGCGATGAAGAAGTAACGGCCCAAAATACCGCTGAAATGCGGGGTTTTCCGGCTCCGTATCGACGGTTGACACGGCGCCCGCACCCCCGTATGGTCCCGCCCGCTACGCGCCCATGACCGGGCGCGTTTATTGTTCACCACCAAGCCTGAGCCGAGCGCCATGAAGATCGTCAATTCGCTCAAGTCCGCGAAGAAGCGCGACAAGAACTGCCGCGTTGTGCGCCGCAAGGGCCGTCTCTACGTGATCAACAAGTCGAACCCGCGCTTCAAGGCCCGCCAGGGCTGAGGCGGCGGACACGACCGCACGCAAAAGAAAACGGCGCCAGACGGCGCCGTTTTTCGTTTCCGGGCTGTGGTCGCCCGGGCGCTATTCCTCAGTTTCTAGTCTTCCGTAACCGGCGCGATGCGCAGCACGTTGGTGGCGCCCGGAGTGCCGAACGGCACGCCGGCGGTGATAACGATCGATTCGCCGACCTTGGCGAAGCCCTCGCGGTGGGCGATGTGGGCGGCGCGGCCGACCATGGTCGAGAAGTCGTGGACGTCGCGCGAGCGCACCGAGTGCACGCCCCATGCCAGCGTCATACCGCGAGCCGTCTGTTCGGACGCGCTGAGGCCGATGATCGGCACCTCGGGGCGTTCGCGCGCCGCGCGCAGCGTGGTCGAGCCCGACGTCGAGTAGGTGACGATCGCCGCCGCCGAGATGGTGTTGGCGACCTGGCGGGCCGCGGCGGCAATGGCGTCCGAGGTCGTCGCCTCGGGGGCGTAGTGCTCGGGGTCCATGACCCGGCGATAGAGCGGATCGCGCTCGATGCGCTTGATGATGCGGTCCATCATCTGCACCGAGGCGAGCGGGTACTGGCCGGCGGCGGTCTCGGCCGACAGCATCATCGCGTCGGCGCCGTCGTAGACGGCGGTCGCGACGTCGGAGGCCTCGGCGCGGGTCGGCGCCGGCGCCTTGATCATCGAATCGAGCATCTGTGTCGCCACGACCACCGGCTTACCGGCGCGGCGGCAGGCACGGATGATGCGCTTCTGCAGGCCCGGCACGTCCTCCGGCGGCATTTCGACGCCGAGATCGCCGCGCGCCACCATGACGCCGTCGGAAAGCGCCACGATCTCATGCAAATGGGTGATCGCCTGCGGCTTCTCGAGCTTGGCCAGCACGCGGGCGCGCCCGGCGACGATCCGCTTCACTTCGGCGACGTCCTCGGGACGCTGCACGAACGACAGACCGATCCAGTCGACGCCGAGGCGAAGCCCGGCCTTGAGGTCGACGGCGTCCTTCTTGGTCAGCGCGGTCACAGGCAGGACGGCGCCCGGAACATTCAGGCCCTTGCGATCCGACAACTCGCCGCCGACCACGACGCGGGTCTCGGCGTGGTTCTTCGACACCGCCATGACGCGGAGCCGGATGCGTCCGTCGTCGAGCAGCAGCGTCTGGCGCGGGCGGATCGCCGCGAACACCTCGGGATGGGGCAGGGTGACGCGGTTCTCGTCGCCGGGCGCCGCATCGAGATCGAGGCGGAACGGCTGGCCACGGCGCAGCAGGATGCGCCCGTCCTTGAACCGATCGATGCGGAGCTTCGGCCCCTGCAGGTCCATGAGGATACCCACCGGCCTGAAGTACTTCGGCTCCAGCGCGCGGATGTGCTCCACCCTCTCGCGATGATCGGCGAGCGCCCCGTGGCTGAAGTTCAGCCGAAAGACGTCGGCACCGGCGCGGAAGAGGGCTTCGATTTCGGCCGCGGTGGACGAGGATGGGCCGAGGGTGGCTAC
>DATJIG010000121.1:0-2059 GCA_035493495.1 Alphaproteobacteria bacterium
CGCGGCGGCGAAGGCGAGCAGGAGCACCATCCCGCGCCATCGCGCGGGCGGGCCCTGGGATTTCATCGCGCTGCAGTGAGCCAGCCGCCGGAGAAGCCGGCGCGCTGCAAGCCGGTCCGGACGTAAGCATTGGTGTGCATCACCCGCCAGATCATGTCGCTGCGGTAATTCTCGATCATCGTGAAGATCGCGCCCTGGTCGATGCCCAGGTAGTCGCCATCGACCCACCCGAATCCGGGAATGCATCGGCCGTGCTGCAGCGGTCCGTCGAAGTTGAAGCTTAAGTTGAATGCGTCGAGAAACCCGTACTTGGCATAGATGTAGTTGCCGAAGCGCTTGTTCATTTCGAGTACGGCCGGGATCGCAAGTTCCGGCGCGAACGGCAGCGAGGCCACCGCCGCCGTGGGCGCCAGCGTGCAGTCGTCGTGAGTGCCCGCCCCCGTGGTGCCTATGCCGCGGGCGGCATAACTGCGAAAGAGCCGCATCACGCCGGCGACTTCGAGCTCCATATCCGCCGGGCCGTCGCTCGCCGTCAGCCCCCAGATCATCGCACCGTAGTCCTTGCATTGCCGCGGATTGGCGACCGCGTAGGCCTGCTGCGCGTAGATCGCGCGGCGCGTATTCTGGAAGTAGTCGAGCCCGCGGCGACGCATATAGGCATCCTGGACATCGCGGAAATCCAGCCAGACATGCGTGTATTGATGCCCGAACAGCGGCGCGAAGCCCAGGTATTCCTGGCCGAATTGCTTGCCCCAGGATTGGTCGTAGGTGCTGGTCCACGCCGCCCAGGCCTCGGGACCGACCGGGTGCGTCGGCGAGCCTAGCGCGAGCAGATAGACGAGCATCGCCTCGTTGTAGCCGCGCCAATCGTAGTCGAGAAAGCCGTCCTCCGGCGACCAGCCGAGGCTGATCGCCGGCGCCCGCGGCTGGGCCCACGTCCAGTCGACGCGTCGATAGATCTTGTCGACCAGCGAGCGGATCTCGACTTCTTCGGGCTCGGAGCCGTCGAAGTACGACTGGCAGAACAAGGCGCCCGCCAAGAGGATCGCGGTGTCGACCGTGGACAGCTCGCTGTCGGCGAAGCGCTCCCCGGTCTTCATGTCCAGGAAATGGTAGAAGAAGCCCTTGTAGCCGGCGACGCCGCGCGTGTGCGGGCTCTGCGGAGCATTGTTGAAAAACCGCAGCGTCGCGAGCACCCGCTGCCGCGCCGCCTTGCGCGTTACATAGCCGCGCTCGACGCCGACCGGGTAAGCGGTGAGCGCAAAGCCGACCGCGGCGACGCTGGAAAAGGACGGCGTCGGATAGCGGTCGGGCACCAGGCCGTTCTTGGGATTGGCGGTGTCCCAGAAAAACCGGAACGTCCGCTCCTGCAGGTCGATCAGGAACGGGTCGACGACCGGACTGGCCTTGCGCGATCCCAGTGCGTCGAAGCCGAACTTGGGCGCTTCGCTGCCGTGAACCATCGTCACGACGGCGCTTACCATTGCTATCGTCGCGATCAGGCGAGCCCAGCGCCCGACAGACATCGGCACCTCTTTGCGCACTAGTCGATGTCCCGGTTCTGCACTGTCAAAAGGCTCCTCTCAGCTGAAACCACACCGGCTCGCGTTCGCCGCCGCCACGCCCGACCGTCGTCGATCAGCCCGCCGTAGGATAACGGAATGCTCGCCGCCAGCGAAGGGGCGCGGCGATCGGCCCGACGAGACCGAGCTTCCGGCCGACGAATGCCGTTCGCGGCCCGCTTCGACTGCCGCTGCTGCCGATAGTTCTTGGCGCATCCGCCTCGGGCGGCGCCGCTCGCGTTCGGAGCGGCGCGGGCCCCGCGTTCGATTAGAATGGCGCGAGAGAGATGTATGCCCGGATTGTCAAAGACATACGAACGCATGGACACCGCCGCCCTTCCGCCGATCCGCCTGACCGAGTTCAGTCACGGCGGAGGTTGCGGCTGCAAGATCGCCCCCGGCGTGCTGCGGGAGCTGCTCGCCAAATCGTCGCCCGGCCTGTTGCCCAACGACCTTCTGGTCGGTATCGAAACGTCGGACGATGCCGCCGTCTACCG
>DATJIG010000122.1:0-6978 GCA_035493495.1 Alphaproteobacteria bacterium
CGCGACGAGCTCACCGGCTGGCGCATCGACTTCACCCAGGACAAGCTGTTCACGCTGTCCAAGGGCACCCACTCGGTGATCGCCAAGGTCGAAGAGCCGATCACCATGCGCTTCTACTTCTCGAGCGCGCTCGGCAAGGAAATCCCGGCGCTCGCCAAGTATGCGCAGCGCGTGCGCGACATGCTCGGCGAGTACTCGGCCCTGTCGAACGGCCGCATCCGCGTCGAGTACTACGATCCGGTCGCCTTCTCCGACGCCGAGGACCAGGCGGTCGCCGCCGGTCTCCACGGCATCCCGCTCGACCGCACCGGCGAACAGGTCTACTTCGGCCTTTCCGCGGTGAACTCGACCGACGACCAGGAAACGATCCCGTTCTTCTCGCCCGACCGCGAGCAGTTCCTCGAATACGACCTGTCGAAGGCGGTCCAGAGCCTCGCCCAGCCGAAGCGCAAGATGGTCGGCATCATGTCGCCGCTGCCGATCCAGGGCTTCCCCGGCACAATGATGGCGCGCATCAATCCGCGCCTCGCCCAGCCGTGGGCGATGATCGCGCAGCTTCGCCAGATCTTCGACCTCAAGCTGGTCGATACCACCGCGACCGAGATCCCCGACGACGTCGACCTGCTGATGGTCGTGCATCCCGCCGGCTTCACCGACAAGACGATGTATGCGATCGACCAGTTCATGCTGCGCGGCGGGCGCGCGCTGATCTTCGTCGATCCGCTGTCGGAAGCCGCCGAGCAGATGGTCGGCCCGGGCGCCAAGCAGATCCCGACCAGCTCCGACCTGAAGCCGCTGTTCGACGCCTGGGGCATCCAGTACGACGACACCAAGGTCGCGGGCGACATCCCGGCGGCGCGCCGGGTCAACGCTGGCACCGACACCCGCCCCGTCCCGGTCGAGTACCCGGCGTGGCTCGCGCTCAAGAAGCAGAACGCCGCCGCCGACCAGCCCATCACCTCGGAGATCGAGACGCTCAACATGGCGTCTGCCGGCGCCATCAGCCTGAAGCCGAACGCCAAGGTGTCGATGACGCCGCTCGTCACGACGTCGGGCCAGTCGATGCTGATGGACGACGAGAAGCTGCGCGGCAAACCCGACTTCTTCGGCCTGCTGCGCGACTTCAAGCCGGGCGGCACGCCGCTGGTGCTGGCCGCCCGGGTCACCGGCGAAGTGCCGACCGCGTTCCCCGACGGTCAGCCGAAGGACGAGCCGAAGAAGGACGACGACAAGAAGGCCGACGCGGCAAAGCCCGCCGCGCCCGCAAACGACGACAAGAAGGCCGAGGAGGCGAAGCCCCTCACCCATCCGCATCTCGCCAAGTCCAACGGCCCGATCAACGCGATCATCATCACCGACTCCGACATGCTGCAGGACCGCTTCTGGGTCAGCATGCAGGACGTGTTCGGCCAGGGCATCTCGATCCCGATCTCCAACAACATGGACCTGGTGTCGAACTCGCTCGACTACCTGTCCGGCTCCGAGGACCTGATCGGACTGCGCGCCCGCGGCGTCTCGCAGCGCCCGTTCGAGCGCGTCGTCGCGCTGCAGCGCGAGGCCGAGGTGCGGCTGCGCAACAAGGAGCAGGAGCTCCAGAAGCAGCGCGAGGACACCGAGCGCAAGCTGATGGAGCTGCAGCGCCCGGCGCAGTACGGCGCCGACGCGCCGAACACCCCGGGCTCGGTGATCCTGACCCCGGCCCAGGTCGAAGAGATCAACCGCTTCAAGAACGAGCTCCTGCGCATCCGCCGCGAGCTGCGCGCCGTGCAGCTCGAGCTTCGCCAGGACATCCAGAGCCTCCAGACCCGGTTGTGGTTCTACGACATCGCGCTCGTTCCGCTGCTGGTCGCGCTGATCGCGATCGGCATCGGTTTTGTCCGCATCCGACACCGCCGCCGCAAGTCGCTGGTCGAGGCCAAGGGTTAAGCCATGACCATTCGCGCACTTTCCATTCTCATCGTCGTGACGGTCCTGTCGGCCGCCGCCGCCACTGTCGTCACCATCCGCAGCGAAGGCACCACGGCGCCGCTGACCAAGCCCGAGGCCGTGTTCCCGGGTCTGACGCAGCACCTCAACGACGTGGTCCGCGTCGAGATCGTGCGCGCCGGCGAGAAGACCACGCTGAAGCGCGAAGGCCAGGGCGAGAACGCGCCGTGGCTGCTCGCCGAGGCCGCCGACTATCCGGGCAAGATCGATCGCATCCGCGAGGCGTTGATCGGTCTCGCGCAGATCGAGACCACCGAGCCGAAGACGCGGCTGCCCGACCACTACGCCAAGCTCGAAGTCGAGGACCCGACCAAGCCCGACGCCAAGTCGGCGCGCGTCACCCTCTACGACGCGGCCAACAAGAAGCTCGCCGACCTCATCGTCGGCAAGGCGAAAATGAGCGGCGGCTCGCAGGACGCGCTCTACATCCGTCGCCCCGACGAGGCGCGCGCCTGGCTCGCCCGCGGCAAGGTCTATATCCCCGAGAACCGTTACGGCTGGGTCGACACCAACATGCTGTCGGTCGACCTGCTGCGGATCAAGCGGGCGACGATCAACCAGCCGGGCAAGCCGTCGCTGTCGGTGTTCAAGAAGGACCCGTCGGAGCGCGACTTCACGATCGACAACCAGCCGCCGAACACCGAGATCAAGGACATCTTCGGCGCCGAGGACATCGCCCGCATCGTCCAGTCGGTGAACTTCGAGGACGTGAAGCCCGCGGCCGAGATGAACGTGCCGACCGACGGCCAGCCGTGGGGCGAGTTCTGGACCTTCGACGGCCTGAAGATCTCGCTGTGGCTGAAGGAGGTCGATGGCAAGGGCTGGGCCGCCTATCAGGCCTCGGCCGGCGACGACCCGAAACCCGACGAGAAGGTCCAGGCCGAGATCGCCGATCTCAACAAGCGTCTGTCGCCGTGGCGCTACCAGCTCGGCAATTTCGAGATGACCGGGCTGCACAAGACGATGCAGGATCTGGTCGAGCCGAAGAAGGACGCCGCCGCCGCGGCACCGGCGACGCCCGCCAAGCCGGCGGCGCGCTGATCCTCACGACGGCCGGTAGATTCGAATCTCGGCGGGCGACGAAGCGGTCGCCCGGGCCGCCACAAACAGTCGGTCGAGTTCGGGTACGAACAGCGACGTGCGCGCCCCCTCGGAGGTCGTGACGCGACCGAGGCTCTTGAGGCCGCTTTTGTTCTGCTCGAAGACCTCGACGAAGCCCTCGCCGCAACTCACGGTGACGCGCGACCGCTTCGGATCGAAGAACACGTCGTCGGAATCGCCGCAGGTCGGCACGTTGGCGACCGGCCGGCCGCTTCCGGTGTCGAACAGCACAAGCCGTGCGGGCTTGCGGTAGACCACGGCGATCCGGTCGCCGGTCTCGTTGATCGCCATCGGGAAATTGGCGCCCGCATCGACCTTCCAGCCGTCGATGCGCTTGCGCGACGCGCGATCGACCACCGTGATTTCGCCGGCATCCGGCACGTTGACGAACGCGCGCGAATCGCGGGGATGCAGGCGGAAACCCTCGGGATGGCCGGGAAGCGGAATCTCGAAGACCTTCGCGCCGTTCGACGGATCGATCCAGGCGAGCGCGCCCTTGCCGTAGCCCGCCACGAGGGACGAGACGTCAAGGCGCAGATTGTCGGCATCATCTCCGAGGTGCACTACCGCGGCCTGGGAGAAGTCCCCGGCATGGAACAGATGTACGGTGCCGTCCCGGGCGCTCGCGGCAGCGATAAGATCAGGCTCCGGCAGGTAGGCGACGCCCTGTGGCTCGTCGACGCCCGTCAGGCGGCGCACGATCGTCCGGGAGCCGAGGTCGAGGACGTCGACCGTATCGTTGCCGAGTTCGGCGACGACCAGCCGCTGGCGACCGGGGTCGATCGCCATGTGGTCGATCCGGCCCTTCACGCCCTCGAGCGGGATGCGGCTGTCGAGGGCCAGCGGCGCGGTCTGGGCCGCCGCCCCGGATGCCACAGATGCGGCGAGCGCCGCCGCTGCAGCAACCGCGATCCCAATCGAAGGGATCCCAATCGAAGGAAGGTGCGAAAGAAAGTCGGCCATGGCCCATGCTCCTCCGCGAGCCGCCCGCACGGCCGCGTCTGAGCGGAGCTTGGACAAAATGTCTGACGGGAGTCCGCATCCCCGAATGATGCTTATAACGGCTCGCCTGCCCGTGCCGAGTGGCCAAAACTGTGTGATCGGACCGCGGGAGTGGGCGGAAAGCCCTAAAAAACAATGGCTTTTCGATTCATGCGCAGGAGCCCTGCGGTGCGCGACCATGGACAGCGCGGGCGAATTTGTCTATCAACCCAATGCACCGATCCTCCATGGCCCCCATATAAGCGGCTGGATTTGCCGTGCGATTTCGTTTCCGGAGATAGGCCCGACATGAGCAAGGTTCCGACCAATCCGAAGATGTTCTACATCGCGCACCCGTTCGTGTGCGTGAACGTGCGCGAGCCCGGCCATCCCCGCGGGTGCTGCGCCGAGAAGGGCTCCAAGGAGCTGCACGGCTACATGAAGGCGAGGGCCAAGGAGCTCGGCATCAAGAACATCCGCGTCAATCAGTCGGGCTGCCTCGACCGCTGCGAGCTCGGGCCGAACATCCTGATCCAGCCCGAGGGCATCTGGTACTCGGTGCGCACCAAGGCCGATGTCGACGAGATCCTGCAGAAACACATCATCGAGGGTGGCCGCGTCGAGCGCCTGATGCTCGAGCCGACCGACCGCCTGCCCAAGGACGTCGAGGCACGTCAGGCCAAGCCCGCGGCCGAGTAACGCCTCGCCACCACCTTTTCAGGTTCAGGAGAATTCCACTTATGGCTACCCAGCTGCGCGATCCGGCGCCGTACTACGAGACCCACGTCTTCTGCTGCCAGAACCAGCGGGAGCCGGGGCATCCGCGGAGCTGCTGCGCTGACCGCGGCGGCGTCGAGCTGCGCGAGTACATGAAGGCGCGCGCCAAGGAGCTCGGCCTCAAGAAGGTGCGCGTCAACGCGTCCGGCTGCCTCGAGCGCTGCGAGCTCGGCGCCGCCCTCGTCGTCTACCCCGAGGGCATCTGGTACACCTACAAGACCAAGGAAGACGTCGACGAGATCCTCGACAGCCACCTGCTGAAGGGGCAGATCGTCGAGCGCCTGGTTCTCGACAACGAACAGAAAGTGCCGAAGCAGACCGCGAAGAAGCAGCTCGCGGTCACCGTCGCCAAGGTCGCGGACGAGACCGGGGACATCAAGCGCTTCGAGCTCGTCTCGGTCGACCGCAAGCCGCTGCCCGCGTTCACCGCCGGCGCGCACATCGACGTCATCATGGAAAACGGCCAGCGCCGCTCCTACTCGCTCGCCAACGATCCGACCGAGCGCAACCGCTACGTGCTCGGCGTCTTGCGCGAGCCGGCGAGCCGCGGTGGCTCGACCTGGATGCACGAGTCGGTGAAGACCGGCATGCCGCTGACCATCACCGTGCCGCTCAACAACTTCAATCTCGCCGAGGACGCGAAGGAGCACATCCTGATCGCCGGCGGCATCGGCATCACCCCGATCCTCGCCATGGGCTATCGCCTCAAGGCGACGGGTGCCAAGGCAACGCTGCACTACTGCACGCGCTCGCCCGAGAAGACGTCGTTCATGGCCGAGGTGAAGGCCGCGTTCAGCGGCAACGTCGTGTTCCACCACGACGGCGGCGATCCATCGAAGGGCATGAAGCTCGTGGACGAGCTGAAGAATCGCCCCGAAGGCGCGCATCTCTACATCTGCGGCCCGGCGGGCCTTCTCGAGGCCGCGCGCAAGGCCTCGGCCCACTGGCCCGACGAGACGGTGCACTTCGAGCACTTCGCCGCGACGCCGAGCCACAAGCCGACGACACCGAACGAGCCGTTCGAAGTCTATCTCTCCCGCCGCAAGCTGACGCTGACGGTCCCTGCCGACAAGACCATCCTCGAGGTGGTGCGCGCCGCCGGCGTCGAGGCGGATTCGAGCTGCGAGGCCGGCATCTGCTCGACCTGCGAGACGCGTCTCATCTCGGGCCGCGCCGACCACCGCGACGAGGTTCTGTCGGAGCACGACCGGATCGAGAACAAGAAAATCCTGATCTGCACCTCGCGCGCGATGCCGGGCGAGAAGCTGGTTCTCGATCTGTGAGATTGATCGCACGCTGAAACGGAACGGGGGCCACGCGGCCCCCGTTTTCGTTTCACTGCCCTTCGGATCCGAGGCTGTTGCGATAGTGGTATTTGGCGGTGTGGCAGATCAGCGTGCGCAGCTCGATCGGCCGGTCGCCGATACCGTAGCCGACGCGATCGATGCGCAAGAGCGGCGTTCCCGCCGCGACCTCGAGCGCCGCGGCCTCGTCGGGCGATGCGGCAACGGCGCGCAGTTCCTCCTCCGCCTTGGCCACGACGACGCCGAACTTCCGCTCGAAGACCAGGTACACGTGCGGCTGCGGATCGCTGCGATAGATCTCCTCAAAATTCGGAAACACCGACTCCGGCAGCACGATCTGCTCGATGATCGTCGGTACGTTGTGGAACGTCCGCACCCGGTGCAGCCGGTACACCTGGACGTCCTTTTTGATGTCGAGGGCCGTCGCCTCCTCGGCGCTTGGCGCGTCGCGCTTCAGGAGCAGAACCCGGTTGCCCGGCGGCGGCAACTTGTCGGCTGTGTCGGGAGCAATCCGGAAGAAGTGGAAACGCGTGGCCGGCAGCGAGCGAGCGATGACAAAGGTGCCCTTACCCTGGCGGCGGACCACCAGCTTCTCGGCCTCCATGTCCTCGATCGCCTTGCGGACGGTGCCCTGCGATACCCCGTATTCCTCGGCGATCTTGAACTCGCTCGGCAGCATGTGACCGGGCCGCCAGTCGCCGCTGACCATGCGGCCGATCAGGAGCTCGCGAATCTGCGAGTAGAGGGGGCGGGATCGGGGCGAGCGCTGTGGGTTGGCCATAGACATGGGGTTGGCTGGCGGACGGACGCACGGTGTCCGAGTATACCG
>DATJIG010000123.1:0-8935 GCA_035493495.1 Alphaproteobacteria bacterium
CACCGGCTACTACAACTCGGTTGAATCGTTCCCGACCTTCCGCGTCACCGCGATCACCAGCCGGTCCAATCCGATCTACCTCACCACCTACACCGGCCGGCCGCCCGATGAGCCGTCGGTGCTCGCGGTCGCGCTCAACGAGGTGTTCCTGCCGATACTTCAGCGGAAATTGCCGGAGATCGTCGACTTCTATCTGCCGCCCGAGGCGTGCTCGTACCGCGTCGCGGTGGTGTCGATCAAAAAGACCCGCGCGGGGCATGCGCGCGACGTGATGAAGGCGATCTGGTCGAGCCTGCGCCAGTTTTCGATGACCAAGGTCATCATCGTCATCGACGACGACATCGACGCCCGCAAGTGGACCGACGTGATGTGGGCGGTGGCGACCCGCATGGATGCCTCGCGCGATCTCCTCGTCGTCGACCAGTCGCCGATCGACTACCTCGACTTCGCCTCGCCGGTGAGCGGCGTCGGCGGCAAGCTGGGCATCGACGCCACCAACAAGATCGGCGCCGAAACGAGCCGTGAGTGGGGCACGCCGATCCGCATGAGCGACGATGTCATCGACGCGGTGACGCGGCGCTGGCCGGAGCTCGGCCTGCCCGGGTCCGGGACGCCGATCTGGCGGTCGCAATCTTCGGTTTCCTACCCGATGCCCCGCGCCGAAAAGCCGCGGCATTGATATACACGCGCTGATACACAGATGGCCGCGCCGTCGCGGCGCATGGAGGACTCCGTGGACGCAATCGATAACCCCCTCGCCGATCCGCTGGGCTTCCTGGGCGACCTGCTCGCCCGCGTACGCAAGGCCGGTGCCGATTCCGCCGATGCGATGCTCGGCGAATCCCAGTCGCTCTCGATCGAGCGCCGCCTCGGCAAGCCCGAGGGCCTCGAGCGCTCCGAGTCGCGCGACCTCACGCTGCGAGCATTGGTCGGCCATCGCCAGGCGGTGGTGTCGGCGACCGAGTTCTCGTCATCCTCGATCGATGCGCTGGTCGAGCGCGCGGTGGCGATGGCGCGCATCGCGCCAGAGGATCCCTACTGCGGCCTCGCCGAGTCGGGTCAGCTCATCCGCGCCGTCGTCGATCTCGAGACCGCCGCCGACGACGAACCTTCGGCCGAAACGCTCGACGAGCGCGCGGCGAAAGCCGAGGACGCG
Organism: Alphaproteobacteria bacterium; assembly: GCA_035493495.1. GTDB lineage: Bacteria > Pseudomonadota > Alphaproteobacteria > SMXQ01 > SMXQ01 > DATJIG01. The sequence continues at coordinate 1,157 of DATJIG010000123.1, forward strand.
GCGCGGGCGATGCCCGGCGTCACCAACTCCGAGGGCGCCCAGGCGAGCTGGGGCCGGTCGCGCAGCTATCTCGCCGCGAGCAACGGCTTCTCCGGCTCGGTCGCGCACTCGCGGCATTCGGTTTCGGTGTCGGTGCTGGCGGGCGAAGGCACGGCGATGGAACGCGACGACGACTACGCGATCGCCATCCGGTCCGCCGATCTGCGCGATCCCGCCGACATCGGCCGCACCGCGGCTTCGCGCGCGGTGCGCCGCCTCAATCCGCGCAAGATCGCGACGACGCGCGTGCCGGTAATCTTCGAGCCGCGCACCGCCGTCAGTCTGGTCGGGCATCTCGCGAGCGCGATTAACGGCGCGTCCGTGGCGCGTGGCTCGAGCTTCCTCAAGGACAAGCGCGGCCAGGCGATCTTCGCGCCCGAGATTTCGATCATCGACGATCCGCTGCGCAAGCGCGGGCTGCGTTCGCGCCCGTTCGACGGCGAGGGCCTGCCGACCAAGATGTGCTCACTGGTCGACGGCGGCGTGCTGACGACGTTCGTGCTCGACCTCGCCACGGCGCGGCAGCTCAAGATGGAGCCGACCGGGAGTGCGACGCGCGGCGGCTCGGGCCTGCCGTCGCCCTCGACCTCCAATCTCCACTTGGCCGCCGGCATCAAGACCCCCGAGCAGCTCATCCGCGAGATCGGCACCGGCCTCTACGTCACCGACCTGATCGGCATGGGCGTCAGCATCGTGACCGGCGACTACTCGCGCGGCGCCGCGGGCTTCTGGATCGAGAACGGCGAGCTCGCCTATCCGGTGTCGGAAATCACCATCGCCGGGACACTGCCCGAGATCTTCGCCGGGCTCGAGGCAGCCAACGACCTTGTCTTCCGCTGGGGCACCGATTCGCCGACGGTGCGCTTGCCGGTGATGACCGTCGCGGGGCGCTGACGCGCGGTTTCACGCGCGTTTGCCGCCTCGCGCGCCCGTGCTACAAGCGGACGAGCCCCCGCGCGCGGGCCATCAACGTCGACGGCGCCCCGAGAGTCTCTTGAAGCTTTACCGCCGCATCCTGCAGCAGCCTCCCGTGCGGCGCGCGGTCGCCGCGCTGATCGCCGGCGTCATCCGGTTCATCTATCGGACGGGCCGCTGGCAGTTCGTACGCCGCGAAATCGGTGCGGACCTTCTCGCCCAGGGCCGCTCCTACATCGCCTGCTTCTGGCACGGCCGCGTGCTGATGATGAACCTCGCCTGGCAGTCGAACGCCGAGTTCTACATGCTGAGCTCGCCGCATGCCGACGGCCGGCTGACGACCGCGGTGATGGGCCACTTCGGCATCGATACCGTGACCGGCTCGACCCGCAAGGGCGGCAGCGGAGCGTTGCGGGCCCTGACGCGGCTGTTGCGCAAGGGAGCCTCGGTCGGCATCACCCCCGACGGCCCGCGCGGACCGCGCATGCGGGTCAGCATGGGCGTTATCGTGCTCGCGAAGATGAGCGGCGCGCCGCTGGTGCCGACAACCTTCTCGGCGCGGCCGCGCAAGGTGCTCGGCACCTGGGACCGCTTCGTGATGGCGTTCCCGTTCGGTCGCGGCGTGTTCCTGTGGGGCGAGCCGGTGTACGTACCGCAGGACGCCGATGCCGCCGCGATGGAGGCGGCGCGGCTCCTGCTCGAAAGCCGCATGAACGCGCTGTGCGACGAGGGCGACCGCATGATGGGCGCCGAGCCGATCGAGCCCGCGCCGGCGCCGGTGGAACCGGAGAGCGTGGCGTGATCGCGACCGTCTACGCGGCCGTCGCCCGTCTCGGCGAGCCGCTGATCCGTCTCTATCTCAAGCGCCGCCTGCAACGCGGGCGTGAGGACGCGGAGCGCATCGGCGAGCGCTTCGGCAACGCCTCGCGGCCGCGGCCCGCGGGCGCGCTGGTGTGGCTGCACGCCGCCTCCATCGGCGAGGCGTTCTCGGTGCTGCGGCTGATCGAGCGCATCACCAGGTCGCCGGCGCACCCGCACGTGCTGGTCACCACCGGGACGGTGACGTCGGCGCGGCTGCTGACCGGGCGGCTTCCCGAGCGCGCGTTCCACCAGTTCGTGCCGGTCGACCATCCCGAGTGGGTGCGGCGCTTCCTCGATCACTGGCGTCCGGATCTCGCGCTGCTGGTCGAATCGGAGTTCTGGCCGACGTTGATGACCGAGACCCGGCGCCGCGGCATTCCGATGGCGCTGGTTAACGCCCGCATCTCGGCGCGGAGCTTCCGCGGCTGGAAGCGCTTCCCGAGCCTCATCGGTCCGCTGGTCGGGAGCTTTGCGATCGCGCTGGCCCAGGATGACGAGACTGCAGAGCGACTCACCGCGCTCGGAGCGCCCAACGTCGTCATGCCCGGCAATCTCAAGTTCGCCGCGGGCCCGCTCGCCTGCGATCCCAACGAGCTGCGCGTCATGGGCCGGCTCCTGGGCGAGCGGCCGCGCTGGCTCGCTGCATCCACCCACGAGGGCGAGGAAACGGTGGTGGCGCGCGCCCACATGCTGCTGCGCGAGCGCTTCGCCGGCCTGGTAACGATGATCGCGCCGCGCCATCCCCACCGCGGCGAGGCGATCGCCCGCGAGTTCGAGCGCATGGGACTCGTCGTCGCGCGGCGTTCGACCGGCGACTCGATCGAGCCCGGCACCGACATCTATCTCGCCGACACCCTGGGCGAGCTCGGCCTGTTCTTTCGTCTCGCCAACATCGTCTTCGTCGGCGGTTCGCTGGTGCCGCACGGCGGCCAGAATCCGCTGGAGCCCGCGCGACTCGGCGCGGCGGTGTTGTACGGTCCGTACATGGACAACTTCACCGCGGTCGCGGCCGAGCTGCTCTCGGCCGGAGCGGCGTTCCGCGTTCTCGACGAGGCGAGTCTCGACGAGCGTGTCGCGCAACTGCTCGGCGATCGCGAGGCGCGCGACGCGGCGGCGAGCGCCGGCTTCGCCATCGCCACCGGCAAGGAGGCGATCCTCGACGCAGTACTCGACCATCTCGCGCCGCTGCTCGCCAACCTGCCGGCTTCAGTCGACGACGGGGCGCGTCCATGATGCGGCCGCCCGCCTTCTGGGATCGCGGCGGGTGGCCGCAGCTTGCGCTCATGCCGGCGTCCTGGATGTGGAGCGCCGCCGGTTGGCTGCGGGCGCGGGCGACGAGTCCGACCCGCGCCGCCCTGCCGGTGATCTGCATCGGCAACGTGACCGTCGGTGGCGCCGGCAAGACTCCGACCGCGCTCACCTGCCTTGCGCTGCTCGGCGCACGTTTTGGCAGCGAGGCCGTCCACGCGGTGACGCGCGGCTACGGCGGCGCCTTGCCGGGACCCGTGCGCGTCGATCCCGAGCGCCACACCGCGACCGAGGTCGGCGACGAGGCGCTGCTGCTCGCCCGCGTGGCCCCGACCTGGGTCGCCCGCGACCGGGTCGCCGGCGCCCAGGCCGCAGCCGTCGCCGGAGCCAAGCTCGTCGTGCTCGACGACGGGTTCCAGAATCCGACCATCGCCAAGGACGCATCGCTGCTGGTGGTCGACGGCGCGGTCGGCTTCGGCAACGGCCGCGTCATGCCGGCGGGACCGTTGCGGGAGTCGCTCTCATCGGCGCTCGATCGCGCCGACGCGGTGATCGTCATCGGCGACGATACCTATGGTGTTGCCGCGCGCGTCGCAGCGATGAGCCCAGGATTGCCGATCCTCAGCGCGCGCATAGAGCCCGATCCGACAACCGCCGCGGCGCTGAAGGGTGCGCGCGTCATCGCCTTCGCCGGGATCGGGCGCCCGGAAAAGTTCTTCGCGACGCTCGCCGACTGCGGCGCCGACATCGTGGCCCGGCGAAGCTTTCCCGACCATCACTACTTCACCGGCGCAGAACTGGCGTGGCTCGGCACCGAAGCCGAGCGGGCCGACGCACGACTCGTCACCACCGAAAAGGACTGGGTGCGCCTCGACGCGGAGTGGCGCGCGCGCGTCACCCCCTTGCCGATCGCGCTCGCCATCGATCACGCCGAGCTCGCGCGCGTGCTCGAGGTCGTCACCGCGAGCGCGGAGCCGGTCAATGGCTGATCGCCCTCCCCGCGCCGTCCACGGCGCGCCCGATCGACGTCCGCTGCTGCTGCGGATCGGCCACGCCATCGAGGGCGCGCTGTTGCGCGCCGTCTGGGGGCTGTTCGCGGCGATGGCGCCTGAGCGCGCGTCGGGTGTCGCAGGCTCCCTCGCCCGCGCCGTCGGGCCCCACCTCGCCACCAGCCGCACCGCGCGGCGCAATCTCACCGACGCCTTCCCGGATCTCCCGGGCGAGCGAATCGAGGCCATCGTGCGCGAGGTGTGGGAGAATCTCGGCCGCGTCGCCGGCGAGTTTCCGCACCTGCCCAATTTGGACATCTACCGCGACCCGCGCGTCGTCATTGAGGGCGTCGAGCACATCGACCGTCTGCGCGACGACGGCAAGCCCGGCATCTTCTTCACCGCCCACATCGGCAACTGGGAGCTGGCGGCGATCGCGGTGACGCAGCGCGGGCTGCCGCTCGGCGTGGTCTACCGCGCCGCCAACAACCCGACCGCCGACGATCTGATCCGCCGCGGCCGCGCCAACCTGCCGGGCGAGTTGCTGCCCAAGGGACGGGAGGGCGCCAAACGCGCCATCGCCATCCTGCAGGGAGGCGGCCATCTCGGCCTGTTGCCCGATCAGAAAATGAACGACGGCATCAGCGTGCCGTTCTTCGGCCGCCCGGCGATGACGGCGCCGGCCGTCGCGCAGTTCGCGCTCAAGTACGACTGCCCGCTGGTGCCGATCCACGTCGTGCGCGAGGGCGGCTTCCGCTTCCGCGTCATCGTCGAGCCGCCGCTCGAGATCCGTCCGACCGGCGATCGCCACGCCGACGTCGCGGCGATCACCACCGAGGTCAACCGCGTCATCGAGGGCTGGATCCGCGCCCGCCCGGGCCAGTGGCTGTGGCTGCACCGGCGGTGGCCGCGCTGACCGCCAACGCGCGACCGGGTTGTGCATAGAAAAAGCGCCACCGCCCGCCGAAGGGCGGAGGGTGGCGCTGAGTTTTGCAGATCGTCAAACGATAGCCGCTCCCTCGGGAGGGCACCGAAGAGGTGACCGGGCCTTGCGGCCGGAAACCCAAGGGCCAACCTAGCGGCCCGGTTAAAGGACCGTCAAGGATGGCGATTCGCGCTTAGAAATCAGTAACTTGGTTTCACAGCGCCGGGGGTGTGATTGGGACATTTTGGTCCCCCAGCACCTGGGCCGGATCGAGTCCGACCCCCCTCAGGTTGAGGCCGAAATGGAGGTGCGGACCGGTCACTCGGCCGGTCTTCCCGACCGCGCCGATGACCTCGCCCTTGCGCACCGCCTCGCCCTCGCGCACGTCGATGCGCGACATGTGCGCGTAGATGGTCGTGAGACCCAGACCGTGGTCGAGGACGACCACGTTGCCGTTGAAGAACAGCCCCGGTCCGACCAGCCGGACGATTCCGTCCGCCGCCGCGACGATCGGCGAGCCCTCGGCGGTCGCGATGTCGAGACCGAGATGGGCCGCGCGCGGCTGGCCGTTGAGGATGCGCTGGCTGCCGAACACGCCGGAGATGCGGCCGTGGGTCGGCCAGGCGAATCCGCCGACGAAGGAGTCGGCGTCGACGATGTGGGACCGCGATTCGGCGATTTTGCGCTGCTCGTCCTTGATCGCGGCGATGTCGGCTGTGGAGAATTCGGTCACCTTGCCTTCCGGCAAACCGTCGATGCGCTCGATCTGCCACTCGTGGCTGGCGATGGCGAGGTCGCGCACGAACGACTGGCCGTCCGGAAGTTTTGCGGTCAGCAGGAGCTTCGGCCCGGCGTCGCGCGCGAGTCCGATCGCGAACGCGCCCGATGCCGCCAGCGGCACATCGGCGCCATTGGCCTTGAGCGTCGACCCCGGCGGCAGGTGCCCAACCAGCAGGCCGCCCTGGTTCATCGGACCGGCGATGGTGAGTGGGTCTTCAGCGTGGGCGGTGAAAGCGATGGCGAGGAACGCGAGCGCGGCGAGCAGGCGAAGTGTGGTCGTCACAGCAGGGAGCCTTGGCTTCCGGAGGATCCGGGATCGGGTTTGCGAGATTTGGCTTTCGGCGTCGGCTTATCCGCTTCAACCGGCTTGGCGTCGCCGATGACAGCGCCGACGCGACCATCGCGGAATTCGATGGCGACATGGCTGCCTGTCGACGTCCCTGATGCCTGCTCTATGGCGTGACCAGCGGAATCCCGGATGACCGCAAAGCCACGTTTCAGCACGTTTGTGTAGGCAACCGCCTCAAACCGCGCATTGACCGTTACGAGATGCCGGTCGAACTCGGCAATGGAACGCGTGAACTCGCGCGCAAACCGCTTTCGCGTATTGTCGAGATTTGACGCGCTATGGCGCACCAATGCGTCAACCGTGCCGCGCCGGATGCCTCCAGCTCTGTCGTAAAGCTTTGCTTCTTCCTTCCTGATGAACAGCGACAGCGCCGACTTCAAGCGCTCGGCACAGCGGTCGAGCGACTGGGTCGGTCCTTCGAGCAGGCGCGTCGGATCGCCCAGCAGGCGCCCGCAGTTGCGCACCTTGTCCTCGCGCTCGGTGAGGTAGCGGCCGGCGCTCGACAGCAGCCGGTGGGATCGATCGGAGACGAGTTCGATCAGCTCGCGGCGCACCGGCACCGCCATCTCGGCGGCGGCGGTCGGCGTCGGCGCGCGGCGGTCCGACGCGTAGTCGATCAGCGTGGTGTCGGTCTCGTGGCCGACCGCCGAGATCAGCGGAATGTCCGAGGCCGCGGCGGCGCGCACCACCACCTCCTCGTTGAACGGCATCAGGTCCTCGAGGCTGCCGCCGCCGCGCGCGACGATCAGCACGTCGGGCCGCGCCACGCGACCATCCACTGCAAGCGCGTTGAAGCCGTCGATGGCCGCCGCGATCTTCTCGGCGGCACCCTCGCCCTGCACCGGCACCGGCCAGATCAGCACGTGGCGCGGGAAACGGTCGGCCAAGCGGTGGAGGATGTCGCGGATCACCGCTCCCTTGGGCGAGGTGACGACGCCGATGACCTCGGGCAGGAAGGGAAGCGGCTACTTGCGCGCCGGATCGAACAGCCCCTCGGCGGCGAGGCGCTTCTTGCGGTCCTCGATCAGCTTGAGGAGCGCGCCTTCGCCCGCGAGCTCGATTGAATCGATGATGAGCTGATAGCTCGACTTGCCGGCGTAGGTGGTGATGCGACCCGTCGCGATCACCTCCATACCTTCCTCGGGACGCAGGCCGAGTTTCTGCAGGCTGCCGCGCCAGATCACCGAATCGAGGATCGCACCGGTGTCCTTGAGGCGGAGATAGGCGTGGCCCGAGGCCGCGACCTTCCACTCGCAGATCTCGCCACGCACGCGGACACGGCCGAAGGTCTCCTCGACGGTGCGCTTAACCGCCGCGGCGATCTCGGTGACCGTGAACACCGGAGCGTTGCCGCCTGCGGGCTTGGAAACGTCGAGATTGGCTGCGCTGTCGTTGGCCATGAAAACGGAGAATGCCGTCGGAAATATTGCCGGAAACGAACCTTGGCGATCCTGTCCCTGCATGGTAGCAGGAACGCGCCCCGCGGCGCGAGCATGGGGCGACTGCGCACGATCAATCTGTGGAGAGGCGGCATGCGGGTTCTGGTGGTCGGCTCGGGCGGACGGGAGCACGCGCTGGCGTGGGCGATCTCGGCGTCGGTGCTGTGCGACGAGCTGTACGCCGCCCCGGGTAACGCCGGCATCGCCGAAGTCGCGACCTGCGTCGCCATCGCC
>DATJIG010000124.1:0-14772 GCA_035493495.1 Alphaproteobacteria bacterium
CTTGGTGCGGCGGCACAGCACCTGGATTGTCCGCTCGACCTCGGACGCGCGTCCGATGAGCGGGTCGATTTTGCCGGCCAGCGCCTTCTTGTTGAGGTTCACGCAGTAGGTGTCGAGCGCCTCGTGGCCCTTCTTGACCACGCGCTCGGACTTCGACTCCTCCTCGGAGCCCTGCACCGTGCGCTTCTCGGCGCGCGGCGCTACCTTGGCGATGCCATGGGAGATGTAGTTGACCGCATCGAGACGGGTCATCTCCTGCTCCTGCAGGAAGAAGACCGCATGCGACTCGCGCTCGGAGAACAGCGCCACCAGGACATTGGCGCCGGTCACCTCTTCGCGGCCGGAAGACTGGACGTGGATAGCGGCCCGCTGCAGCACGCGCTGAAAACCGGCGGTCGGCTTGGCGTCCTCGGGGCGGCTCAAGGTGAGGCTCTTGAGCTCGTTGTCGAGGAACGAGACCAGGCTGTCGCGGAGCTTGCCGATTTCGACCCCGCAGGCGCGGAATACGGCGACCGCGTCCTGGTCCTCGGTGAGCGCCAGGAGAAGGTGCTCTAGCGTCGCATACTCGTGCCGGCGCTGATTGGCAAATGCCAACGCCCGGTGGAGCGTCTGTTCGAGATTACGCGAGAGCATGATGCTAATCCTTTCCTGGTCGATGTCTCAATGCGGCGATCGCCCCCGGTTCTCCAGTTTCTCTCTACCCCTCATTATGTGCGCTCTACGCTATTCCTTTTCCAGAGTGCACTGGAGGGGGTGCTCGTGCTTACGGGCAAAGTCGACGACGTGGTTCACCTTGGTCTCCGCGATCTCGTACGGATAGACGCCACAGACTCCAACGCCTTTGCGGTGAACGTGCAGCATGATCTGTGTGGCTTCCTCGCGGTTCTTGTTGAAGAACCGTTCGAGGACGTGCACGACGAACTCCATCGGCGTGTAGTCGTCGTTGAGTATGAGAACCTTGTACATGGACGGCCGCTGAGTGCGCGGCTTCGTACGAGTGATGATCCCGGTTTGCGGCGCGCCACCACCGTCGCCTGGCCGATCCGGATTTGCCGGAGGGCCGGCGCGCACTGCGCTGCACTTTCCGCCTCTGGCGGACGCCGCCACGAGGGCGACCGTGGATCCCACAAAGACCTCGTCCATTCCTTCTCAACGGCGCGGCCATGATTCCGCTGCCGAAACTTGGATGGGAAAATCATATGTGATCCCCCTTCGATGTAAAAGGGATTCTCCACATGACCAAATTTAGGCCCCTAAAAGAAAACGAGGGGTAAATGGCGCGCCACGCAAAACGATCACAATTGCTCCATTAGCCGAGCATGATCGCGCGTCAGGCGCCGCTCCGATGATGCTCTCGCACGGTCCTTGGGCACACTGACGCGCGCCGCCAGCATCGGCCGCTTTTCAGCGGAAATCCGCCACGCTTCCACCATCACGCCCACAAGCTTCGCCGCTCGCCCGAGGCGTCGCTCGAAAGTTCGCGGCAACGTCGCCGCGCAGTCGTCGGTGATCGACTCGCGACGTGGAAACCCGGTCACTCACAACAAAGTGACGGCTCGTCCATCGCGCGCTCGAACCGTCGCACACACGAAACCGACGCGCTCGGCGCGTGTCGCGAATGCCTCACGACACCAAAAATGACAGGAAAAATGTCGCTGCGTACGTGCGCGCGGGACGGCGGAATCGATCCCGCCCTCGCTCGACAAAGCTTCACGAAAACGAGAAATCGTCGCAGCTGCAACGATTTGCCTATTAACCAAATAGTAGACACAGATTCGCTAATTTCTTACGATGCGTTCGCAAACGGTTGGGAGGGTCCGGATTAGCCCCATCGGCGGTTCGGATGATCGGTTGCGATTTTCGATGGATCCTGCAGTGGGGAGTTGGTCCACCGTGACTCTGCGCCTGACCTCGACCTTTGCCATCATCCGGTGGCCGACGGCACTCGTCGCAATCTTCGGTTTCTTCATTCTCTTCTCCGAACCGGCGTCGGCGCGATACGCCGACATCGTTCTCGACGCGCACACCGGACAGGTGCTGCACGAGGTCAACGCCGATACGCGTACGTATCCCGCGTCGCTGACCAAGCTGATGACGCTCTATCTCGCATTCGAAGCGCTCGACAGCGGGCGGATCACCCTCGATCAGACGGTTCCGGTCTCGGCCCATGCCGCCGCCCAGGCGCCCTCGAAGCTCGGGCTCATCACCGGTGAGCGCATCGCCTATCGCGACCTGCTGCTCGGGCTGGTGACGAAGTCGGCGAACGACGCCGCGGTCGTCGTCGGCGAGGCGCTCGGCGGCACCGAGCCGAAGTTCGCCGCGATCATGACCGAGAAGGCGCACGTCCTCGGCATGAACGACACCACATTCAAGAATGCCTCGGGGCTCCCCAACCTGCGCCAGCAGACCACGGCGCGCGACATGGCGAAACTGGCGATAGCGCTGCAGCGCGACTTCCCGCAGCATTACCACTATTTCAGCACGCGGGAGTTCACCTACAAGGGCCTCACCCACAAGAATCACAACAACCTGCTCGGCAAGGTTGACGGCCTCGATGGCATGAAGACGGGCTTCATCCAGGCCTCGGGCTTCAACCTCGTCGCCTCGGCCGAGCGCAGCGGCAGGCGCTACATCGCGGTCGTGCTCGGCGGGGAGACGCCGAAGGCCCGCGACAAGGAAGTGGCGATGCTGCTTGACCAGGCGTTCGCCGGCACGCTCAACCAGGGCACGACGCGCGTCGCCGCCCTGCCGAATCAGCCGTCGAAGAACCTCGCCGCCAAGCGTGAGACCACCAAGACGAAAACCGTCGCCGCGGCGCGAACCAAGGTGACCAAGGCGAAGGCCACGGCCACCGCCGCGAAACCCGGGAACCTCAGCGAAACCCTGACGAGCTGGGCGATCCAGGTCGGCGCCTACAGCCGCTCGAACGCGGCCCACGACGCGGCCGCGAAAGCCCTGACACAGGTCCGCCAGATCGCCGCCAACGCCGAAGTGGCGGTCGCCGGCGGCGGCAAGGCGCTGTACCGCGCGCGGATCATCGGCCTGACCCAGTCCACGGCCCTGGAAGCCTGCCGGATGCTCCGCCAGAAGGGCACCGATTGCATGGCGATGGCGCCGTCGGGCGGCAACCTCGCGGCGGTCCCGAACTAAGCCGTTTCGCCCACTCGCGGATTCCAGCTCCGGTCCGCTCCGCCCGAGGCCCGTGGCAGAAAAACCCGCGCCAGCCGGTACTCCGCCCCCTCGTAGGCGATCAGGCGGCGCCACGCCCGCCCGCCGATGCGGGGAATCAGCAGCCCCTCGGTGATGGCGGAGCGGTTGCGAATCAGGACAGGGTAGCGGCGGGCCCGCGCGGTGACGCGGCGGAAGCCCGCGAGACGCGCAGGGGTCGCGAAGCCGACGCGAAGCGGCGCACCAAACACCGCCGCCCGCATCGTGGGATCGATCAGCGTCCCATAGATGAAAAGCGGCAGCAACGATTGCTCAGTGGCCGCCGGCAGCGGCGTCGAAGTCGGGCGGGGCGACGCCCGATGCAGTCACCGCGTCGGAGATCGCCTTCTTCAGCCGCTCGAGTCCCTCGGACGTGGTCGACTCGGCGCGGGCGACGAGCACGTCCTGGGTGTTGGAGGCGCGCAAGAGCCACCAGCCGTCGGCGTTCTTCACCCGCACGCCGTCGACGTCGTTGACGTCGGCGCCCTTGGCGGCAAGGCGCGCCTTGACCTCTTCGACAACCTTGAACTTGCGATCGTCATCGCACTGGAAGCGCAACTCCGGAGTGTTGATGACCGACGGCAGCGCATCGCGCATGTCGGCGAGCGACGGCTTCGCGTGGGCGACGATCGACAGCAGGCGGATGGCGGCGTAGAGCGCATCGTCGAAGCCGTAGTAGCGATGGGCGAAGAAGATGTGACCGCTCATCTCGCCGGCGAGCGGGGCGCCGGTCTCGGCCATCTTCGACTTCACCAGCGAGTGGCCGGTCTTCCACATCAGCGGCTTGCCGCCGAGGCGCGCGATCTCGTCGAACAGGATCTGGCTCGCCTTGACGTCGGCGATGATGGTGGCGCCGGGCAGCGCCGACAGTACGCCGCGCGCGAGCACCGCCATGAGCTGGTCGCCCCACAGGATGCGGCCCTGGCCGTCGACCACGCCGATGCGATCGCCGTCGCCGTCGAAGGCGATACCGAGATCGCACTTGTCCTTCGCCACCGCGGCCTGGAGCTGCTCGAGATTCTTCGGCACCGTGGGATCGGGATGGTGGTTGGGGAAGCGCCCGTCGACCTCGACGTTGAGCAGCACATGCTTGCCGGGAAGCCTCTTCGACAGGGCCTCCATCGCCGGGCCGGCGGCGCCGTTGCCGGAATCCCAGGCCACCCTGAGATCGCGCCCGCCGCCCTCGAAGTCGCGCGCGAGCCGCGCGATATAGACGTCGAACACCGGCTCGTCGTGCACCGTCCCCCTGCCCACCTCGAAGTCGCCGTTCGCGGCGAGCTTGCCGAGCGTGAGGATGTCTTCGCCGAAGAACGCCTTTTTGCCGAGCATCAGCTTGAAGCCGTTGTACTCGGGCGGATTGTGCGAGCCGGTGATCTGCAGCCCGCCGTCGGCGTTCTTCTCGTGGACCGAAAAGTAGAGCATCGGGGTCGGGCCCTCGCCGATGCGGTACACGTCGCAGCCGGCGGAAAGCAGGCCCTCGGCCACCGCCGCCTCGAGCGACGGCGACGACAGGCGTCCGTCGCGGCCGAGTTGCACGCGCTTGCCGCCCTTGCGGCGCACCAGCGTGCCGAACGCCTGGCCGATGGCGCGGGCGTCCTCGGGGTTCAGGGTCTTTCCGGTGATGCCGCGAATGTCGTACTCGCGGAGGATCGAGGGATCGAGCTTGCGGCCGGCCATGGTCATAACCTCTTGCATGATCAATTCCTCCTACGTGGGACGCTCTGTGTTACGCCACCCCGCTCGGACGACCGATGCAGGAATACTCGAATCCCGCGGCGGCCATGTCGGCGGGGCTGTAGATGTTGCGTAGGTCGACGATCACCGGCTTCTTCAGCCGCTTGCGAACCTCAGCGAGATCGAGCGAGCGGAACTCGTTCCACTCGGTGACGATCGCCAGTGCGTCGGCTCCGCTCATCGCGTCGTAGGCGTCCTTGCAGTAGACAATGTCGGGCAGTTGCTTCTTCGCCTCGCCCATCGCCGCCGGATCGAAGACGCGCACCGTCGCGCCCATCGCGATCAGCGCCGGCACGATGTCGAGCGCAGGCGACTCGCGCATGTCGTCGGTGTTGGGCTTGAACGCGAGGCCGAGCAGCGCCACCGTCTTGCCCTTGGCAGCGCCGCCGAGCGCCTGGGCGATGCGCGTCGCCATCGCCTTCTTGCGCTCGTCGTTGACCGCCACCACCGTCTCGACGATGCGGATCGGCGCGCCGACCGACTCGGCGGTGCGGACCAGCGCCAGCGTATCCTTGGGGAAGCACGAGCCGCCGTAGCCGGGGCCGGGGTGCAGGAACTTTCGGCCGATGCGGCCGTCGAAGCCGATGCCGCGCGCGACGTCGTGGACGTCGGCCCCGACCTTCTCGCAGAGATCGGCGATCTCGTTGATGAAGGTGATCTTGGTCGCGAGGAAGCTGTTGGTCGCGTACTTGATGATCTCGGCGGTCTCGCGGCTGGTGAACAGAATCGGGACCTCGATCAGCGACAGCGGACGGTACAGTCGCCGCATGACGTCGCGGGCACGATCGGTCTCGGCGCCGATGATGACGCGGTCGGGACGCATGAAGTCGCCGATCGCCGCGCCCTCGCGCAGGAACTCGGGGTTCGAGGCGACATCGACGTCGCCCTGCGGACGCGCCTTGCGGATGATGTCCTCGACCTTGCGGCCGGTGCCGACCGGCACCGTCGATTTGGTCACGACCACGGTCGGGCCATCGACCGCGGCCGCGATCGATTCGGCGGCGGAGAAGACGTAGCTCAGATCGGCATGGCCGTCGCCGCGCCGCGACGGCGTGCCGACGGCGATGAACACTACTTCGGCGCCCTTCACCGCCGCCCCGAGGTCGGTGGTGAAGTGGAGACGACCGGCGGCCGCATTCGATTCGACGAGCTTGTCGAGGCCGGGCTCGTAGATCGGGATCTCGCCCTTATTGAGACGCTCGATCTTTCCAGCGTCCATGTCGACGCACGTCACGTCATGCCCGAACTCGGAGAAGCACGCTCCGGAGACGAGCCCGACGTAGCCGGTGCCGATCATTGCCACACGCATGTGTCCAACGTCCCTCTTGGTATTGTCTTATGCGAGGCTTTGCGTACGCGTATTCAACGGAGCGTCTTCAGCCACGCCGACATACCGTCGCGCAGATCGTCGCGCTGCAGCGCGAACGCGACATTGGCCTGGAGGAAGCCCAGCTTGTTGCCGCAGTCGTAGCGCGTGCCCTCGAAGCGCAGGCCGTGGAACGGCTGCTTTCCGATCAGCTTCGCCATCGCGTCGGTGAGCTGGATCTCGCCGCCGGCGCCCTTCTCCCTGCGGTCGAGGATATCGAAGATCTCCGGCTGCAGCACGTAGCGACCGATGATCGACAGCGTCGACGGCGCCTTGTCGGGATGCGGCTTCTCGACGAGTCCCTTCACCGCGGCGAGCTTGCCGTCGTCGTTCGCGACGTCGAGCACGCCGTAGCGGTTGACCTGGTCGCGCGGCACGTTCTCGACAGCGACGACGTTGCCGCCCTTCTGCGCATGCACGTCGACGAGCTGCTTGAGGCACGAGGTCTTCGCCATGACGAGATCGTCCGGCAGGATCACCGCGAACGGCTCGTCGCCGACGATGTCGCGCGCGCACCACACGGCGTGGCCGAGCCCGGCGGGCTCCTGCTGGCGGACGAAGCTCACGGTGCCGGCTTCCGGCAGGAACGAAGCGAGCAGCTTGAGCTCGGCCGTCTTGCCGCCGCGCTCGAGAATCGTCTCGAGTTCGAAGGCACGGTCGAAGTAGTCCTCGATCGCGCCCTTGCCGCGGCCATTGACGAACACGAAGTGCTCGATACCGGCGGCCTTCGCCTCGTCGATCGCATACTGCAGCAACGGCCGGTCGACGACCGGCAGCAACTCCTTGGGAACGGCTTTCGTGGCGGGAAGGAAGCGGGTACCCATCCCGGCGACCGGGAACACCGCTTTGCGAACGTGTTTCGACATCTAAGAAGACCGGTGAAATATCGATGGCTGGGCCCGCCGGAGAGGATTCGCCGGCGGGAAATGAGCCCATCTTGTGCCATATCGGGCGCCAGCTTAGCAACCGGCGCGGGAGTGGCAGAAGGCCGCGAAACTGCCACAAACATGCCGTTTCCGCTCTGCGCTTAACCTCTGCGCAGGAGCACGTCGCGGGCCTCGTTGATCTTCGCCGCGAGGAACGTCGAGCCGCCGCGATCGGGGTGGATCCGCACCATCAGACGGCGATGGGCGTCGCGGATCTCGTCGTCCGAGGCACCCTCCGCGAGACCGAGAAGTCGCAGGGCCTCGGCGCGCGACATGCGACCGAGCGCACCGTCCTCAGCGGGCTTCCATCGCAGGAGTGCCGTGATGAATGCCGGCAGCAACGCCGCCGCCAGCGGCCACCGTCCCGCGTAGACGAAGACGATGATCGCCGCGCCCACCATGATCGCGACGATCCAGCGGATCGCGCGCGCGAAACCCACCGGCGCGGTCGTCACGAGCAGACGCCCGAGCAGCCAGAGCAACGCAAACGCGGCGATGCCGATGACGATACTGAAAAGCAACGTCAGGCCCCGAACCTGATGGCCTCGCGATCGAATCCGAGTCCGGATCGCGACGGCAAGGCGGACGATTTCGCCGTGGGAACAAGCGTCATATGGGTGAGTGGACGTACGGACGTGGGTTTGCCACAATACCGCCCAACCCACCGAAACGCACCCCTCACGGAGACTTCGATGCGCTTAACGAAAATCATGCTCGTGCCCGCGATCGGTCTGGTCGCAGGATCCGCGATCTCGGCCTCGGCCATGGCCGGGCAGATGGTCATCGGCTTCGGGCCGGGCGGCGGCTATGACCTGTGGGGGCGCACAGTCGCACGCCACATCGAGAAGCACGTTCCGAACAAGACCCAGTTCGTGCCCACCAATATGCCTGGGGCCGGCAGCTACAACGCGGCGAACTTCATTTACAATGTCGCGCCGAAGGACGGCACTGTGATCGGCATCATCGCCCGCGACGCGGCGCTCGGACCGCTGACCGGCGCCAGCGGCGCGCGGTTCGACCCGATCAAGCTCAATTGGCTCGGCACGCCCACCACCGAGACCAACGTTTGCATCGCCAACGCCACCGCCGACGTGAAGACGGCCCAGGACCTCTACACCAAGCAGCTGATCGTCGGCGACACCGGCGTCGGCACCGGCACCCACAGCTATCCGAAGGCGCTGACGGTGCTGCTCAACATGAAGTTCAAGATCATCGGCGGCTTCCCGTCGTCGTCGGACGTGTTCCTGGCGATGGAGCGCGGCGAGGTTGACGGCATCTGCGAGAGCCTCGACAGCGTCACCGGCAAGCGCCCGGAGTGGATCCCGCAGAAGAAGATCAACCTGCTGTTCCAGGGCGGCGCCGAGAAGAACGAGCACATCGCCCAGGTGCCGTTCATCCTCGATCTTGCCAAGACCCAGGAGCAGAAGGACGCGATCAGCTTCCTCTACGCCGGCCAGGGCATCGGCCGTCCGTTCATCGCACCGCCGGACCTGCAGGCGGGCAAGCTCGAGATGCTGCGCAAGGCGTTCGCCGACACCATGAAGGATCCCGACTTCAAGGCCGACGCGGCGAAGCAGAAGCTCGACGTCGATCCCGAGGACGGCGAACACCTCGCGGCGCTGATCAAGAAGATCTACGCGACGCCGAAGCCGATCGTCGAAAAGGTCGGCGCACTGATCCAGTAAACGGCGACGCATAATCGAATGAAACCCGCGGCCTCACGGCTGCGGGTTTTTTCTTTAGGCGTTCCTGGGAACGGCGCAAACCCGGCGCCGTTTGCATCCCCCGCCCCGCGGCGGTACTTTACGAAAACGGCGCGCCTTCGCGCCCGGATCACCGGCGACTCCAGCAAATATCAAGGGCCGGCGAACGCCAAGCAGGGAGAGCGGAGCACCGTGGACGCGCGGGCCAAGACCACGGCTGATACCGCCGACCTGACCCCGCCCTCGAACCGCACTCTCCTCGCCACCTACGGCGCTGGCCTCACCACAAATGCGTTCACCCTGATGCTGAAGGTGGTGGTGCCCCTCTGGGCGCTCCGCCTCGACATGTCGCCGACGATGATCGGCATCGCCGTGGGGGCGGGCGGTCTCCTGCCGTTCTTGCTATCGATCCACGGCGGCGTGCTGATGGACAAATTCGGCACCCGGCGCGTTAACGTCGTTTTCGCGCTGGCGGCGGCGAGTTCGGTCGCGCTGTTCCCGTTCCTGCCCTGGGCCTCGGCCGTCATCGCGCTCCAGCTCGTGACCGGCCTCTCCAGCAACATCGGCTGGATGGGGGCCCAGGCGCTGATCGTCCAGTATGCGCCCGGCGACACCACCGCGATCGCGCGGTTCTCCATGGCGTCCCGGCTTGGCAACCTGGTCGCCCCGATGTTCACCGGCTACGTCTGGGACGCGGCCGGTCCGACCGGCACGTTCCTATTCGTCGCGCTGTGGCCGCTGCTGACGTTCGTCTGCCTGCTGCTGATGCCGCCGACCTACACCGATATCCAGGGCGCGGGACACCGCGTAGGCGTCCGCGACATCTTTCCCCGGCTTTCCGATTACCTGCAGGCGTTCGCGATGATGGCGGTCCCCGCCGTCACCTTCATCGTCGTGCTCACCTATGTCCGCATCGGCTCGTCTGCGATCCAGTCGTCGTTCTATGTCGTCTACCTCGAAAATATCGGCTTGAGCGGTCTGTTCATCGGTGTGCTGATCGGCATCGGCGAAGGCTTCGGCATGTTCGGCGCCGGCGTCGCGGGCTGGATCGAGAAAAGGCTCAAGCCGCACTGGACGCTCATCCTGTTCATCGCCATCTCGGTGGCCGCCGTATGCCTGACGCCGATGGTGAGCGGGTTCACCGCGCTGCTGGTGCTGTTCTCGGCGATCCGCGGCAACGCCCAGGGCCTCAGCCAGCCGGTGATGTTCGCAATCCTGTCGCGCGCGGTCGATCCTCGTGAGCAGGGCCGCAGCATCGGCCTCCGGACGACCGCGAACCGCCTTGCGACGATGACGATCCCGCCCGCAATGGGCATCCTGATCGACGCCGTCGGGCTCGACGCGTCGTTCTACTGGACGGGCGTGATCCTGGTCGCGATCTGCATCATCGTTGCCCTGGTCGTCCGGCGCCTGCCCGGATTCCAGGCATGACCGCGACGGCGACCGCGTCGCCTGACGCCAAATCGCTGCGCGCCGCCTACGGGCTCGGAGTCCTCGGCATCTCACTGCTCGACCTCTACGCGCTGATCGTGCCGCTATACGCGGTGATGCTCGGCGCTTCGGCGACGGAGATCGGCATTCTGATGGGCTCGCGCTCGGTCCTTCCGGCGATTTTCTCGATCCATGGCGGCTCGCTGATGGATCGCCTCGGCACCCGCCGCGTGATGCTCACCTGCACCAGCGCCGTGACGGTCCTCGCGCTGATGTTCCCCTCGGTTCCGTGGTTTCCGGCCCTCGTCGTCATCCAGCTCCTGTCGGGTCTGTTCACGACGTTCAACTGGATCGGAGCCCAGACCCTGATCGCGCAGGTCGCCGACGGCGATCCGGGGCGGCTCGGCACCTTCAACTTCGTCTGCCGGTTCGGCACCATCGGCGCGCCGCTGGTCGCGGGATATCTCTGGGACGTGGGCGGCCCGTGGCCGACATTCGGCATGATTGCCTCATGGGCCGCGATGATGTTCGTGCTGATCTGGGTCATTCCGGAACCCAACAGCGAGCTCGCCGCAGAGACGCGTCCGTCGATTTGGACGGCTTTGCCACGCCTCTCCGACTACACCCGATCGCTCGCGCTGATGCTGATTCCGGTGGTCGCCTTCACCGTCATCGTGTCCGGCCTCCGCAATGCCGCGACGTCGATCCAGAACTCGATCTACGTCGTGTTCCTGCAAGGCATCGGCTACGACGGCATGATGATCGGCGTCCTGTTTGCGGCGCTGGAGGTCACGACCGGAATTGCGTCGCTCAACGTGAAGAGCGTCCGCAAACTCGGCCGCCCCGACGCCGTGCTGCTGGTCACCACCGCCGCGACAATCGTGCTGATCGCGGTGACACCGTATCTGGGCGGCATCTTCGCGATCCTGCTCGCGATGCAGCTCCTGCGCGGTGTCGCTCAGGGCTTCATGCAGCCGCTGATGTTCTCGATCCAGTCGACCGCCGTCGGCAAGGACTACCAGGGCGCCGTCGTCGGCCTCCGCGTCACAGCCAATCGGCTGTTCAGCGCTGTGCTGCCGCCTATCATGGGGTTCGTCGCCGATACCTTCAGCTTGAAGGCGAGCTTCGTCGTCACCGGAATCGGCCTTGTGGCGGGCTGCGCCGCACTGGGCTGGCTGGTGGTCCGACACCCTGAATTCGGCATACGCGCCTAATCCGCATGGCGAGGGTTGCTTGACCCCCGCCCCACCCCGCCTAGAGTGCCAGCCATCAACAATGGATCCTGCCGTGAGCGATTCCCCCTCCTCCCTGTTCTCCGTCCCCGCCGAACGTCGCCTGCCGTCCCACGGCGGCGATACTGCCTGGGCCACCACCCGTTTCGGCGAGCCCCAGTCCGGCTGGCTCGACCTGTCGACGGGCATCAATCCGGATCCCTATCCGGTACCGATCATTGCCGCCGATCTTTGGGCGCGGCTGCCGACAAGTGGCCATCTCGGGGGCCTTGCCATCGCCGCCGCAGAGGCCTACCGGGCACCGACCGAGTCGCTCGTGCTGTCACCCGGCAGCGAGGCCGTGCTGACCCTGCTGCCGCGCCTGCTCGCGCCCACCAAAGTCGCCGTGTTGAACCCGGGCTACGGCAGCCACATGACGGCGTGGAAAGCAGCCGGGCACCGCATCCAGGCGATGCCCGCCGAGAACATCACGGCCCAGCGGCTCGGCGAAACCCGGATTCTCGTGGTCGGCAATCCCAACAACCCCGACGGCACGCGGTTCGAGCCCGAACTGCTACTCTCCATCGCCGATCAGCTCTCGCAGCAGGGCGGGCTCCTCGTCGTCGACGAAGCGTTCGCTGACGGCAACCCGGAGACGAGCATTGCACCACATGCCGGACGCGAAGGGCTGCTGGTGTTCCGCTCGTTCGGCAAATTCTATGGCCTTCCCGGCATCCGGCTCGGATTCGCGCTGGCGGCTCCCCGCCTTGCCTCCGCGCTCCGCGACGGGCTCGGCGCGTGGCCGGTCAGCACGCCCGCGTGCCTGATCGGCTCGACCGCGCTCAAGGACAGGGCTTGGCGCGAGGCAACCGTCGCCCACCTCAAGGCGCGCGGTGCCGCGCTCGACGCGGCATTCGAAAAGGCGGACCTGCCGGTGTTCGGCTCGACTCTGTTGTTCCGCCTCGTGCGCCATAGCCAGGCGCGCACGCTGTTCAACCGCCTCGGCGAAAACGGTGTGCTCGTCCGCGCCTTCACCGAGCGCTCGGAATGGCTGCGGTTCGGCCTGCCGGACGACGCAGGCCTTGCCCGGCTCATCGCGACACTCGACCGCGTCCGCACGGCGGACTGACGGATGCAGTCGCTGCTCCTGCTGCTGGTGCAGTCGTTCGCCACGTTCTTCGTGGTGATTGATCCCATTGGCATGGCACCGGTATTCGCCGCGATCACCCGCGGCGAGACCGACATTTATCGCCGGCAGATGGCGAAGCGCGGAACAATCATCGCGACGATCCTGCTGGTGCTGTTCGCACTCGGCGGGGAAGCGTTCCTCAACGCGCTCGGCATCGGCATGGCGGCGTTCCGGATCGCCGGCGGCATCCTGCTGTTCCTGGTGGCGCTCGACATGCTGTTCGCCCACGACACGCCGCTGCGCCGGACCAGCCACACCGAGGAGGAAGAGGCCGAGCGCAAGCGCGACATCTCGGTGTTCCCGCTGGCGATTCCGCTGATCGCCGGCCCCGGGGCGCTGACGTCGGTCGTGCTGCTGATGGGCAGCGCCGGATCGAACATCCTGCGCCAGGGCGTGGTCCTGCTGGTGCTGCTCGTGGTGATGGCGGTGCTGCTGTTCGCGCTGCTGCTGACGACGCGGATGATGCGCTATCTGGGCGTCACTGGCGTCAACGTGGTGACCCGGTTCTTCGGCCTGGTGCTGGCGGCGCTCGCCGTGCAGTTCGTCATCGACGGCGCGCGCGAGGCGTTCTCTCTCTAAGTCGTTACAGCAGCCCGAGTCGCTGCAACTCGTCGGCGACCTCGGGCGGCAGCTTCGACGCGCCGACGCCCATCTGCTTCATGTCCGGCGGCGCGTCGCTCACCTCGAGATAGCGCCAGCCTTGCATCGCGCCGCGCGGCACCGGCACCGTCGGGATCGGCGGGAATGCGATCGTCAGGCCGCACCGCGGCTTGCCGTTGCGGCCCACAGCAGGTCCGATCGCGACAATCGGCTGCCGGGCGCGGATGGCTCCTTTGAAGATCCAGTAGATTGAGCCGCCGTCGAGCACCTCGTCGGCGCGTTTCGGCGTGTTGCGGGTGCGATGCTCGAACACCAGCACGCCCTTGCGCTTCACGCAGCGCGACTTCTGCCGCTCGATCAACTCGTCGAGCGAGCCGCACCCGGCCGCCATCTTCAACAGATGGACCATGGCCACTACCAGGGCATCTCCCGGCCCTGGTAGTCGAGAAAGCGGCCGGTGTCGGCAATGGTGATCTTCGCCAGCACGCCGCGCATGCCGCGCACCGAGTCGGGTGCTTCGAGCGGCGCGTTCGGACCGCCCATGTCGGTCTTGACCCAGCCGGGATGAAGCACGACCGCGGCGATGCCGCGCGGCTTGAGGTCGAGCGAGAGGCTCTTGAACACCGCGTTGAGGCCCGCCTTCGACGAGCGATAGGCGTAATAGCCGCCGCTCGCGTTGTCCTCGATCGAGCCCATCAGGCTGGTGATGGCGCAGACGATCTTGCGCTTGCCGGCGGCGATGCGCGGGATCAGCGCATCGGTCAGATGCATCGGCCCGATGGTGTTGACGCGGAAGACATCTTCCCAGGCCGCGTAGTCCATCTTGCCGAGGCTCTGGGCCTTACCGTAGACGCCGGCGTTGTTGATGAGGATGTCGATCGGCTCGGTGTTGAGCGCGTCGGCGAGAGCGCGGATCGAGCCGCCATCGGCGACGTCGAGCGCGACCGTGCGGACATCGCCCTTGATCGCCTTCAGAGCCGAGGCCGTCGCCGGCTCGCGGCAGGCGGCGATGACGCGGTCGCCGTCGGCGGCGTACTGACGAACGAACTCGAGACCCAATCCCCGTGAGGCACCCGTGATCAGGATCGTCGCCATGCCGCCCTCCTTCGCTCGCCCTCGATCATATCGGCAGGCGCGGCGGCGAACACCGCCCCTGCGGAAACCACCCATTCGAGCGCCCGTTCCGAAAGTCACACTCCGGAAACGCCCTTCGGCAACGACTGGCCGAAAATGACTTGGGGCCCGATCCGACGGTCGGGCCCCAAAGGGTCTCGGGACTCAAATTTGGTGCGGTCGAGAAGACTCGAACTTCCACGGTGTTTCCACCACAGCGACCTCAACGCTGCGCGTCTACCAGTTCCGCCACGACCGCATGTCCGGGTAGTATGCGGGCGCCGGGGCGTCG
>DATJIG010000125.1:0-7391 GCA_035493495.1 Alphaproteobacteria bacterium
GCCGATGCGTCGCGGATACCGCGCAGCGCCAGGGCATATCCGGCAACACCGAATCCGGCCACGACGCTCTGGCTCACGGCGGCGGTCTGCGAGGCTGGCCCGCGTCGGATCGGGTTCGAGATGTGCACCTCGACGGTCGGGAACTTCACCTGAGCGATGGCCGCCACGAGTGCCGGATAGCCCGTGCCGAACGCCGCCGGGTTGAAGATCGCCGCGTCGAAGCCCTCGTCGTTTGCCTTGTAGAGGCGGTTGACGATCTCGCCTTCGACGTTCGAGTGAAAGATCTCGACCTCGACGCCGAGCTCCTTGGCGTAGCCGCGAATGCGCTCGTCGTATTCGGGCAAGGTCATCGGGCCGAAGGTCTCGACCTGCACCTTGCCGCGCATGTTCATGCCGGCGCCGTGGATCACGAGCACTCTGGCCATCGTTCTCTCGCTTCCTCCACCAGGCGGGTTCGCTACGCGGGGACGGCGCCACCCATCGTCGTGCGGTGCATCAGGCGGCGCTGGGGCATGTCGTAGTCCTGGATGGCCCGGTGCTGGACCATGCAGTTGTCCCACATCAGCACGTCACCCGGGCGCCACTGATGGCGATACACGAACGCCGGCTTGACGATGTGATCTGCCAGCGCCGCGATCAACGCCTCCGCCTCGTCGGGCTCCATCCCCTCGATGCCGGTGCAGTCGTCGCGCATCACGTAGAGGCACTTGCGACCGGTCGAGGGGTGAGTCCGCACGATCGGATGGCGCACCGGGGGATTGCGGTCGATCTCCTCCTGAGTCGGCGTCAGGGCCCGCTGGCGCCCTCGGAAATCGAAGACCGCCTGCCGGCTGTCGAGGGCGCGCTTCATCACATCGGGCAGGGCGTCCCAGGCCGCGGCGGCGCTGGCGAACTCGGTATCGCCGAGCGCGAGCCCGTGCAGCTCGGGGACCTCGAGGGCGTGCAGGACAGTTCCGCGCGGCGGCCTGGCGGTGTAGCACATGTCGCTGTGCCAGCGCTCGCCGGCGCGGCGGATCCCGGTCGGTCGGCCGCCCTCCGTGATGTTGGACAGGACGACGATCTCGGGATTGCCGGGCACGCTCCAGCGCTCGCCGAAGATATTGAATTCGATGTCGCCGAAGCGGCGCGTGAACGCCACCTGCTCGGCGGGCGTGATCGTCTGCCCGCGGAAGAAGATGACACCGTACTCATCGTAGGCGCGCTCGATCGCCGCGAACGTCGCATCGTCGAGGGGCTGGGACAGGTCTACCCCGGCGATCTCCGCCCCGAGCACTGTGGCGGTCGGAACGACTTTCATCGACATTGGCAGCTCCCTCGCCGGTCGAGCGTGACCGCGTCGACGGCGATGTTAGCGCATCGAGGGCGGTCGCGCCTGCCCTAGCGGCCGAGAGGCACCGCGAGCACCGCCGCAGGCCGCCGTCCGACCGCGTAGAGATCCAGCGGCGTCAGCGCGCCGGTCTCGCCGTCGACCCGGTACGAGGCGATACGTCCGGATGCCGTTCCCGCGGCATACAGGAAGCTTCCCCTCGAATCGAGACCAAATGCGGTGGGAACCGCCTCGGTCGCCGCATGCCCGGCGCGTGTCAGGCGCCCGGTCGTCGGATCGACGGCGAACCCGGCGACGCTGTTGTGGCCGCGGTTGCCGACATAGAGGAACCGGCCGGATGGCGTCAGATGGATCTGCGAACAGGTATTGCGTACGGTCACACCTTGGGGCAGCGAGGAGGTCGTTTCCACGGCGGAGAGCGTGCCGGACGTGCGATCGACGCGGTAGGCCGTCACGCTGCACCCCTGCTCGTCGGAGAAATAGGCGAGATCGAGCGCGGGATGGAAGCAATAGTGCCGCGGGCCGATCGGCCCGGGCGGGTCGAGCTTGAACGGCGCGTTGGGGCTCAGCCGGCCGGTGGCGGCGTCGAACCGAAACTGCGCGATGAAATTCGGGCCGGGAATGTCCGTGGGCGGCTCCAGGACGTTGTCGTTCTGCCGGGCGATGTGCGGCACGAAGGCGAAGCGGTTCGACGGATCCGTCAGGATCGCGTGCGCTCCCGGCGCGGTGGTCTGCCGGTCGATCGCCGGCCCGCTCACCGCACCGTCGCTTCCGAGCGGATGCACGGCCGCGTACCCGCCCTGGTAGTAGGCCGACAGGAGGTAGGTGCCGGTGCGGTCAGGGGCGAGATAGGTCGGCGGGTGCTCGGTCGCGACGCGCCCCAGCGACGTCAGGGCACCACTGGACGGGTCGATGCGACAGCTCTCGATCGCCGGCGCACCGCGATAGCCGACGTACAGGACACGCCGGTCCGGGCTGATTGCGAAGACCGAAGGCGCGCCGGCGGCGGGCGTCGTGCCGCTGGGCACGAGCTTGCCGGCTCCGGCGTCGATACCGAAGCTCACGATCTTGTCATCGTCCTGCAGGCCGACGTACAGCACGTCTGGCATGTCGTTCCTCCTGCGTCGCTTCTCGAGATCGTGTCGAGACAGTACACTATCGCCCGCGGCGAGAGTTCGACGAGGAAGGGAGAAGTCGACAGGCATGCACTGCGGCGTGATGGTGACCGGCTACAACCAGGGCGACTGGGAGCGCCTCCTGGCGGAGGACTACAGCCGCCCGCCCGCGGTATCGGACGCCGCGAACATGGACGACACCCTCGAGCTGGGCGAGCTCGTCGAGCCGCTCGGGTTCGACTCGATCTGGGCCACCGAGCACTACGGCTCCGCCTACTCCATGCAGCCGAATCCGCTTCAGTACCTGGCGTACTGGGCGGGACGCACGCGCCGGGTCGATGTGGGGACGGCGGTCATCGTGGCCCCATGGTGGAATCCCGTGCGCCTGGCCAGCGAGATCTCCATGCTGGACATCCTGCTCAAGGGGCGTCGCCTTCACCTCGGGATCGGGCGCGGGATCTCTCCCCACGAGTACGCCTCGCTCGGGTACCCGATCGGAGAATCGCACGCGTACTTCTACGACGTGATTGGCGTGCTCCGAGCGTCAGACGGAGCGGAGCGCTTCACGTTCGACGGCAAGGTCTACAAGATTCCGCCGACCACCATTCGGCCACAGGCGCGGCACAAAGGCGACGTCACCAGCCGGATCAAGGCGGCGTTCACCACCGAGGCGTCCGCGCGAATGGCCGCCGAGAACGGGCTGGGACAGATGTTCGTCGCCGGCGCGGGCCTCGACGAGATGACGGCGCAGGTGCGGCGGTTCAACACCATCCGCGCCGGGATGGGGCTGCCGCCGGACCAGCCCACCACGCTGTTATGGATGTACTGCGCGGAGACCGCCTCGGAGGCGGAGGAGGGCTGGGAGTACTTCCACAACCAGCTCCTCGCGGCTCAGCACCACTACTTCGAGTGGAACAATCCGGGCTACGCAGGCATTCCCGGCTACGAGGAGTACCTCAAGCGCCAGACCGCCGACGTCGGTGTGGCCGACGCGGGCCTCGCGGCGCGCCGCGCGACCCAGCCGATCGGAACGCCCGACGAGATCATCGAGAAGATCAGGATGCTGCAGCACGCGATCAGCCTGGAGATGGTCGTCATCCACTTCTTCTACGGGGGGATGCCGCGCGCCAGGGCCGAGAAGAGCCTGCGACTGTTCGCGGAGAAGGTCCTGCCCGCGGTGCAGGCGATGCCGACCCCGATCAACCCGGCGTCGCTGGGTCAGCCGATTCGCTGACGTCTCCGGTGAGGCCATGAGCATCGCGGGCGAGCTTGCGCGCTTCGTGACGGGCACGAGCGTCAACGACCTGCCGCCGGGCGCACTCGAACGTGCGCGGATGGCGATCGCCAGCACGATCGCGAGCGCGGCGATGGGGGTGGACATCGCCTCGTCGCGAATCATCCGCGAGCTCGCCAAAGAGCGCGGCGGGACTCCGGAGGCGAGCCTGTGGTTCGACGGCGGAGGCGCGCTGCCCGTCGCGGACGCGGCGCGCGTGAATGCGGTGATGAGCGACGCTGCCGCTTCGGACGACAGCGACCTGCGCAGCATCGCGCACATCGGCACGATCGTCTCGACAGTCGCGATCGCGATGGCCGAGCGCACCAGCGCCAGCGGTCGCGATGTGCTCGTCGCGATGGTGCTCGGCTACGAGATCGCGGGGCGTATCGACGAGGCGCTCACGCCGGGACGCGGCGAGCGTGGTTTCCACGGCTCGATCTCCACGATCTTTGGCGGCACGGTGGCGGCCGGCACGCTCCTCGCGCTGACGCCGGGACAGATGACGCAGGCGATCGCGCTAGCCGCGACTTCGATCGGCGGCCTCATGGTCGCCGCGAACACCAGCGTGGCGCGCGAGTATCACGCGGGACTCTCTGCGATGCTCGGGGTCCACGCGGCGCTCGCCGCACACAGAGGATACGTGGCCGAGGAACACGTGCTGGAGATGCCGCGCGGATTCTTCTCCGCGTATGGCGGTGATCATCTGGATGACGTGACGAAGGACCTCGGGACGTCGTGGGACATCACCACGGACATGGCGATCAAGCTCGTGCCCGGCGGCCATCCGCACCACGCCGCAGCCGAGGCGGCGGCCAACGCCGCGATCGCCGGTGATGTCGACCCACAGGACGTGGCGAGCATCGTGCTCTCGTCGGCGAAGTACCGCACGCTGCCTGGACCGAAGCATCCGACAGACCTGATTGGCGTCGCGCACAGCCCCGCCTACTTCATCGCGGCGGCGATCGCCGACCGGGGCTACGGCTGGATTCATGCTTCTTCCGAAAAAGTCACCGACCCGATGATCGCGCACCTCATCGACAAGATCACGGTGGATCCGAATCCGCCGCCGTATCCGGACCGCTTCGCGCACCATCACGGCGCGACGGTCACGATCACGCTCAATGACGGCCGCCGGTTCTCCGACCATGTGGACTTTCCGCGCGGCTCCGCTCCCCGCGGAATCGACTGGGCTGACATCGACGCCAAGTACAGGCGACTGGTGCCGTTGTCAGGGCTGGCCCCGGAAAAGGTCGAGGCTAGCCTCGCGGTGGTGCACGGCTTCGACGCTGTCAAGACCGTGTCGGAGCTCACGCGCCTGCTGAGCTAACCCGCGTACTCGCCACTGCCGCCAGTCTGGCGGTGGGCGAAGTTGAGAGTCAGCAAGTGCTGGGTGAAGGCGCGGTAGGTGGTCGGCTCGTATCGGGGCGGGTTGTCGGCGCCGACGCAGCTCGGGACCGGCTCGACGACAGCGTCGTGGTTCGGCCCGAGGAAGAACGGGCAGGCATAGCGTGAGCGGTCGTTGCGATTGATGACGCGGTGAGGCGTTGCCCGAAAACGGTCGTTCGAGTAGCGCGCCAGCATCGCGCCGGTATTGACGACGAAGGTGCCCGGCACCGCGGGCGGCCTGATCCAGTCGCCCTCGGCGGTGCGCACCTCGAGGCCCGGGAGCTTCGACTGTGCCAGGAACGTGATGAAGTTGTTGTCGGTGTGCGGTGCGAAGCCGAATTCGTTGTCCTGAGGCGACGGGTGCGGCGGGTAGTGGATCAGCCGGATCGTGCAGCTCGGCTCGGCAAAGGCCGCGGCGAAATAGTCGGCCGGCAGGTCGAGTGCGAGCGCGAAGAGCGGAACCAGCCGCGTCGTCATCGCCTCCATCGTGCGGTAATACGCGGTCGTCGCGCCGCGGAGCTCGGGCATGTCCTCGGGCCAGCGGTTCAGTCCGATCAGCGGCTTGTTGTTGACGATGTCGGGGTGGTCGGGGGCGCGGTCGCGGGTGATGTAGAAGCTCTCGCTGAAATTCGGCCTGGTGTTCTTGTTGACCGGCGAATGACGCACGACCTGCCCGCCGAATGGCAGGTAGCCGATGTTGTACTTGCCGATCTTGAGCGCGAGCTTATCCCCGTCGGGGCGCGCGAAGAATTGCTGAGCGACGGCGAAGGTGTCGTCGACCAGATGCTGCGGCACGCCGTGATTGGCGACCACGAGAAACCCGGTGTCTTCACAGGTGCGGGCGATGGCACGCGCCAGCGGCGCCGCCGACCCCGCCTCGCCGGCGAGATACGCGCCGATATCAAGCACCGGGATACGGCCGTGGCCCGACGGCTCGGCCTGGGGAGTAGCGAGGCTCATGTCCGCACTACTGTATCGCGAACTCTCACCGAGTTGACCCGGCTGGACTATTATTCCCAACGAGGAGGGACGCGATGGCGAAGTTCGACCTGATCCTCCGGGGCGGTCGCGTGATCGATCCCGCCTCGGGTCTCGATGCTGCCCACGACATCGCCGTGAAAGACGGAACGATTGCGCAGGTGGCGCCGCGGATCGTCGGCCCGGCCGCTCGCACGGTCGATGCGCGGAACCAGCTCGTGATCCCCGGTATGATCGACACGCACGGCCATGTCTACCAGCACGTGACCGGCGACTTCGGGATGAATCCGGACGAGGTTGGCATTCGCTCCGGTGTGACCGCTGTCGTCGACCAGGGCGGCGCCGCGCCGCTCACCATCCAGGGCTTCCGGAAATTCATCAAGGACCCGGCCGCCACGCGCGTCTATGCCTTCGTCTCCAACTACCTCGTGGGCGGTCTCCTCGGACATCGCCATGTCGGCCTTTATGGACCGCACGGCATCAACGTCAAGGAAACGATCAACGCCATCGAGAAGAACCGCGACATCGTCAAGGGCATCAAGTGTCACGCGGAGGTCGGCGGCTACTCGCGCTGGGGGATCGAGACGTTGCGTCTGGCCAAGGAAGCGTCGCGCGCGACCAAGGTGCCGGTCTACGTTCACCTCGGCCGCCTCTGGGCGGAAGAGAACGGGACGGCGATCGATCCCGACAGCGTCATCGACGAGGCGTTACC
This sequence comes from Alphaproteobacteria bacterium, assembly GCA_035493495.1. Lineage (GTDB taxonomy): Bacteria > Pseudomonadota > Alphaproteobacteria > SMXQ01 > SMXQ01 > DATJIG01. Next base: position 6,795 of record DATJIG010000125.1, read on the forward strand.
ACTCCTCGAACCCGGTGACATTCTCGCGCATCCGTTCACGAAGCATCCCGGCGCGTTCGTGTCGCGCGCGGGCAAGGTGCATCCGCTGATCTTCGAAGCCATGGCGCGTGGCGTACGCATCGATGTCGGCCGGGGCGGTCACATGAGCTTCAACGCCGCGCGCATTTCCCTCGACGCCGGCGTCAGGCCGTTCACCGTTGGCGGTGACATCCACGGCTACACGATCCGGCGCCGGGACGAGAGCACTGTCTGGGGCCCGGGCGCGTTCGGCGGCGAGCGGGGTCAGCCGACGACCATCGGGGGCACCGGGGCCTTCTCACTCGTCCAGGTGATGAACGAGCTCATCGCGCTTGGCGTCGGGCTCACCGACGTCATCCGCATGGTGACGGTCAATGCGGCGATCATGCTCGGCTTGACGGACCAGCTGGGCTCGCTGGCGCCGGGACGCGTGGCCGACATGTCCGTCCTCGCCGTCGACGAGGACGACTGGACCCTGCAGGACAGCCTGGACGTACGCATCAAGACCGACAGGCGCCTGAGGCCCGTGCTCGCGCTGCGCTCAGGCAAGGTGCATAGGTCGCAGTCGCCGTTGCTGAG
>DATJIG010000126.1:0-2380 GCA_035493495.1 Alphaproteobacteria bacterium
GATGTTGCAGCCGGGATGAACGATCACGCGATCGCCGATGAGGCCGTACGTGACGACGGCGCCTGCGCCGATCGCGCAGTCGCGGCCGATCCGCACTTCGGCGCCGATCACGGCATTGGCGCCGATGAGAGTGCCGCTGCCGATCTCGGCGCGCGGGCCGATCACCGCACCGGGCTCGATGGTGACGTCGGGCTCGAGCCGCGCGGTCTTGTCGACGTGCGCGCCGGCGACCGAATCCGCAGGCGCAAGCGAGGACGGCCGCAGCGCGTTCGGAAACATGGCCCGCGCCACGGCCACGAAGGCGCGATAGGGCGCTGCGACGATCAAGGGTGCGGTGTCGGCCGGCAATCCTGCGGCCAGCGCCTTCGTCGTCAGACAGGCGCCGGCGCGGCTCGCGCGCGCCGCGTCCGCGAAATTGCGACTCTCGAGAAACCCGAGGTCAGCCGGAGAGGCCCGATCGAGCGCGGCAATGCCGCTCACGCGACGCGAGGCGAACGCCTGCGACGGCGCCTCGGCGCCGGTCAGCTCCGCGATCTCGGCCACCGTGAGACCGCGCGATTGCCGCAGGAAGACCGGCTCGCTCATCGCCTACCGCTTGGCCCACTGCCTGGCGCGCCACCAGTCCCGGCCAGGATCAGAACTTGGTGCCGCCGCTGAACCGGAAGAACTGCGTCTTGTCGCACACCTGATTGCCGGCGATGCCGGTCTCGCAGTACTTCGTGATCGGATAGGCGAAGTCGAAGCGCAGCGGTCCGAGCGGCGAGTCCCAGAGGAGGCCGACACCGACGGACGAGCGGATGTCGCTGAACTTGTCGAGGCCCACCTGCTCGGTCTCACCCGTCACGCTCCACGTTGTCGGCCCCTTGTAGCTCCACAGCGAGCCGGCATCGGCAAAGGTGGCGAGCTTGATGCCGATTTCCTTCGGCAGGAAATACAGCGGCGTCTGCGCCTCCACACTCGCACCCCAGAACATCGAGCCGCCGAGCGCGTCGTTGGTCGTGCCGTTGGTCAGGTCGCGCGGACCGATACCGTTCGGCGCGAAGCCGCGCACGAGGTTCGGGCCCATCTGGAAGTGATCCAGCATCCGCAGGTCCTTGCCGCCCCAACCTGCGATATGACCGCCGGTCAGCTTGAAGACGCTGACGACGTCCGGGAGGACCTCGTAGTAGTTGCGGACTTCGCCCTGCGTGCGGATGAAGTTCACGTCGCCGCCGACGCCGGCGAGATCCTGCTTCAGCTCGGCGTAGATGCCGCTGGTCGGCGTCTTGACGTTGTCGAGCGTGTTGTAGGCCATCGAATAGCCGACCAACGATACGGTGACCGGGCCGTTGGCGAGCTCCATGCGCACCGGAAGCGAGGCTTCGCCATCGCCGTAGCAGGAGTTGCCAGGCAGAACCGGCGGGGTCTGGTTTTTACAGTTGTTGTACTGATCGATCAGCGAGATTTCCTGCCGATAGATCGAGTATCGCGGCGCGAAGGAAAGCTCTTCCGTCAGACCGAAGCCGAGCTTCAGGTTGGTTCCGATCGTCTTGGTGCCGTAGGACGAATAGTTGTTGGCGAGGTTCTGCCGCCAGAACAGATCGACGCCGCCGGCCATGCGGTAGCCGAGCAGATAGGGCTCGACGAAGTTCAGTTCGAAACCGCGCGCGTACTGGCCGTAGCTGACCGACGCCTTGGCGAACTGCCCGCGGCCCATCAGGTTGCGGTCGGAGATGCTGACCTCGGAGATGAAGCCGTCGGCGGTGGAGTAACCGCCCGCGATCGAGAACTGACCGGTGGGCTGCTCTTCCACGTCGACATTGACGACGACACGGTCGGGCGCGGAGCCGGGCTCGTTGGTGATCTTCACGGTCTTGAAGAAGCCGAGGTTCTTCAGTCGACGCTCGGCGCGATCGATGAGCGCGCGATTATAGGCGTCTCCCTCGCCGATATCGAACTCGCGGCGGATGACGTAGTCGCGCGTGCGAATGTTGCCGCGCACGTTGATGCGCTCGATGTAGGCGCGCGCGCCCTCCTCCACGATGAAGCTGAGATTGATGGTGTGGGTCTGGACGTTGCGGTCGCCGCGCGGCCGCACATTGGCGAAGGCATAACCGCGGCGCGAGGCCTCGATCGTCATCGCCTCAACGCTCTTCTGGACGAGGTCGGCATTGTAGACGCTGCCGGCGCTCAGCTTGAGCTGGCTGCGCACGACGGAGGGATCGATAGCGCGAACGTTCGACACGACGTCGATGGTGCCGACCTTGTACTGCGCGCCTTCGTCGATCGTGAAGGTGATGACGAAGCCCTTCGCGGCCGGATCGTACTCGCCGATCGCCGACAGGATGCGCACGTCGGCATAGCCGTGCTGCAGGTAGAAGCGGCGCAGCAGATCGCGGTC
>DATJIG010000127.1:0-5668 GCA_035493495.1 Alphaproteobacteria bacterium
TACATCCGCGCGCTCGAGTACGGTTTGCCGCCGACGGCGGGCGAGGGCATCGGCGTCGACCGCCTGGTGATGCTGCTGACCGACAGCCCGTCGATACGCGACGTGATCCTTTTTCCGCAGCTCAAGCGCGAAAGCTGAGGCGGCCGACTCGGCTGTCGGTCTCCATCGAAACGACGTCAGATCAGTCCGATTTCCGGCTCACGCTGACCGAGCGCCCACAGCGCCGCGCGGGTGACGACGCGGCGGTGGACGGCGTGATCGAGCGCACCGGCGTCGTGGCCCAGTGTGTCGACGGCGACGCGTCCCGGGCTGGCCTCCCGTGTCCACAGCGCCGGCTGCCAATCACCTGTCGCTGCGCGCGCATGCATCAGCGGCCGGACGTCGGCGTCGAGGTCGAGGTCTCCGTATGCCTCGTCGCGGAGATGGAAGGCATTCAAGCCTCGCGTTACCGGATGGTCGGCGTCGTCGAACCTGACCTGGACATTGCCGTACGGAGGATGGCTGGAACGCCCCCAGCGCCAGACGCCGCCGAGGATGTCCTTCCACGCCGGCCAGTCGTCAAAGCATATGAGAGCCGTATGCAGCGCGAGCAAGCCGCCGCCGCGCGCGAGATGGGATTCGATTGCGCGACGTCCGCGCGCAGACAGCGTGAACGCCCAGCGTGCCCGGTGCGTTGCGTATTTGTCGCCGGTCGCCATGCTCCATCGCAACGCGTAAACGGTGAGGAGGTCGGCGCCGGTTTCATCGAGCGTCGCCAGCCCGCCTTCGATGTCCTCGGTGACGTCGGATTCGATTCCCTGTTCGTGCAACAGGGCGGCGAGGGCGGGTGCGGCAATATCGAACCGATGGGTGTGGCCGCCGGTCAGGATCAGGTTCTTCGGCATGTTACGGAGGACTTGGGCTCCTGCCCTCGATCAATCCGGCGCGGCGCCGGCGTGAGCTGCTGATCGCGATGACTACCATCAGGACGATGCCGACGCCGTCCGACGCCACCCCCGGAAACACCAGCAGGGCGCCGCCCACGAGCGCCAAGGCGCGCTCCCACAGACGCAGCGGCCCCAACCAATAGCCGATCAGTGCCACCGACATCGAAAGCAGGCCGAGCAGCGCGGGGACGCCGGCTAAAATCACGTCGAGGAACGTGCCCTTGAGCAGCAGGGCGGGCGAATAGACGAACATGAAGGGGACGATCAGCGCGGGCAGAGCGACCCGCGTCGCCGAGAATGCGACGCGCATGCCCGACTCTCCCGCGATCGCGCCGGCGACGTAACACGAGACCGCCGTCGGCGGTGTCAGGTCCGACACCACGCCAAAATAGAAGACGAACAGATGCGCGGTCAGCAGCGGCACGCCCATTTTCGAAAGTGCCGGCGCGACGAGAATGGCGCAGATCAGGTACGTCGCGGTCGTCGGGAGACCTGTGCCGAGCAGAATCGCGGCCAGCGCGGTCAGCGCCAGCAGCATGAGCAGCGAGCCGTTCGAGTAGCCGAGGATGAGCGAGGTGAACTTGAGGCCGAGGCCGGTCAGGTCGGTGACGTTCATGACGATGCCCACGATCGCGCAGGCGACCGCGATCATGACTGCCGAGCGGGACGACTCGTCGAGTGCTGCGATCACCTCCTGCACATTGATCGGCCGCCGCGCGTACAGCTCGCGCGCCAGCCAGATCGGCACGAATGACACGGTTGCCCATGCGCCGGCGCGTCCTGGCGAAACCTGCACTATCGCGAGGAAATAGATCAGCACGGCGACGGGAACGAGAAAATGCCAGCCCTCCATGAGCGTGGTGCGCAGCGACGGCAGATCGGCGCGCCGCATGCCCTTCAAGCCGTGGCGAGCCGCCTCGAGATCCGCGGTCACGAACAGCGACGCGAAATACAAGGTGGCCGGCAGCAGAGCGGCCAATGCGATTTCGTAATACGGGACGCCGAGCAGGTCGGCCATGATGAACGCGGATGCGCCCATGATCGGCGGCGTGATTTGCCCGCCGACCGAGGCCGCCGCTTCGAGCGCTGCCGCCATGCGGGGAAGGTAGCCGTTGCGGATCATCGTCGGGATCGTGACGATGCCCACGGCGGCGACGTTCGAGGGGCCGGTACCGGTGATCGTGGCGAACAGCGCGCTGGCGAAAATCGACACCTTGCCCGCCGAACCGCGCGTCGTGCCGACCAGCGCCTGAGCAAGCTTGATGAAAAAATCGCCGCCGCCCATGCGCATCATGAACGCACCGAACAGGATGAAGACGTACACATAGGTGGCGCTGGCGCCGAGCGCGGTGCCGAAGATGCCTTCCAGCCGGACGTACATCGAGGAAATAACTTCCGAGTAGCTGAAGCCGGGATGCCCGAGCAGCCCCGGCAGCCACGGGCCGATGAACGCATAGACGAAGAAGCACATCGCAATGATCGCGAGCGAGGCGCCTGCCGTACGGCGGGTAGCCTCGGTGAGCAGCACGACCAGGACCGAGCCGAACACGATGTCGGCGGGCGTCGGATCGATCGCCCGGAAGATGCCGGGATTGGTGAATTCGACCGCGGCGTAGAGCGTCACGACGATGCTCGCGAAGGCCGCCAGGCACCGCGCGATCAGGTCGCCTCGCCCGGAGCCGGGCCGCGTCGGGGTGACGAGGAACAGGAGGCTCAGCGCAAAGCCGAGATGGACACTGCGCTGGACCATCGGCGAGAAATTGACCGTGATCGCGGTAAACAGCTGGAAGGCGGCCATGGCCAGCGCGATCGCCTTGGCGACCGCGCCTACCGCGCGCTCGAAAGCGGCGCGCGGCGCCGGCGCGCCGTCGCTTCGCACCAGACGCTCGTTCAAGTCGACGCGCCGCTCCGCGTCATTTGATCAGTCCCTTTTCCCGCAGGTACCGCGCAGTGCCGGGGTGGAGCTTGAAGCCAGGAAATTTCGCCGTGTTCTCCGCGGTGGATGAATTGGCAGCCTTGAAGGCGGCGGCGAGCTCGTCGTGCTTGTCGCCAAGAACTTTGGCGATCTGGTAAGCGGTTTCCTCGGGAAAGTCATCGCGCGTCGCGACGTAGATCCACTCGGTGAAGGTCGGAGTATCTTTCGCTTCGTCTTTCATCGCATTGGTGTACCAGCTCTTCTCGATCGTGTAGGGGCTGTACCACTCGTACTTGGCGCGAATCTTGGCGACTTCTTCGTCCGAGAAAGGCACCAGCCGCACGCCGCGCGGATGCGTCGCGAGCTCGGTGACCACAGGGCAGGGCAGCGGGCAGAGGAACGTCAGCGCGTCCACGGCGCCATCCTTGTACGCGTTCGTGCCCTCGCCCTTGCCCAGAAATTCGAGGTGGAAGTCGCTTTCCTTCATTCCGTAGAGCTCGATGAGGCGGAGAAAAAGATTGGCCTCGCCACCGGCGCGGATGCCGACCGATACCCGCTTTCCTTTCAGATCGGCGAACGAGTGAATAGGCGAATCTCTCGGCACGACGATATGAAACGGAATGTGGAACATCGCGAACAGCGTGCGTATTCTTGTTTTGGCGAGCCCTTCCTTGCCGAGCACCGCTTGCGCATCACCCGGGCCGGCAACGGCGATCTGAACGCTGCCCCGCTCGAGCAGCGCGATGTTCTCCACTGCGCCGCCGGTGCGCGCGCTCGCTTCCATGCCGGGAATGTATTTGTTGAGCATCGGCGCAAGCGAGGCGAAATACAGATGCGCCGTGCCCCCGGACGACGACCCGGCCATGACGATTCGTGTCTGCGCAGCGGCATGCTCGGACAGACTCGCCGCCAGGAGGATGCTGCCTGCAGCGAGGAACATGAATCTACCGATTCTCATCGACGTGCCCTCCAGTGTCATTGCAAGCACCGCGCCGGACGATGCCGGCTCGGCAATAAGTGGAGCCTGAACGACGGCGCCTTGGGCAGCCGTTCATTCGAGCTGCGAATCCAGTGCAGCTCGCCGATCAGGGAGCAACCGTACCCTTGACGACCAAGCGCAACAACACGCGCCTGTTCGCAGCCATGTCATAGTTGGCTACCGCGCGGTGCAACAGACAGCGATTGTCCCAGATGACGAGGTCGCCCGGACTCCACCGATGCGTGTAGACAAACCTGTCTTGGGTCGCGTGCGCGAGCAGTTGATCGAGCAGCGCGCGGCCCGCGGCGCTGTCCATGCCGACGATGCCGGAGCAATACATGCCGAGAAAAAGGCTCTTTTCTCCCGTCTCGGGATGCGTTCTGACCAACGGATGAACTACCGGCGGCGCCGCTTGCCTTTCCGCGGCGGTCAACGGGCGGTCATCGGTGCTGACGCGCATGTACTCGAGGCTGTGGATCGCCCGGAGCGTGGAGATCTGCCGCTTGATCCCGTCGCTCAGACAGGCATAGGCGTCGATCATGTCGGCGAACTGCGTGTCCCCGCCCGAGGGAGGCAGTTCGACGGCATGAAGCATCGTCAGCAGCGCGGGGACCGGCAGGTAGGCCTTGTCGCTGTGCCAGAAGTAATTGGACTTGAGATAGGGATTTTCCGCCGGCCGGCCTGCCGCATCGAGGTTCGAGATCTGGTGAATCGCTTCCAGCGTCGATCCATCGGGATTGCGGAAGACGTTGCCTTCGACTTCGCCGAACATCGCCGCGACTTCCCCCATGCGGTCCTTGCCGAGTTGCTGCCGGCGAAAGATCAGCAGATGGCGGACGGCGAAAGCGGTGAGAATCTCTTCCTGCAGCGACTCTGACACCGGTTGGCGCAGATCGATGCTGCTGATTTCGGCACCGAAGCCGCCGCGGAGTGCGGCGGCGATCCCTTCCGGACGCGCCTGCGCCGGCGGCGCTTTGAAAGCCTCGCCTGACATCGGCCCGTCGTTGGCGCTGGTTTTCATGCGATCCCGAGCTTCGTTTCAGACTGCATTGGCGATGAGCAGCGTGGCGATATCGTTGATAAATATACTCTTTAACTCTACACTACGGTGAGGTCAAGACGATGCAGATGAAAACGGCGGTCGTCACCGGCGCAGCGAACGGGATCGGGGCGGCGATCGCCCAGCGCCTTGCGCGCGACGGCTATCGTATCGCCGTGATCGATACCGACATCGAGAGCGCGAAAGCCCGGACCCGGGCGCTGCCCGATGCCGTCGCGTACGCGACCGACGTGACCGACGAGCCTGCGGTCGAGGCGATGCTCGACGCGCTCGGCGAGGCTCCCGACGTGCTCGTCAACAACGCCGGCATCGTGCGATTCGGCCCGCTGCTCGAGCACAGCGTTGCGGATTTTCGCAAGGTCATCGACGTCAACCTGGTCGGAACTTTCATCATGTCGCGTGCTGTCGGACGTCGCATGATCGCGCGCCGATCCGGCGCGATGGTCAACATCACTTCGCTCAACGCGGTCGCGCCCAGCCCGGACGCGGGGGCGTACCCGACGTCGAAGGCGGCCGTCGCTTTGCTGACGCAGCATTTCGCGCTGGTGCTCGGTCCGTACGGCATCCGGGTCAACGCCGTGGCTCCCGGCTTCATCGACGCGGGCATGGGCGCGGCGATCTATGCCGACCCCAACGTGCGCGACACCCGAAGCCGGAGCGTACCGGTGGGATCGCTCGGGACCGCCGAGGACGTCGCCGAAGCGGTCGCCTTTCTGGTCTCCGACAAGGCCCGCTACACCACCGGGCATCAAATGATGGTGGACGGAGGGATCTCCTTCAGCTTGAAG
>DATJIG010000128.1:0-2691 GCA_035493495.1 Alphaproteobacteria bacterium
CAGCAGATCGTCGTCGGCGCCACCAGCGCCGGCCAGGACACCGGCGTGTTTCCGGCGATGCTCAACAAGTTCGCCGGCACCAAGTTCCGCATCGTCACCGGCTACAAGAGCTCGGGCGAGGTCGACCTCGCCATGGAGCGCGGCGAGGTGCAGGGCAAGATCGGCGTCACGTGGACGTCGCTCAACAGCGGCCGGACGGTCGACTGGGTGCCGAGCAAGAAGGTGACGATCGTCGTCCAGTTCGGCCTCACGCCGACGCCGGGCATTCCGTCCGACGCGCCGGTGGCGCTCGATTTCGCCAAGAATGCCGAGGACCGCGAGGCGATGGAGGTACTGTGCACCCCGACCGCCCTCGGCTACCCGTCGTTCATGGGCCCGGGCGTGCCGGCGGAGCGTGTGGTGGCGCTGCGCGCCGCCTACGCGAAGACGATGCAGGATCCCGAATTCCTCGAGATCGCCAAGCGCCAGAACCTCGACGTCGATCCGATCGGCGCCGACGAACTGACCCGCGTCGTCAAGCACGCGGCCGGGCTGCCGCCCGCCGCGATCAAGCTGGCGCGCGAGGTCCTGCCGAATCTGTGATGGAGAGTATTCATGGCTGACAGGTTTTCGAGTGCGCTGCTGGGCGGCGCGGTGATCCTCGGTCTCGCCGCTGCGCCCGCGGCTGCCGATCCGATTGCCGACTTCTACCGCGGCAAGCAGTTCAACATCTACAGCGGCACCGGCGAGAACAGCACCGGGTCGGTCGTCCAGTACGGCCGCTCCGTCGCCCAGTTCATCGGCAAGCACATCCCCGGCAACCCGACCGTGATCTACCGTTTCATGCCGGGCGCCGGCGGCATCAAGGCCGCGAACTTTATGTACGAGATCGCCCCGCAGGACGGCACCGCGCTCGGCTCGATTTCGCGCGGCTTCATCGTCCAGCCGTTGCTCGGCAATTCGGCGGTGCAGTTCGATCCGACCAAGTTCAACTGGATCGGCAGCGCCGCGAGCGAGGTCTCGGTCGGCGCGTACTGGACCAAGGGGACGACGGCCCGCACCCTCGAGGACGCGAAGAAGCACGAGATCGTCGTCGGCGGCACCGCGCCGAGCCAGGATACCGGGCTGTACCCGGTGGTGCTCAACAAGCTGCTCGGCACCAGGTTCAAGGTGATCACCGGCTACAAGAGCTCGAGCGAAGTCGACCTCGCGATGCAGAAGGGCGAGGTGCAGGGCAAAATCGGCTGGACCTGGGGCAACCTGAACAGTGGTGGCACCGCCAACTGGGTCAAGGACCACACCGTCACGGTCTTCATCCAGATGAGCGTCGAGCGCAATCCCAACGTGCCCAAGGATGTTCCGGTGCTGGGCGACCTCGCCCGCAACGACGAGGACAAGCAGCTCATGCGCCTGATCTTCGGCACCACGGCGACGGGCTATCCCACGTTCATGGGCCCGGGCGTGCAGAAGGAGCGCGTCGAGGCGATCCGCGCCGCGTTCCGCGAGACGATGAAGGATCCCGACTTCAAGCGCTCGCTCGAACAGCAGAAGCTCGAGGTCGATCCGATCGAAGGCGAGGTCATCGCCGACATGGTGAAGAAGATCTTCGACGTCTCGCCGGCGGTGATGGACCGCGCCCGCGAGCTGATGCCGCCGTCTTAGGGCAGGGCGCGATGAACGAATATCCCACTCTCAGCTTCCTGCTCGATCACGCGCAGGCGGTGGCGCTCGTCGCCGCCGCCGCGCCGGTTGCGGGCGCGGTGCTGGCGATCCTCGCCGGCGCCAGCGCGCTGTGGCTGTTCGCCGGCATTGTCGTCGGCGCCATCGGCTACGGGCTCGTGCGCAGCTACGTCGAGCTGATCAAGCTCGTCACCGACATGCTGATGCCGAAGTAGCGACGGGATCTTCCGGTGAATCCCTATCTCGCCTACGCCGAGTTCCGGATCGCCAAGCATCGGGCGAAGCCGACCAGCGAGCTGTTCCGCTACTTCCGCCAGACGGTGCATCACAGCGTGCTGTGGATGATCGTCATGCGCGGGCATTACGTCGGCAAGCTGCCGAGCCTCAAGGACTGCATCACCGAGGTGAAGATCTCGAAGGACACGGTCCGAAAGATCATCAACGGCGCCGAGGCGCGCGGCTACTTCGAGTGGCGCTCGTCGCCCGACGACCGCCGCCGCAAGCTGATCGCGCCGACCCGGCAGTGCATCGCCGAGTTCGAGGGGCTGGTCGACGCCTACTCGAAGCTGCTCGGCGGCGTGTAGGGGGCAGACACCCCCGAGTCTCCCTCTCCCCGACGGGGAGAGGGCAGGTGAGGGGGGCTGTCTTCGTCATCCTCGCCGAAGGGCGAGGACCCACGAGTTTCAGTTCTCGTCACTCCCGCGCCCCTCTTTTAAGAACGGGCGGGGTGCAACCCGCCCGTAAGAGCGGGAGTCCAGGGCGGCTGCACGGAATCTGACGGCTCTGGATGCCCGCCTTCGCGGGCATGACGAATGAGCCTTTGAACCGCTTCAGCGATTCCAGACTTTCCACAGCCCCCTTGCGCGGGGTTTTTCGCGCGCGCATGGTGACCGCGTCGCGACAAGCGGCCGGGAGCTATTAGGCCTAGCGCCCCGTCGAGTGAAGCGATGAAACCGCGAGAGGCCCCCGACAACCGGGACACCGGCGCGGTGGATTGAGTAAGGCAACGGCGCTTCCCCTTCGGGTCGCGAC